>JANZZL010000015.1 GCA_026419405.1 Paracoccaceae bacterium | reverse complement strand
TGTAGGGCAGGTCCATGGTGGCGAGCTGGGCCTCCATCTTCCGCCGCCGGTCGGTCGCCCGGGGCAGGTTGATGAGCCAGCAGCCGATGTCGGCCCGGGTCAGCGTCACCCCAGGTCCTCCCACCGCAACTGCGTGTTCCGCGTCACCGCCCGCTTGAGCCGCCTGCCCACCACCCGGTCGAAGTCGTAGGCCGGGATCTCGCCCGAGCCCGGCCGGCGCGCCCAGATGTCGGCCTCCTGGATCACGTGGCCCGCGGGCAGGTCGCGGTCGGCCACGACCGAACCGCGGGCGAAACGGTAGACGTCCTCCTCGGGCGCGGTGCGCTGCTTGGGGTTCCTCGCCGCGATCCAGATCTCCTTCGAGCGGTCGATCAGGTGGCGCAGCTCCGCGGGGTCCATCGAGTTGATGATGTCCGGCCCCTTGCGGTAGCGCGTGTCGGTGAAGTGCCGCTCGAGGATCGAGGCGCCGAGCGCCACCGAGGCCAGCGCCATCTCGGGGCCGATGGAATGGTCCGAGAAGCCGACCACCGCCTTCGGGAAGGCCTCGCGCAGTTCGCTCACCCCGCGCAGGGACACGATCTCGGGCGGGCTCGGGTAGAGGTTGGTGCATTCGAGCAGCGCGTAGTCGATCCCGGCGGCGTCGAGGATCGCCACCGAGGCGCGGATCGTCTCGATCGTCTGCATGCCGGTGGACAGGATCACCGGCTTGCCCTTGCGGGCGATGTGGCGGATCAGCGGCAGGTTGTCGGCCTCGCCCGAGCCGATCTTGTAGGCCGGCACGTCGAGCGTCTCGAGGAAATCAGCCGCCGCACGCGAGAACGGTGTCGAGATCCAGATCATCCCGAGGCTTTCGGTGTAGCGCTTGAGCTCCGCCTCTTCCTCGAGCGACAGGGCGCAGCGTTCCATCACGTGCCAGATCGAGACATCGGCGTTCGGCGGGAAGATCGCCTTCGCCTCCTCGGTCATCTCGTCCTCGATGATGTGGGTCTGGTGCTTGATCATCTCGCACCCGGCCCCGGCGGCGAGCCGCACCATCTCCTTGGCCACGGCGAGGTCGCCGCCGTGGTTGATGCCGATCTCGGCGATGACGAGCGGCGGATGGTCGGGGCCGATCTCGCGGTGGGCGATCCTCATCGGGTCTCTCCGGCTTGGGCGGGTCAACGCCTAGCCCCGCGCAGGGCGGCGCGCAAGCGCGGCGGCGGTTGCCTGCCGGGCCGCGCCGGGCGATGCTGGCGGGCATCCGCCACGGGTGAGTCCCTGCATGCGCGCCGTTCTCCTGCTCTCCGCCCTCTTCGCGCTCGTCTCCTGCGCCTCGCTGACCGAGGAGGAGTGCCGGGCCGGCGACTGGTTCCGGATCGGCCTCGCCGACGGCACCGAAGGCCGCGGCCCCGACCGGATCGAGGCGCATCGCCGGGCCTGCGCCGACGCCGGCGTGACCCCCGATGCCGAGGCCTGGCTGAAGGGGCGCGAGCGGGGGCTGAGGCTCTACTGCGTGCCGCAGAAGGCCTACGAGGTCGGCCGGCAGGGGCGCGCGATCGCCGAGGGCTGCACCCCGGCCGAGCGCGCGCGGATGGCGCCTGCCTACGAGTGGGGCCGGCAGTACTGGCGGCTGGAGCTCCAGGCCGACGACCTGCGCGGCGAGATCCGCGACATCGACCGCGAGCTCGCCGCGCTGCCGCCGGATTCGCCGCGGCGGGGGGCGCTCTTCGCCCGGCGGTCGCTGCTCCTCAGCCGGCTCGGCACGGTCGAGCTGCAGCAGCGCCGCTACGCCAGCTGGCCCTGAGCCGTCAGCCGAAGCGGCTGGGCGTGCAGGGCCCCGCCGCGGCAGGCGGCGCGCGTCCGGCCACGAGGTCGGCCACGATCCGGGCGGTGGCGGGCGCGAGCGTCAGGCCGATGTGGCCGTGGCCGAAGGCCAGGATCACCTCCGCCCCGCCGCGCGAGGCGCCGATCACCGGCAGGCTGTCGGGCATCGAGGGGCGGAAGCCCATCCAGGTCCGGTCGGGCGGCCCGAGGCCGGGGAACAGGGTGCGCGCCCCGGCGACGAGCCGGGCAATCCGGTGCGGCGAGGGCGGCGCGGACAGACCGCCGAGTTCCACCGTCCCCGCCGCGCGCAGCCGCCCCGCCATCGGGCAGAGGTAGAAGCCGCGCGCCACCGGGCAGACCGGGCGGGAGAGCGGCGGGGCCGCCATGTCCCATTCCGCGTGGTAGCCGCGCTCGGTGTCGAGCGGCACGCGGTCGCCCGCCTGGGCCGCGAGCCGCCGGGAATGGGCCCCCGCGGCGATCACCGCCCGGCGGGCGCGAAGCTCGAGACCGGGGCCCGAGAGCGCCACGCCCCCCGCCCGGCGCGCCAGCCGCTCGACCCGGGCGGCGCGGAGACGCACGCCGGCGGTCCTGGCGGCGTCGGCCAGGCGCGCCATCATCGCGCCGGGGTCGGTCAGGAAGAGGGCGTCCGGGAAGAAGGCGGCACCGGCCACCGGCGGCAGCGCGGGTTCGAACGCCGCTGCCTCCGCCGGGCCGAGCATCTCCACCCGCACGCCGAGCGCGCGGCGCAGGGCGAGGTCGGCCCCGGCCGCGCTGAGGGCCTCCGCCGTGTCGTAGAGGTAGAGACAGCCCCGGTCGCGGAGAAGGTCCGATGCCCCCGCCGCGGCCGCAAGCTCGCGCCAGAGCGGCCCGGCGTCGGCCAGAAGCGCCGCGATCGCGCGGGCGTTGCGCCGGGCGGCCCCGGGCAGCGACTGGCGCAGGAAGCGCAGCAGCCAGGGGGCAAGCGCCGGCAGCGCTGCGCGGCGGATCGCAAGCGGCGAGTCGCGGTCGAACAGGAGTGCGGGCAGCGACCGCAGGACCGCCGGCGTCCCGACCGGCTGCACCGCATGGCCGGCGATCGTGCCGGCATTGCCGGAGCTTGCCCCGGAACCCGGCGGCGCGGGGTCGATCAGGGTGACGTCATGCCCCTCGGCGGCAAGCCGCAGCGCCGAGGCGAGCCCGATGATGCCCGCGCCAACGACGGCAATCCCGGCCTCCTCCGCCATGCCGCTTCCTCTTGTCCCAAATACGCTCGGGGGGTGCGGGGGGCGGAAGGCCCCCCGCCCGGGGGGTCGCGGGGGGCCGGCCCCCCGCGCCTCGCCCGCCGGTCAGAGACAGGCCTCGAACAGCGCCCGCGTGTTCTCCCGCGTCATCGCCACCGGGTTGCCGCCGCAGGAGGGATCCTCGAGCGCCATTTCGGTCAGCTCGTCGAGCCGCCCCCGCTCCACCCCCATCGCCGAGAGGTTCGCCGGGATGCCGAGGTCGGCGCGCAGCTCCATGACCTTCGCGCGGAAGCCGTCGAAGCCGCCGGCGATGCCGAGATAGGCCGCGGCCTGCGCGATGCGGCCCTCGATCGCGGGGCGGTTGAAGTCGAGTACCATCGGCATCACCACGGCGTTCGTGGTGCCGTGGTGGGTGTTGTAGACCGCGCCCACGGGGTGGGAGAGCGCATGGATCGCGCCCAGCCCCTTCTGGAAGGCGACCGCGCCCATCGCCGCGGCGCTCATCATGTGGGCCCGCGCCTCGAGGTCGTCCGGCGCGCGGTAGGCGCGGGGCAGGTTCTCGAACACGAGCCGCATCCCCTCCAGCGCGATGCCCTGGCTCATCGGATGGTAGGCGGGCGAACAGTAGGCCTCGAGGCAGTGGGCGAGCGCGTCCATCCCCGTGCCCGCGGTGATGAAGGGCGGCATGCCCACGGTGAGCTCGGGGTCGCAGATCGTGACCGCGGGCATCAGGCGGGGGTGGAAGATGATCTTCTTCTTGTGGGTGGCCGAATTGGTCAGCACGCCCGCGCGGCCGACTTCCGATCCGGTGCCCGCCGTCGTCGGCACGGCGACGATGGGCGCGATCTTCGCGGCGTCGGCGCGCGTCCACCAGTCGCCGATGTCCTCGAGATCCCAGACCGAGAGCTCCGGGCGCTGGCGGGCCATGAGCGCGATCATCTTGCCGAGGTCGAGCGCCGAGCCGCCGCCGAAGCACACCACGCCGTCGTGCCCGCCGGCGTGGAAGGCGGCGATGCCGGCCGCCATGTTCGCCTCGTTCGGGTTCGGGTCCACCTCGGCGAAGAGCGCGCGGCCGAGCCCGCCGGCCTCGAGCAGGTCGAGCGCGCGGGCGGTGATCGGCAGCCGGGCGAGCGCCTTGTCGGTGACGAACAGCGGGCGCGCGATGCCGGCGGCCCTCACGTGCTGGGCGAGCTCGGCGATGCGGCCGGGGCCGAACTTGATCGCCGTGGGATAGGACCAGTTTGCGGTCGGAACGCTCATGGCTTCACCTTGCGGAAGTGGTAGCTGCGCGGCCGGGTGACCGCGTGATAGCCGAGGATGCTCATCGCACCGCCCCGGCCGGTGTCCTTGCAGCCGGTCCAGCACACGGCCGGATCGACGTAGTCGGCGCGGTTGAGGAACACCGTGCCGGTCTCGATGCGCCGGCCGAGCGCCAGCGCGCGCTCGGGGTCGGCGGTCCAGAGCGAGGCGGTGAGGCCGTAGGGGGAGTCGTTCATCAGCCGCAGCGCCTCCTCGTCGTCGGCCACCGGCATGATGCCGACCACGGGCCCGAAGCTCTCCTCGCGCATCACCCGCATCGAATGGTCCACGTTGACCAGGATCTGCGGCATCAGGTAGGCGCCGCCGTCGTCCTGGGGGAAGTTCTGCCGCTCGATCAGCGGCTTCGCCCCGGCGGCCACGGCCTCTGCCACCTGCTCGCGCACGACCCGGGCGAAGCGGACGTTCGCCATCGGCCCGAGCGTGGTCTCGGGGTCGAAGGGGTTGCCGAGCCGCAGCGCGTTCACCCATTTCACCGACTTCTCGACGAAGTCGTCGAAATGGCGGCGGTGGACGTAGATCCGCTCGATCCCGCAGCAGCACTGGCCGGCGTTGTACATCGCGCCGTCCATCAGCACGTCCACCGCCCAGTCGATGTCGGCGTCCTCCATGACGTAGCCCGGATCCTTGCCGCCGAGCTCGAGCCCGAGCGGCGTGAAGGTGCCCGCCGCCGCCCGCTCGATCGCCTGACCGCCGGCGACCGAGCCGGTGAAGTTCACGAAGCCGAAGGACCGGTTGGCGATCAGCCGCTCGGTGCCCGCATGGTCGAGCACGATGTTCTGGAACACGTCCTCGGGCACGCCGCCCGCGTGCAGCGCCTCGGCCAGCCGCTCGCCCACCAGCAGCGTCTGCGAGGCGTGCTTGAGGATCACCGCGTTGCCGGCGATCAGCGCGGGCACGATGGTATTGAGCGCGGTGAGATAGGGGTAGTTCCAGGGCGCGATCACGAAGACCACGCCCACGGGATCGCGCTCGATCATCCGGGTGAAGCGGTCGCTGTCCTCGGCGACGAGGGGCTTCAGCGCCTCCTCGGCGATGCCGGCCATGTAGCTGGCCCGTTCGTTGATGCCTCCGAACTCGCCGCCGTAGCGGGTGGGCCGGCCCATCTGCCAGGCAAGCTCCTCCACCACGCGGTCCTTCATCGCGTTGAGCGCCGCGATGCCGTCGAGCACGCGCCGGCGGCGCTCGTCGAGCGGCCGCGCCGCCCAGCCCCGCTGCGCGGCGCGGGCGCGGGCCACGGCGGCATCGGCCGCCTCGGGCGCGAGCGCCGGGCGCTCGGCGTAGACCCGCCCGTCGACGGGCGAGATGCACTGGATCATCCTGGTCATGTCGTCCTTCCTTCGGGCCTCAGGCCCGTTCCAGCCCGCGCTTCACTTCCCAGTCGGTGACCACGCGGTCCTGCTCCTCGATCTCCCAGAGCGCGGCGCGGTGGTAGTGGTCGATCACATCGTCTCCGAAGGCCGCGCGCAGCATCTTCGACTTGCGCAGGAGCTCGGCCGCCGTGCGCAGGTTCTTCGGGATCTCGCGCACCCGGCCCGCCTGGTAGATGTCGCCCGAGACGGGGGGTTCGAGCTCGAGCTTGCGCTCGATCCCGTCGAGCCCGGCAGCGAGCAGGGCCGCGCAGGCGAGATGGGGGTTGAGATCGGCGCCGCCGACCCGGCATTCGACGCGGATCGCCTTCGTCCCCTCGCCGCAGACGCGGTAGCCCGCGGTGCGGTTGTCGAGGCTCCAGACCGCCTTGGTCGGCGCGAAGAGCCCGACGCAGAAGCGCTTGTAGCTGTTGACGTAGGGCGCGAGGAAATAGGTGATCTCGGAGGCATGGGCGAGCAGGCCGGCCATGTAGTGGCGCATCGTCGCCGACATGCCGTGCGGCGCCTTGCCGTCGAGGAAGGCGGGCTTGCCCTGCGTCGTCCAGAGCGACTGGTGGATGTGCGAGGAGGATCCCGCCCGGTCGGTGGCATACTTGGCCATGAACGTCAGCCCGCGGCCGTGCTGGTGGGCGATCTCCTTGCAGGCGGTCTTGACGACGGCGTGCATGTCGGCGGTGTCGAGCGCGTCCGAATAGCGGACGTTGATCTCCTCCTGCCCGGCCTCGGCCTCGCCCTTGGAGTTCTCGACCGGGATCCCCGCGCCGTAGAGGCCGTTGCGGATCGCCCGCATCAGCGGCTCCTCCTTGGTGGTGCCCATGATCGAGTAGTCGGTGTTGTAGCGGCCGAGCGTCCTGAGGTCGCGGTAGCCCTCGTCGAACATCTGGTCGAAGGACTTCTCGAACAGGAAGAACTCGAGCTCGGTGGCCATCATCGGCTCGAAGCCCATCTCGCGCGCGCGGGCGACCTGGCGCTTCAGGATCGCCCGCGGCGAATGCGGCACCTCGGCGTGGGTGTGGTGGTCGAGCACGTCGCAGATGACCATCGCGGTGCCCGGCAGCCAGGGGATGCGGCGCAGCGTGGCGAGGTCGGGCTTCATCACGTAGTCGCCATAGCCCTTGCGCCAGCTCGTCGCCGCGTAGCCCTGCACCGTGTACATCTCGAGGTCGGTGGCGAGCAGGTAGTTGCAGCAGTGCGTCTCCTCGTAGCCGCGCTCGACGAAGTGCACCGCGTGGAACCGCTTGCCCTGGAGCCGGCCCTGCATGTCGACGATGCAGACGAGGACGGTGTCGATCTCGCCCGCCGCGACGGCCTTCTTCAGCTCCGCGAAACTCAGGTTGCCCGGCATGATGTTCCTCCCGTGGAAGGCGGGCGCCCCGGCGAGGCGCCCGCCCGTCGCGCCGCGCGCGGCTCAGTTGCAGGTGTAGGGGACGCCCGACTTGCTGATGATGGCGTTGTAGTCCTTGAAGATCTGGACGACCTTCGCCGAACGCTCGGACTGCTGGGCGATCTCGTCCCAGAACACCAGCGCCGCCTCCTCGACCGCCCGCCATTCCTCGGGCGGAATCTGGGTCAGCTCCAGCTTGTCGCCGGTGGCGCGGTAGCGTGCCTCGCCGCCCCAGTACCACTGGTTGCGGTAGTGGTGGCCCATCTCGATGCAGGACCTGACGATGGCCTTGAGGTCGTCGGGCAGCTCGGCCCATCGTGCCTCGTTGACATACATCGAGCCGATCCAGGCGCCCGAGATGTTGTTGGCGGTGATGTAGTTGGTCACGTCGGCCCAGCCCACGGTGTAGTCCTCGGTGATGCCCGACCAGGCCATGCCGTCGAGGATGCCGGTCTGCACCGAGACCTCGGCATCCTCGTAGGGGATCGTCACCGGCACCACGCCGAACTGGCTGAGGAAGCGCCCGGCGGTGGGGAAGGTGTAGAGCTTGAGGCCGTTGAGGTCGGCCAGCGAGCGGATCGGCTTCACCGTGTTGAAGTTGCAGGGATCCTGCCCGGCCGCCGAGAGCCAGACCACGCCGCCGGCCTCGGCATAGGCCTCCTCCCAGATCTGGCGCAGGCCGTACTGCTCGAACAGCACCGGCACGTCGAGCGCGTGCTTGGTGGCGAGCGGGAAGTAGCCGCCGAACACCGCGATGTCGACCGGCGCGGCCATCGAATCGTCGTCGGAATGCACCGCGTCGATGGTGCCGTTCTGCAGCGCCCGGAACAGCTCGGAGGTCGGCACGATCTGGTCGGCGTAGAAGAGCTCGATCTGCAGCCGGCCGCCCGAGGCCGCGTTGATGGCGTCGATCACCGGCTTGGTCACGAACTGGCCGAGCGTGGCGCCCGCGTAGGTCTGCCAGCGCCAGCGGATCGGCTCCTGCGCGCGCAGCGTCGCCGGCGCGGCCAGCGCCGCGGCCCCCGCACCGATCCCGGCGGTGCGGATGAAGTGGCGTCTCGTCGTCGTCATCGGATCTCTCCTTTCCCTGTCAGGTCTCAGTCCCGCACCCGTGGACCGGGTGTCCGTCTTGTCATTTGATGTAGATCTGGCTCGGCAGCCACAGCGCGATCTGGGGGAACATCATCAGGATCACCAGCGCGAGGATCATCACCCCGACGAAGGGCGCGACCGAGCGGAAGATGTCGCCCATGGTGATCTCCTTCGGCGCGAAGGCGCGCATCAGGAACAGGTTGTAGCCGAAGGGCGGCGTCAGGTAGGCGATCTGGCAGGTGATGGTGTAGAGCACGCCGTACCAGATCAGCACCTGGTCGCGCGGCAGCCCGAGGTCGAGCGTGGCGACGAGCGGCACGTAGAGCGGGGCGACGATCACCAGCATCGCCGTGTCGTCGAGGAACATGCCCATCAGCAGGAAGCTGAGCTGCATCAGCACGAGGATCGTCCAGGGGCCGAGGCCGAGGTCGGCGACGAAGAAGGTCTCGATCGCCCGCACCGCGCCGAGGCCGTCGAAGACCGCGCCGAAGCTGAGCGCGGCGAGGATGATCCACATGAACATGCAGGTGATGGCCAGCGTCGAGCGGGTGCAGGTCTCGAACACCGCGCGGGTGAAGCGGCGCTTGACGACGGCGGCGCCGACCGTGGTGAGCACGCCGATCACCGAGCTTTCGACGAGGCTGGTGTAGCCGGTGACGAAGGGCGCCATCATCGCGAAGAAGATGGCGAAGGGCAGCAGCCCCGCGCGCAGGAGCCGGAGCTTCTCGGCCCGGCTGATCGCGGCGCGCTCTTCGGCCGAGAGGGCGGGGCCGAGATGCGGCTGCACCCCGCAGCGCAGCGCGATGTAGACGATGAAGAGCCCGGCCATCATCAGCCCCGGCAGGATGCCGGCGAGCCAGAGCTGCCCCACCGGCTGCCGCGCGATCATGGCGTAGAGCACGAGCACGACCGAGGGCGGGATCAGGATGCCGAGCGACGACCCTGCCTGGATCACGCCGGTGATCATCCGCTTGTCGTAGCCGCGCCGCAGCAGCTCGGGCAGCGCGATGGTGGAGCCGATCGCCATGCCCGCGACCGAGAGCCCGTTCATCGCCGAGATCAGCACCATGAGCAGGATCGTGCCGATCGCGAGCCCGCCCGGCACCGGCCCGAACCAGACGTGGAACATCCGGTAGAGGTCGTCGGCGAGCCGCGTCTCGCTCATCACGTAGCCCATGAAGACGAACATCGGCAGCGTGAGCAGCGGATACCACTTCATCAGCTTGAGCGCCGCCTGGATGCCGAGCGTCTGGCCGGAGGTGCCCCAGAGCAGGAGCGAGGCGGCCACCGCGACGAAGCCGATCACCCCGAACACGCGCTGCCCCGTCATCAGCATGAGGAGCATCGAGGAGAACATCAGGATGGCGATGGCCTCGTAGCTCATGCGCGGACGAACTCCTCGATCGTCGCGCCGCGGATGATGGCGATGTCGCGGATGAACTGGGCGAGCGCCTGGAGGAACATCAGCGCGAAGCCGACGATCAGGACGAGCTTGATCGGCCAGAGGTAGGGCCGCCAGGCGGTCGGGCTGCGCTCCATGAAGCCGGTCTGCGGGCGCGGCAGGTCGAAGGGCAGCCAGGCGACCTCGACCCAGGTCCAGCGCAGGCCGAGCGAGTAGATCATGCTGTCGACCGCGCCCCAGACCATCACGCCGAGGTAGAAGATGAGGACGAGCACGGTGACCGCGTCGAGCACGGCCTTCCGGTAGGGCGACCAGTTGGCGTAGAAGAGGTCCATCCGGACGTGGCTGCCCATCTGCATCGAGTAGGGCCCGCCGAGGATGTAGTAGGCCACCATCGTGAACTGGGCCATCTCGAGCGTCCAGAGCGACGGGGAGCCGGCGGCCGTGGTCACCGACGACCACAGCAGGATGCCCATCAGGACGAAGAGCAGATACATCGCCATCCGTCCGACGCGGTAGTTCAGGCGCTCGACCGCCCGGACGAAGCCGACGAGGAAGCGCGGCATCGCCCTTCAGCCCCCGGCCGCGGCGCGGCCGCGCGGCAGGTCGAGGCGGCATGCATGGTCAGACGCGGTGGCCGGCACGTTCCCTCCCCCCTTCTGGACCCAGCGTCCCTTGCCCTGACCGCTTCTGTCAAGATCAATTCCGTCTTGCCCGGCCTGTTAAGATCGTTTCAGAATGGTCGCGCGGCAGCGGCCTGCCGGAGTGCCGCCGTGGCGGGCAGGCGCGGGCAGGCTCGGGCCGGGCGCGGCGTGGAGTGTGCGGGCATGGAGACGGCGCCTTCCATCGAGGAGAAGATGCGCGGCGCGCTCGGCGGTCTGACCCGGGCCGAGCGGCAGGCCGCGACGCACATCCTCAGCCACTATCCGGTCTCGGCGCTGGGCTCGATCACGGCGCTGGCGCGGGCGGCCGATGTCTCCTCGCCGACCGTGGTGCGGCTGGTGCAGAAGCTCGGCTACCGCGGCTACTCCGACTATCAGGCGGCGCTGCGCGCCGAGGTGGAGAGCCTGCTCGTCTCGCCGCTGGCCAAGCCGGCGCGGCGCGGCGAGGCCGCGGGCGAGGCGCATGTGCTGCGGCGCTACGCGGCGGCGGCGGTGGCCAACATCGAGGCGACGCTGGCGCAGATCGACCCCGGCGAGTTCGACGCGGTGGCCGCGCTGCTGGCCGATACCTCGCGCCGGGTGATGGCGCTGGGCGGGCGGCTGACGCATGTCCATGCCGACTACTTCGCCACGCTGATGAAGGTGGCCCGGCCCGGCGTGTCGCTGATCTCGGGCCCGGCCGAGCCCTGGCCGGCCGCCATGCTCGACCTGGCGCCCGGGGACGTGGTCGTGCTGTTCGACATCCGCCGCTACGAGGCCGGCGTGGTGCAGGCGGCCGAGCAGGCGGCCGAGCAGGGCGCCGCGGTGGTGGTGGTGACCGACCGCTGGCGCTCGCCCGCCGCGGCGCGGGCGCGCCATGTGCTGGCCTGCCAGATCGAGGTGCCGGCGGCCTGGGATTCGACGGTCTCGATCCTGATGCTGATCGAGACCCTGGTCGCCAGCGTCCAGAGCAGGACCTGGGGCGACACCGAGAACCGGCTGAAGCGGCTGGAGGAGATCTACGCGCGCACCCGCTTCTTCCGCGGCGGGCCGGGCGGGGTGCAGGGCGGTCCCGCCGCCGGCGGCAGAGGGGCCGGCCGGGGCACGGGCCGCGGCACCGGACAGAGCACGGGCCGTGGCACGGGCCAGGGCAGGGGCGGCGTCAGGTCGGGGTGATGTGGCGGTGCCGCATCCCGGTCAGCGCGTTGAGCGCGAGCGCCGCGAGCAGCACCGCCCCGCCGACCAGCGTGCCCGCGCCGGCCGTCTCGCCCAGGAAAAGCCAGACCCAGACCGGGGCGAGCATGACCTCGACCATGCTGAGCAGCGCGAGATCCGCCGCCGGGACCGCACGGCTGCCGAGGGTGAAGGCGACGAGCCCGCCTCCGAGCAGCAGCACGCCCATGCCGACCGCGAGCGCGGCGTCGCGCGGCGGGATCGCGAGCCCCTGGCCCGAGGCGGCGAGCACCGCCGCGGCCGTCAGCATGGCGAAGAGCCCCCCGAGGAAGGTGGCCGGGAACATGTCGCCGGTGCGGCCGCGGCGGAGCGCCAGGGTGAACACGGCGAAGCCCGCCGCCGAGCCCAGCGCCGCGAGGTTGCCCGAGAGCGCGCCGAGCGCCAGCCCCTCGCGCACCATGAGCGCGATGCCGATCACGGCGAGCAGGATCGCCACCCAGGTTCCGGCCCGCACCGGCTCGCGCAGGACGGGCCAGGCCAGCACCGCGGTGATGAGCGGCGAGGCCGCGAACAGGAAGACGGCGTTGGCGACCGTGGTCGCCTGGATCGCGTAGATCGCCCCGGCGAAGGCGAAGACGAGCGCGGCCCCGCCGGTCACGCCCGCGGCGCCGGCGGCGCGCAGCCGCGCGAGCGGCCGCCAGCCCGAGCGCCAGGCGATGAACAGCAGCACGACGGGCGCGAGCCCCAGCGACCGCCAGAACAGGATCTGCCAGGTCGTGGCCTCGCCGATGGCGCGGATCGCAAGCCCCATGAGCGACCAGAGCACCGCCCCGCCGACGACGAGCGCGGCGCCCCGCGCATAGGAAAGCTCTGCCATGACCCGCCCCCTTCGCGGCCAGCTTCGGCGGCGCCGCGCGGGCGCGTCTTGCCCGCCGCCGACCTGCGCCCGTGTCGGTTTCGGGGTGTGCCCGCGTGCTCTCCGGCGGGCCCGGAGCGCGGCAGGTCGGTCGGCGCAGTCGGGGTGGCGGCGCGCCGGGACGACGGCGCGGCTGGCCGCCGGCGGCATGGATGCAGATCGCGGCCCGCGCCGCCCGTTCGGCCCGGGGATCGAGGGCGGCCGGGTCGGGGGGCCGAGGGACCGGCGCCCGCGCCGCGCGGTCAGCCCTCGAGCACCAGCACGTCGGCGGGATTGAAGGAGAAGCGGGTCTCGGTGCCGGGCGAGGGCGGCGGCAGTCCGGGGCGGTTGAAGGTGTCGAGCAGGATGCGCCGGTCGCCGACCGAGGCCTGGATGCGGATCACCGAGCCGAGGAAGTGCACGTCGTCGATCCTTCCCGGCAGCGCCGCGGCGCCGTCCCCGACGGGCCCGAGGTGGATCGCCTCGGGGCGCAGCGCGAGGGTGACCCGCCCCGGCGGCACCGGCCGGCCGAGCGCCACCGGCGCCCCGGCGACGGTGACGCGGCCCGCGGCGGCATCCTCGACCTCGGCCGGCAGCAGGTTGAGCGTGCCGACGAACTCGGCCACGAAGCGGGTGGCGGGGCGGTTGTAGATCTCGAAGGGCGCGCCCGCCTGCTCGGCGATGCCGCCGTTCATCACCACCACGCGGTCGGAGATCGACAGCGCCTCCTCCTGGTCGTGGGTGACGAAGATCGTGGTGATGCCGAGGTCGCGCTGGATCTCGCGGATCTGGTTGCGCAGCGAGACGCGCACCTTGGCATCGAGCGCCGAGAGCGGCTCGTCGAGCAGGAGCACGCGGGGCTTCGGCGCCAGCGCCCGGGCGAGCGCGACGCGCTGCTGCTGGCCGCCCGAGAGCTGGAACGGGTAGCGCCCGCCGAGATCGGGCAGGCCGATGAGGCGGAGCATCTCGGCCACGCGGGCCTCGCGCTCGGCCCGGTCCGCGCCCTTGACCTTGAGCCCGAAGGCCACGTTCTCGGCCACCGTGAGATTGGGAAACAGCGCATAGGCCTGGAACACCATGCCGATGTTGCGCTGGTTGGGCCTGAGCCCGGTCACGTCGCGCCCGTCGATGCGGATCGTGCCGGCCGAGGGCGTCTCGAAGCCGGCGACCATGCGCAGGACGGTGGTCTTGCCGCAGCCCGAGGGGCCGAGCAGCGAGATGAACTCGCCCTTCTCGATGCCGAGGCTGAAGTCCTTCACCACGCGGAGCTGCCCGAAGGACTTCTGGAGGGAGACGAGGTCGAGGAAGGGCATCGGCGTCTCTGGTCAGCGCCTCTGGGCGCGGGTGTGCCTCTGGAGGCGGGTGGCGAGCTGGATCAGCCCCATGCAGGCCCAGGTGATGGCGAAGGCGATCACCGCGAGCGCGGCCGGTTCGTAGGCCTTGTTGGCGCCGAGGAGCTGCATGTAGGGGCCGAAGGCGGGGCGGTTGAGCAGCGCGGCCATGGTGAATTCGCCGATCACGATGGCGAAGGTCAGGAACGCGCCCGAGAGCACCGCCACGAGCACGTTGGGCAGGATCAGCCGCCCGAGGATCGTGACCCAGCCCGCGCCGAGCGACTGCGCGGCCTCGGTCAGCGTGGCCACGTCGATCGTGCGCAGCCCGGTGTCGACCGCGCGATACATGTAGGGCAGCGCCAGCGTGGCGTAGCCGAACATCAGCAGCAGGTCGGTGCCGCGCGCGCTGCCGGTGAGGGGCAGGATCGAGGAGGTGTTGAACAGCCGGATGTAGCCGAACACGATCACGATGGCCGGGATCACCAGCGGCAGGAGCGTGATGAACTCGACCACGGGGCGCAGCCGGGGCAGCTTCAGCCGGACCCAGTAGGCGGTGGGCACCACGAGCAGGATGCCGAAGGCGATGGTGACGAGCGCCATGACCACGGAGTAGGCGAAGGTCTCCTGGAAGCGGGGGTCGCCCAGCACCTCGCGGTAGGCGTCGAGCGAGTATTCCCCGCGGCGCTTGCGCAGCGAGAACTCGACCGTGCCGATCAGCGGGAGCGCGAAGTAGACGACCCCGACGGCAAGCGCGACCCAGGACCAGACGCGGGTCATCTGAGCCACCGCTCCGACCGGGCGCGCAGCCAGATGTAGGCGAAGTTGGCGATCGCGGTGACGACGATCATGCCGAAGGCGAGCGCGTAGCCGAGATGCGGGTTGCCGAGCACGTCGCCGCGGATCTGCGCGAACAGGACGATCGGCACGATCGAGAGCGAGGAGCCGGTGAGGGCGATGGCGGTGGCCACTGCGCCGAAGGCATTGGCGAAGAGCAGCGCGAAGGTGCCGAGGAGCGAGGGGAACAGGATCGGCAGGGCGACCATGCGCCAGTACTGGAAGCCCGAGGCGCCGAGAATGTCGGCCGCCTCGCGCCACTCCCGCTTCAGCCCGTCGAGCGCGGGCGTGATGATCAGCACCATCAGCGGGATCTGGAAGAACAGGTAGACGATGGTCAGGCCCCAGAAGCTGAGGATGTTGAAGCCCATCGCGTAGATGTTGATGCCGAACCAGTCGCGCAGCAGGAGCGTGACCAGCCCGACGCGGCCGAGCGTGGCAAGGAAGGCGAAGGCGAGCGGCACGCCGGCGAAGTTCGAGGCGACGCCGGAGAAGGTCAGCAGCGGCCCGCGCACCCAGGCCGGCAGGCCGCCCACGGTGATGCCGGCGGCCATGGCGAAGCCGATCAGGCAGCCGAGCAGCGCCGAGGCGACCGAGATCTTTATCGAGATCCAGTAGGAGGCCATGATCGAGGGCGTGAAGAGCCCCCGGATGTTCTCGAGCGTGAACGCGCCCGCGGGCGTGCGGAACGCGCCGACGACGATCTGGAGCGTGGGCAGGATCAGGAACAGGAGCGCGAAGGCGATGAAGGGCACGATGCCGATCCAGTGCCACGGCAGGCGCATGCGCGCAGCCGACCGCGCGCCTTCCGCTGCGCTGACCTCTGCCATGCCGCCCCCGTCGCCCCCTGCCGTGCGCCCGCCCCGGACCGGCCGGGGCGGGCGCCTGTCAGCTTACTGGACGTTCGCGCCCACCACGCTGTCCCAGCCGGCCTTCACCGCGTCGCTGTTGGCGGTGAGCTGCTCGAGCGTCGGGAACACCGCCTTCTCGTAGGCCTCGGCCGGGGGCAGGGCGTCCAGCATCTCCTGCGGGACGACGCCGCGGGCAACGAGGTCGTTGAAGCGGATCGGGTGGCAGTAGCCCTTGAGCCAGCCGAGCTGCCCCTCGTCGCTGTAGAGGTGTTCCATCCACAGCTTGGCGGCGTTCGGATGCGGCGCATAGGCGCTGATCGCCTGGAGATAGACGCCGGCCAGGATGCCCGACTTCGGCACCACGATCTCGAGCGGCGGGTTGCCGGCGAGCTCGTCGCGCCAGGCAAGGCCGTTGTAGTCCCAGGCGATGACGATCGGGGTGGCGCCCTGGGCGAGGGTGCCGGCCTTGCCGATCCCCGGCACGAAGTTGCCCGCCTCGTTGAGCTGCTTGAAGAAGTTCAGCCCCGCCTCGGCCGAGGCGGCGCCGGGCTCGGCCCCGGTGGACATGCCCGCGGCCATCACCCCGAGAATCGCCTGGTTGGAGGCGCGCGGGTCGCCCGCGAGCGCGACCGAGTTGGCGTATTCGGGCTTCAGCAGGTCGGCCCAGTCCTGCGGCACGTTCTCGACGAGGTCGGTGTTCACCACGAAGGACAGCACCCCGTAGTAGTCGCCGTACCAGTGGCCGTCGGGATCCTTCACGTCGTCGGGGATCGTGTCCCAGGTCGAGACCTTGTAGGGCTGGAGCAGCCCCTCGGCCTGCGCCGCCGGGCCGAAGGAGAAGCCCACGTCGATCACGTCGGGCGCCTGCGGGCCCTTGTTGTCCTTGTTGGCGCGGATCGCCTCGAGTTCGTCGGCCGAGCCCGCGTCGGGGTTGAGCTCGTTGACGGTGATCTCGGGATACTTCGCCTTGAAGCTGGCGATCACCTCGCCGTAGTTGCACCAGCTGTGCGGCAGCGCGATCGTGGTCAGCATGCCCTCGGCCTTCGCGGCCGCCTCGATCTCCTCGAGGCTCTGCGCCGCGGCGAAGCCGGGCGCGGTCGCGATGGCGGCGATGGCGGCGCCGGCCGCGAGCTTGGATACGCTTCTCATATGCAGGATCTCCCCTTGGGTGGTCGTTGTCCGGGTGCTGGTTATCAGGCCAGACGCAACAGGACTGTGACTGTCACCGGCACCCTTGTTTTGTGCCCCGAGCTAAGCGCCAAGACCGCGACTTGGCAACCGAAATCGCCGGACCGGGGCGGCGCGGGGCGGCAGGCGCGCCCGGTCCGGCCGGTGCCTCAGGCCGGGATCCGCGAGGCGATCCAGCGGGCGAAGTCGTAGTTCGGCCGCTCGAGATGCGACAGCGGCCCCGGCGCGCTGAGCCCCGCGCAGAGGCCGCGGTAGACGCGCTCCACGCAGCCCTTGTCCTCGGCGTTCACCTCGGCGAGCAGCGCCTTGAGCCGGGCGAAATGCGCCTCGGCCGCGGGATCGGCCGCCCAGTCGGCCGAGAGCCCGCCGCCGTAGAGCACGTGCACGTGCCCCGGCCCGTCGGGGGTGAGCGAGAGATACCAGAAGTAGCCGGGGGTCAGCGTGATGAGCAGCGAGGGGTAGATCGACAGCAGCCAGGTCGTGCGCCGCTCCTCACCCTGGAGCGTGGTGTTCGAGGGATGCGCGAGCGTCAGGTCGAGCGCGTCGTTCTTGATGATGTGGTGGTAGTTGAAGGACGGCAGCCCCTCGGGGCAGGTCATCTTCATCAGGTCCACGGTCGGGCCGATCGTGTCGGCATGGCAGACCGGCAGGTGGTAGCTTTCCATGAAGTTCTCGGCCAGCACCTTCCAGTTGGTGGCCCAGCGGAACTCCTCGCGGAAGGCCTCGCGGTAGCGCGCCATCTCGTAGCGGCCGACGAGCCGGTCCACGTCGGCGAGCATCACGGCGGGATCGGGCGCGTCGGGGTTGAGCGTGACCAGGATCCAGCCCTGCCAGTCCACGCAGCGGATCTGCGGCAGACGGATCTCGGAGCGGCAGAAGGCCTCGTTGGCCGCCATCGCCGGGGCGCCGCGGAGCGCGCCGTCGAGGCCGTAGGTCCAGGCGTGGTAGGGGCAGACGATCGAGCGGACCCGCCCGCGGCCCTCGAGCAGCGTGGACATCCGGTGCCGGCAGACGTTCGACATGGCCCGGAGCGCGCCGGTGGCGTCGCGCAGCACGACGATCGGCTCGCCGGCGATGGTCATCGTCATGTAGTCGCCGGGCTCGGCCAGGGCATCGGCGCGCCCCGCGCAGAGCCATTCCCGGGCGAAGATGTGCTCTTCCTCGAGGCGGGTGAACTCGGGCGAGGTGTAGACCGACTTCGGCATGGCCAGGGCCTGGCCGAAGGGGCGCGCCACGTTGGCGCGGAGTTCCTCGGCGGGGGAAAGGGCGGTCTCGTCACGGGCCATCGCGAACCTCCGTGGGCTGGCGTTGCACGCGACGATAGCATCACCTTCCGGTCCCGTCTGCAACGCTTGCGACACCTGCGGGCCCGGGTGCTGGCGCGGCAGTCGGGCCTCGCCTAAGCTGTGCCGGGGGGCGAGGAGGGCAGCGATGATCGACTATCTGCGGCAGGAGGCGCAGCGGCTGGGCAACACCTGCCGCTGGTCGCTCGAGGGCTGGCGCGCGGCCTGGGCGGGGGAGAAGTCGCTCAGGCAGTGGACGGCCGTCAACGCCGGCTTCGCGGTGCTCGCCTTCGCGCTCGACCTCACGCCGGGCGAGCGGGCGCTGCTGCTGGCGCTCGGCCTCGTCGTGCTGGTGGCCGAGCTCCTCAACTCGGCGATCGAGGCGGCGGTGGACTACATCTCGCTCGACCGCGATCCGCGTGCCAAGCGCATCAAGGACATGGCAAGCGCCGCGGTGGCCATGGCGGCGATCGCGGGCGGCCTCGCCTGGCTGGTCGTGCTGGTCGGCTGAGGCGCGACGCGGCGCGCGCCGGGGGCCCCCGCCCCGTGCTATGCTGCGGCCCGGCGGCGCAGCGCGCGGGGGGCGGAGCATGGACATCGCGGAAGCGGCCGATCTGATCCAGAGGGCCTATGACGGAACGCTCGGGGCGCGGCTTGCGACCGGGCTCGACCTGAACGGCGCGCAGGCCTTCCTGCTGCGCGACCGGACGCTGCTGATCCCCGGCACGAACGAGATCAGCGACTGGGGCGACTTCAACCTGGCCGTCACTGCCGGCGACAGCGGACGCGAATGGCACGCGGGCTTCATGCGGCACGCGCGCATCGTCTACCCCTTTGCCAAGGGCGCGGGGGCCGAGCGCGTGATCGGCCATTCGCTGGGCGCGGCCTCGGCGCAGATCGTGGCGAGCTCGCTCGGCATCCCTGCGCTCTGCTTCGCCTCGCCCCGGCCGCTGCGCGGCAGGCGCAGGTTCCGCGGCGAGGCGCGCATCCTCAACCTCTGCCGGTTCGACGACGCGGTCTGCTACCTGCCCTTCGCCTTCCTGAACTTCCGCCACCTCGGACGGGTGCACTGGATCCTGCCCGGCGAGCCGCAGTCGTCCGGCAGCCACCGCGTGGGGGACTACCTCCGCGCGCTGGAGCGGGGTCGGGTGCGGCCGGCGTTGCCGCCGGCCGTGTTCGCCTGAGGCCGCCGCCGCCGGCCCGGCTCAGCGGGCGTTGCGCAGCGCGTTCGCCGCGAAGGCCACCACGCCGAGCAGGACGAGAAGCTCGGCGACCGGGGCCGCGGGCGTCATCGCCGCCTCGGTGATCCGCCCCGTCATCAGCAGGAACAAGAGCACCATCAGCACCAGCGCGCCGAGCTGGTGCACCCAGAAGTGCGCCGTGGCCAGCCCGCTTGCCGCCATCGCCGGATACTGCCGGTAGACCAGCCCGAAGACGGTCATCAGCACGAAGCCGAGCAGGTTGATATGCGCATGGAGCGGCGCGAGCGTGTGGTCTCCCGACGCGCCCATGTAGATGCCGAACCCGATGCCGAGAAGCAGATAGAGGCTACCGATCACCATGAAGCCGCGGGGGATGTCCATTGGATTGCCCTCCTCCCCATCGCGCGGAGGGGCGGTGCTTCGCCCGTCCTGCGCGCGCGCATGATACACCCGCCGGCGGGCCGGCAAGGACGGGCGTCCACCTTCCGGCCCGGCAGCGGCGGCTCACGGCCGGTCGCAGATGCGCCGGGCGTTGCGCCAGTGGGGGCAGTCGATGCTGAACTTCGCCTCGAGCGTGAACTCGGACTGCGTGCAGGGGCCATGGCTCATCGCGCATCCCTGATCGCCCAGGATGAGGCCGCCGAGGTGGACCGTGACCATCCCCCCGTTCGGAACCATCCGGCAGCAGGCCTCGTGGACCGTCTCGCGGAAGAGCGACCTCGGGGGCGGGTAGAGGCGTATCCCCTCCCACTGGAACGCCACCCCGCGGGGCTCCTGGCTGCGATGGGTGCCCCGGTCGCGGCACTGGCAGGGAAGCTCGGCGTCGAAGCGGTGCCGCGACCAGAGGATGGCAAGGCATTCGTCGATCTCCACCCGCGCCCGCTCGCGGCAACGGTCGGCATGGAGCCGGTTCCGGCAGGGGCCACGGCCCTCGAGGAGCGCCAGAACCTCCAGTTCCTTCAGCGCCTCCGGATGGGCGGTCGAGACCGTGATCGATGCCCAGCAGCTGCGCCAGATGTCGGCGGCGGCCGGGAGCGGACCGGACAGGACGGGCAGGACCGAAAGCGCCGCAAGAAGGCGCATGGCCTCCTCCGGACGGAATGGTCCGTCGAGTTGCCGGAGAGTTTACGACATCCGGGCCGCCCTGTCGCGGCGCGAGCGCGTCAGACGAGCCTTCCCCACAGGTCGTAGTCGCCCGCCTCGTCCACCTCCACGGTGACGATGTCGCCGGGCGCGAGGCCCTCGAAGCCCTCGTCGATGAAGAGGTTGCCGTCGATCTCGGGCGCGTCGGCCTTCGTGCGGCAGGTGGCGCCCTCGGCGTCCACCGCATCGACGATGGCCTCGACCCGCGTGCCCACCTTCGCGGCGAGCTTCGCGGCCGAGATCCCTTGCGCCTTTTCCATGAAGCGGTGCCAGCGCTCGTCCTTGACCTCCTCGGGGACGTGGTCCGGCAGGTCGTTCGAGCGCGCGCCCTTCACGTTCTCGTAGCGGAAGCAGCCCACGCGGTCGAGCTGCGCCTCCTCGAGCCAGTCGAGCAGGGTCTGGAACTCCGCCTCGGTCTCGCCGGGGTAGCCGACGATGAAGGTGGAGCGCAGCACCAGGTCGGGGCAGTCGCGCCGCCAGGCGGCGATCTCGTCGAGCGTGCGGGCGGCCGCGGCGGGGCGGGCCATGCGCCTGAGCGTGTCGGGGTGGGCGTGCTGGAAGGGGATGTCGAGATAGGGCAGCACGAGCCCCTCGGCCATCAGCGGGATCAGCTCGCGGACATGCGGGTAGGGATAGACGTAGTGCAGCCGGACCCAGGCGCCGAGGCTTCCGAGATCGCGCGCGAGCGGGACGATGGGGAACTTCTCGGCGCGGTCCTTCCAGTCGGTGCCGTAGGCCGAGGTGTCCTGGCTGATCACCAGAAGCTCGCGCACGCCCGCCCCGACGAGCTTCTCGGCCTCGCGCAGCACCGCCCGCGCGGGGCGGCTGACGAGACGGCCGCGCATGTCGGGGATGATGCAGAAGCGGCACTTGTGGTCGCAGCCCTCGGCGATCTTGAGGTAGCTGTAGTGCCGCGGCGTGAGCTTGACCCCGGTCGGGGGCAGCAGGTCCACGAAGGGGTCGGGCCGCGGCGGAGAGGCCCGGTGCACGGCATCCAGCACCGCCTCGAACTGCTCGGGCCCGGTCACCGCCAGCACCTTCGGATGCGCGCCGGTGATGAAGTCGGGGTCGGCGCCGAGGCAGCCGGTGACGATCACCTTGCCGTTCTCGCGCAGCGCCTCGCCGATGGCCTCGAGGCTTTCCGCCTTGGCCGAATCGAGGAAGCCGCAGGTGTTGACGATGACCGCCTCGGCGCCGGCGTAGTCGGGGCTGATCGCGTAGCCCTCGGCGCGCAGCCGGGTCAGGATGCGCTCGCTGTCCACCAGTGCCTTGGGGCAGCCGAGCGAGACCATGCCGATCCGCGGCTGGCCGGGGCGGGCCTCTTCGGGCACGGCGGCGCGGGCGAGATCGGGGCGGGGCCCCGGGTTCAGGAGCGGAGGCGGGTCGGCGGGCATGCGCCGGCGTATAGACCGCCGGGGCCCGCGGCGGAAGTGGGGCCGCGCACCCGCCGGGGCGGGCCGGGGGCGCGTCCCCCTCAGTTGCGCAGCCGCCAGCCGGTGCGGAAGATGTACCAGACCGCCAGCATGCCCAGGCCGAGGAACACCCCGACGGCGAGGAGCGACACGCCCACCGGCACGTCGGCCAGGCCGAAGAAGCTCCAGCGGAAGCCCGAGACGAGGTAGAGCACCGGGTTGAGCTTGGCCACGCCCTCCCAGAAGGGCGGCAGCATCGAGGCCGAGTAGAAGGCGCCGCCCAGGAACACGAGCGGGGTGATCACCATGAGCGGGATGATCTGGAGCTGCTGGAAGTCCTTCGCCCAGATGCCGATCAGGAAGCCGAGCAGCGAGAAGCTGACCGAGGTGAGCACCAGGAAGGCCAGCATCCAGACCGGGTGCCGGATCGTCACGTCGACGAAGAGGAAGGAGGTGGCGAGCGTCACCCCGGCGATGATCACCGACTTCATCGCCGCCGCGCCGACGTAGCCGATCACCACCTCGTAGAACGAGACCGGGGCCGAGAGGATCTCGTACATCGTGCCGATGAACTTCGGGAAGAAGATCCCGAACGAGGCGTTCGAGACCGACTGCTGGAGCACCGTCAGCATGATCAGCCCCGGCACGATGAAGGCGCCGTAGGAGACGCCCTCGACCTCCTCGATCCGGCCGCCGATGGCGGCGCCGAACACCACGAAGTAGAGCACCGTGGAGATCACCGGCGAGGCGAGCGATTCCCAGAGCGTGCGGTAGAACCGCGCCATCTCGAAGCGGTAGATGGTGACGACGCCGCGCCAGTTCATGCGTTCTCCTCCACCAGCCGCAGGAACACCTCCTCGAGCGAGCTCTGCCGGGTCGAGAGGTCGCGCACCGCGATCCCCTCGGCGGCGAAGGCGGCGAGCAGATGGGCGATGCCGGTCCGCTCGGCGCGCGTGTCGTAGTCGTAGGTCACGCGCGTGCCGTCCTCGGAGACCGCGAGGCCGCGCGCGGCGAGCGACTCGGGCAGCGCCGCGAGCGGCGCGACGAGTTCCACGGTGAGCCGCTTGCGGCCGAACTCGCGCATCAGCTTGGCCTTCTCCTCCACCAGCAGCAGCCGCCCCTTGTCGATCACCCCGATGCGGTCGGCCATCTGCTCGGCCTCCTCGAGGTAGTGGGTGGTCAGGATGATCGTCACCCCGCTGTCGCGCAGCTGGCGCACCACGTCCCACATCTCGCGCCGGAGGCTGACATCCACCCCGGCGGTCGGCTCGTCGAGGAACAGCACCCGCGGCTCGTGCGCGAGCGCCTTGGCGATCAGCACGCGCCGCTTCATGCCGCCCGAGAGCTCGTTGTTGCGGGCGTGGCGCTTGTCCCACAGCGCGAGGGCGCGCAGCACCTTCTCGAGATGCGCGTCGTCGCGCGGCCGGCCGAAGAGCCCGCGCGAGAAGCTGACCGTGGTCCAGACCGGGGCGAAGGGCTCGACGCTGACCTCCTGCGGCACGAGGCCGATGAGCGCGCGCGCCGCGCGGTAGTCGCGCACGATGTCGTGGCCGCCGACCGAGACCCGCCCGGAACTGGGCGTCACCAGCCCGCAGACGATGGAGATCAGCGTGGTCTTGCCGGCGCCGTTCGGGCCGAGGAGCGCGAGGATCTCGCCCTCGCGGATGTCGAGGTTCACGTCCGACAGCGCGGCCGTGCCCGAGGCGTAGACCTTCGAGAGGCCGCGGATCTCGACGATGGCGGTCATGGGGATGGCTCCTGTTCGCCGGGCGCAGGCTAGGGCGGCCGGGCGGCGAAGGGAAGATGCCGCGCCGGCGCGGCCGCGGGCGCCGGGCGGCGGGATCGTTACCGGCGCCGGTCGCGCCGGGCCCCGGGCAGAGGGATCGCTACCGGCGCCGGTCGCGCCGGGCGCTCATCGGCTGGAAGGCCACGCCGACATGGGCCTCGCAATAGGGCTTGCCGGGCTGGGTGGGCAGCCCGCAGAACCAGAAGTCGTCGGTCGCCGGGTCGCCGATCGGCCACTTGCAGGTGCGCTCGGTCAGCTCCATCAGCGTGAGCTTGCGGGCCTTCTTCTCGACCTCGCGCACCGAGGCCAGCGCCTCGGGGCTGATCTCGTTGGCCGAGGGCTGCGGCGGCAGCGGCTGGCCGGCGACGAAGGGCTTGCGCGCGGCCGGGGCCGGCGCCGGGGCGGCCGGGCGTTCCTCCGGCGGCTCGGGGTCTGACTTGACCAGCGCGGGCCGCGGCCGCGCCTCGGCCCTGGTTTCGGCGGCAGGCTTGGGCTCGGGCCGGTCGGGCTCGCGCTCGGGCGTGCCGGGCGGCGCGCCGGCCCGGTTCGACAGGCCGAGCCGGTGCACCTTGCCGATCACCGCGTTGCGCGTGACGCCGCCCAGCTCCTTGGCGATCTGGCTGGCCGACTGGCCCTCGGACCACATCTTCTTGAGGAGCTCGACGCGCTCGTCGGTCCAGGACATCGGATTCCTCCGCGAGGGGCGCCCGGGCCGGGTCGGGCGCGGGCTGCGTTCCGGCAGGCGCCCATATAGCCGACCGCCGCGCCGGGAGACAAGCCGCGCGGCGCCGCCCGCGCGCCGGCGCCCGGAGGAACGCCCGGCTCTCCGCCCCGGTCGCCCGATCGTGAGGCGCGCGGCGCGCCGTTTCGTGCTACCCTGCCGGAGAGGGGCGGCCCGACCGGGGCGCCCGGGCGGGTCGCGCCGCGGCGGTCGCGGCCCGCGCCCGCTGCGAGGGAGGCACGCATGCCCAAGACCATCGGCAACCCCCTGTCCTGGACGGCCCAGACGCTGGCCCACGCCGGCCAGCACGTCGGCGCGAACGCGGCGGCGCTGGGCGGCGAGCCGATCCGGTCCGAGGACATCCGGGTCAACGCGATCGGGGTGGAGGACATCCGCCACGCGCTCAGGCGGGGGCTTGAGGACTTCGGCGCCTTCCGCAGCTACGTGATCTTCCTCTGCCTCATCTACCCGGTCGCGGGCCTGCTCATGGCCTGGGGCATCTACCGGCAGGAGCTGCTGCCGCTGCTCTTCCCGCTGGTCTCGGGCTTCGCCCTGGTCGGCCCGGTCGCCTCGGTCGGGCTGATGGAGCTGAGCCGGCAGCGCGAGGCCGGGCTCGACCCCGGCTGGGGTGCGGCCTTCGCGCCCTTCTCCTCGCCCTCCTTCGGGGCGATCCTGGTCCTCAGCCTCTATCTCGGCGCGCTCTTCGTGCTCTGGATGGTCGCCGCCTACGCGATCTACCTCGCCACGCTCGGCCCCGAGCCCCCGGCCTCCCTCGCGGCCTTCGCCACCGAGGTGCTGACGACGCCCGCGGGCTGGACGATGATCGTCGCCGGCTTCGGCGTGGGCTTCCTGTTCGCGGCCGCCGCGCTCGTCATCGCGCTCGTCTCCTTCCCGCTGGTGCTCGACCGGCACGCGGGCGTGCCGCTCGCGCTCGCCACCTCGCTCGCCGTGGTGCGCCGCAACCCCGGCGCGGCGGCGACCTGGGGGCTGATCGTGGCCGCGGGCCTGGTGATCGGGGCGCTGCCGGGGCTGCTCGGGCTTGCCGTGGTGGTGCCGGTGCTCGGCCATGCGACCTGGCACCTCTACCGCCGCGCGGTGACGCTGCGCTGAGCCGCCCCGCCGCGACCGGGCGGCGGGCGTGCACCGGTTCCTGCCGGCCGGTGCCGCCCCGAAGCCGCTGCGCCGGCGTTGACTAAGCGGCGCGGCTCGGGCACGCATGGGCCTTCTCCAGCCGAGGACCGCGCGATGATCCCCGCCGTGCTGCCGACCTACAACCGCGCGCCGCTGACCTTCGTCAGGGGCGAGGGCTCGTGGCTTGTCGAGGCCGACGGGCGGCGCTTCCTCGACCTCGGCGCGGGCATCGCGGTCAATGCGCTGGGCCATGCCCATCCCGCGCTGGTTGCGGCGCTGACCGCGCAGGCGCAGCGGCTCTGGCACGTCTCGAACCTCTACCGGATCCCCGAACAGGAGGCGCTGGCCGAGGCGCTCGTCGGGGCGAGCTTCGCCGACACCGTGTTCTTCACCAACTCGGGCACCGAGGCGGCCGAGCTCGCGATCAAGATGGCGCGGCGGCACTGGCACGCGAAGGGCGAGGACCGCGACGAGATCGTGACCTTCGAGGGCGCCTTCCACGGCCGCTCCACCGGCGCGATCGCGGCCGCGGGGTCGGAGAAGATGGTCAAGGGCTTCGGCCCGCTGATGCCGGGCTTCGTGCACGTGCCCTGGGGCGATCACGAACGGCTCAGGAACGCCGTCGGTCCGAGGACCGCGGCGGTGATGGTCGAGCCGATCCAGGGCGAAGGCGGCATCCGCGCCCTGCCCGACGCCTGCCTGAAGGGCCTGCGCGACCTCTGCGATGCGACCGGGGCGCTGCTGATCCTCGACGAGGTGCAGTGCGGCATGGGCCGCACCGGGCGCCTCTTCGCCCACGAATGGGCCGGGATCGCGCCCGACATCATGATGGTGGCCAAGGGCATCGGCGGCGGCTTCCCGCTCGGCGCGGTGCTCGCGACCGAGCGGGCGGCGCAGGGCATGACGGCGGGCAGCCACGGCTCCACCTACGGCGGCAACCCGCTGGCCTGCGCGGTGGGGCTCGCGGTGATGCGCATCGTCGCCGAGCCGGCCTTCCTCGACGAGGTGAAGCGCAAGTCGGTGCTCCTCCGGCAGAAGCTCGAGGGCCTCGTCGCGGCCCGTCCGGAGGTGTTCGAGGAGGTCCGCGGGACGGGCCTGATCCTCGGCCTGAAGTGCCGCGCGGCGAATGCCGACGTGGTGCAGGCCGGCTATGCCGAGGCGGTGCTGACCGTGCCGGCGGCCGACAACGTGGTCCGCATCCTGCCGCCGCTGACCATCACCGAAGAGGAGATCGCCGAGGCGGTCGCCCGCCTCGACCGCGCGGCCGCAGCGGTGCAGGCCGATGCCGCGGCGTGAGCACGCCTCCGTGCCGGTGACGCCGGCCGGCCGCCCGCCGCCGCGGCGTCGTCCCGCCGGCCCCCGCATCCGCGCCCGGCGAGGCGGCCCGGTGGTCCGGACCGCCCGCACCGATCGGAACCCCGGAACCGGCCCGACCGACACGCGCATCGTCCGCGATGACGGCCGGTCCCTCACCCATGCGCAGCAGCGCCCGGCCCGCCGGCGCCCGATTCCGCTGCGCATCGGCTTTCCGGCGGGGGCCGGCGCTCCCGCGACCGTCCAGGCGGAACCCGGCCTGACCGGCCGCGGCCACGCCGCGGGCTCTGTCCGCCAGCGCCGGGAAGGGCTCCGGGTCGAGCGCCGACCGGCCGTGGTGATCGGCCCCGATCCGGCGGTGGGGCGCGGCGTCCGGGCCTGCCGGCAAGCCGGCCCCGAAGCCGACCGGGTCCGGCCCCTCGGGCACGGCACCCCGGTCATCGTGATGGAGTTCCGCCGCTCCTGATCTTCCCCTTTTCCAAGTATCCTCGGGGGGTCCGGGGGGCAGACGGCCCCCCGGCCCGCCGCCAGCCAGCAAGGCAAGACGCGATGCCGCACTTCCTCGACATCCACAAGACCGACCCGGCCGCCCTCCGGGCGATGATCGACGCCGCGCTCGCCATGAAGGCGGCGCGCGGGGACCGCCCGAGGGGCGCGCCGGACGACACCCTGCCGCTCTCCGGCCGCATGGTCGCGCTGATCTTCGAGAAGCCCTCGACCCGCACCCGCGTCTCCTTCGACGTCGGCGTGCGCCAGATGGGCGGCGAGACCATGGTTCTCTCCGGCAGGGAGATGCAGCTCGGCCACGGCGAGACCATCGCCGACACCGCCCGGGTGATGAGCCGCTATGTCGATCTCATCATGATCCGCACCTACGAGGAGGCAACGCTCCTGGAGATGGCCGAGCACGCCACCGTGCCGGTGATCAACGGGCTCACCAACCGCACCCATCCCTGCCAGATCATGGCCGACGTGATGACCTACGAGGAGCACCGCGGGCCGATCGCCGGCCGCAGGGCCGTCTGGTCGGGCGACGGCAACAATGTCTTCGCCTCCTGGGCGCATGCCGCCGCGCAGTTCGGCTTCGACCTCACCTTCACCGGGCCCGAGCCGCTCGACCCCGAGCGGGAATGGCTCGACTTCGCCGCGGCCAAGGGCCGTCCGATCACCATCGAGCGGGATCCCGAGAAGGCGGTCGCCGGCGCCGACGTGGTGATCACCGACACCTGGGTCTCGATGCACGACCCCGAGAGCGCGCGCGAGCGGCGGCACAACCAGCTGCGCCCCTATCAGGTCAACGAGCACCTGATGAGCCTGGCCAAGCCCGACGCGCTCTTCATGCACTGCCTGCCCGCGCACCGCAACGACGAGGCGACGAGCGGGGTGATGGACGGGCCGCACTCGGTGATCTGGGACGAGGCCGAGAACCGGCTCCACGCGCAGAAGGCGATCCTGCGCTGGTGCCTGGGGGTCTGAGCCGTGCCCGCCCGCCCCGCCCGGGGCGCCGCCGCGCCCGCGCCCGACCTGACCGAGCTGGCCGACCGCCACGGTTCCGACAAGGGCTCGGCCAAGCACCGCTACACCGAACTCTACGGGATGCTGTTCCGCCCCTTCCGCAACCGCGCGATCCGCTTCCTCGAGATGGGCTTGCAGATCGGCGGACCGGAGCACGGGCAGAGCGAGGACCGCCGGACGACCGACCTGCCTTCGGTGCGGATGTGGCTGGAGTACTTCCCCAGGGCGCGGATCTACGGGCTCGACGTCTCCGACTTCTCCTGGTTCGCGCACGACCGCTTCACCTTCCTGCGCTGCGACATGGACCGGCGCGAGAACATCCGCGCGGCGGCGGCACGGCTGCCCGCGCTCGACATCGCCATCGACGATGCGAGCCATGCCAGCCACCACCAGCAGTTCGCCTTCCTCGAACTGTTCCCGAAGATCGCCTCGGGCGGGCTCTACATCATCGAGGACCTGCGCTGGCAGCCCCGGGCCTACGAGCGGCCGGGCATCACCAAGACCGCGGCGCTGTTCCGCTCGTTCTCGGAGACGCGGGTGTTCCGCCATGCCGACCCCGGTCTCGAGGCGGAGTTCAACGCGCTCGCGCCGCTGATCTCGGGCTGCTTCCTGTTCCAGGCCGGCTACGACAAGCGGCGGCGCGACCAGGTGGCGGTGATCCACCGCCGCTGAGGTTGCACGCCCGCGCCGTCGGGGGAACCTGCCGGAATCCGGCGCCGGGGCAGGCCAGGCCCGTTGCGCCCCGGCGCCGTCGGGGTAAGCTCGGCGGCAGCCGGGCAGGAGGTCGGGAATGGACGGCAGCGCGCGGATCGGTCTCGTCGGCCTCGGCACCATGGGTTCGGCGCTGGCGCTCAACATCGCCGAGCGGGGCTTCGCCGTCGCCGTGACGAACCGCACCGCGGCGCGGCTGCCCGGGTTCGTCGCCGAGGCGGGACCGCTCGCGGAGCGGATCACCGCGGCGGAGACGCCGCAGGCCCTCGTCGCCGCGCTCGCCCGCCCGCGCGCGGTCGTCCTGATGGTGCCGGCAGGCGAGGCGACCGATGCCCAGATCGCCGCGCTGCGCCCGCTTCTCGAGCCCGGCGACGTGCTCGTCGACGGCGGCAACGCCGACTTCCGCGACACCCGCCGCCGGTCGGCGGAGCTGGAGGCGGCGGGCATCCGCTTCCTCGGCCTCGGCGTCTCGGGCGGCGAGGCCGGGGCGCGGCAGGGCCCCTCGCTGATGGCGGGCGGCAGCGCGCAGGCCTGGGAGGCGGTGCGCGAGGTGCTCGAGGCGATCGCGGCGCGCTTTGCGGGAATGCCCTGTGCCCGGCTCCTCGGCCCCGACGGGACGGGGCATTTCGTCAAGACGGTGCACAACGGCATCGAATATGCCGACATGCAGCTCATCGCCGAGATCTACGGGCTGATGCGCTCCGAGGGCCGCAGCGCGCATGCGATCGGCGAGGTCTTCGCCGGCTGGAACGAGGGGCCGCTCAACGCCTATCTCACCGAGATCACTGCCGCGGTGCTGCTGGCCGACGACCCGGCGACCGGCCGGCCGGTGGTGGATGTCATCGCCGACCGCGCCGGTCAGAAGGGCACCGGACGCTGGACGGTGATCGAGGCACAGCGGCTCGGTGTGCCCGCCACGGTCACCGAGGCAGCCGTGGCCGCCCGGGCCTGGTCGGCCGCGGCCGCGGCGCGCGCGGCGGGTACGGCGCTGCTTGCCCCGCCGGACCGGGCGCACGGCCCGATTCCGACCGAAGGCGACCTCGAGAAGGCGTTGCTCGCCGGGCGGATCCTGGCGCTGAGCCAGGGGTTCCAGGTGCTCGCCGCCGCCTCGGAGGAATTCGGCTGGGGGCTCGACCTGGCCGCCTGCGCCGAGGTCTGGCGGGCGGGCTGCATCATCCGCTCGGGCCTGCTCGACGACATCGCTCATGCCTTCCGCGAGGGCGTGCCGCACGGCATCCTCGCCTTCGCGCCCTTCTTCGCGGCGCGGCTGGCCGAGACGGTGCCGGCGCTGCGCCGGGTCGTGGCCGCGGCGGCGGGGGCGGGCGAACCCGCGCCCGCGCTGGCGGCGGCGCTGGCCTGGCACGACACGTTCCGCACCGCACGGGGCACGACCAACCTGATCCAGGCGCAGCGCGACTACTTCGGCGCGCACGGTTTCGAACGGATCGACGCCGAGGGCAGCCACCACGGCCCCTGGGCCAGCTGAGCCGGCAGCCCCGCCCGCCGCGGGGTTCCGACGCTCGGCCGGTTCCGGCCGGAACAGGACAGTTCCGGCAGGATCGCCGGTGCGGGGTGGGGGGGAGACGGGGGGGGAAGACCCCCGGGCATCGGCGGCGGCGCGGCGCCGACCGGATCCGGCCCCGGGTGCCCGAGCCCGCCGCCCTGATGGATGGCACCGCATCCGAGGTGCTGGCCTGCCTCTCCTGCACCGGGGAACACCGGGCGATGCCGCACGCGGCGACAGCGACGGAGCGGCTCAGTCGCCAGACCGTGCGACGGAGGGATGTCGTCGGCATCCTTTCCGACGGTGACGCCAGCGTCCGCTGCGTCGGGGCCCCTCTGCCGGGACGGAGCGACGAACGCGCCGCGCGCCGCGCCCGATGCCGGACGCGGGAAACCATCGCGCCGCGGCGCGATCATCCCGGCGTCGGCCTGCCTGCGGCGGCATCCCGGTCAGGCTGGCCCGCACCCGCGATCACCGTGACGATCAGCGCCGGCCACAGCCCGCCCCGGCGCGGCATCCCCGGGGTGCCGCGACCGCCGGCGCGGCGAGGGGCGCCCGCCTTGCCGGGCCGGAGAGGCAGGCGCGCGGCGATCACCGAGCCCCTGGGCGCCGCCGGGCCCGCGGCGGGCGGCACGCCGGCCGCGACCGTCCCGCTCCGGCGCCGCCGGTGATCTGCGGGATCCCGGTCGAGGGAGCGCCCGCCGACCTGCCTCGCTCGGGCCCGATGCCGGGCCTTGCGGCAATCTCTGTTCCTGTCGCCGTCATCGCCGCGGTGATGTATCTGCGCCCCGGTCTCGCGCCGCCGGAGCCGCCCGTCCGCGTCATGGTCACGCTGCCCGGGGTCTGGGGCGTCCGGGCCGTGGTCGGGGTCATCCCGCGCGGGATCTGCATGGGCCGGAGGACGCCGTCCCGATCCGACGGGATGGCTACGGCGGTCACCCCGGCGATGGCGCCGGCGGGCAGCGGCACCGGCACCCGCGGGCATGGCTTGCGCCGGCGGGACAGCACGTGCAAGCTCATCCGCCTGAGGCTCTGGCAACCGAGGTGAAGCAGGTCCTTCCCAACCGCGTTTCAGACAGCAGCCTTGCCTTCTTCGGCAGGACGCAGGGCCGACTGCTGCGCGATTTCGTCCGCCTGGCGCGGCGGCATCTGGGCCTGCGCCATCTGGTGCTGGTCACGCCGCTGACCGAGGGCAGGCCGGTCCGCCCGCGCCTCATGCCGGAGGGGAGCATGGAGGTCGTCCCGACCGGCGCCGTGGGCTTCGAGGTGGTGCCGATCTCGCTGCGGCGGGTCGGACGGGAGCTCGAGGCACGGCTGAGCGGCAGTCCCGACAGCACCATCCTGGCGGTGGACATGGGATGGGGTCTCAACACCGCGTCGGCGACGGCCAACTTCGAGGGCTGGATGGGCGTGGCGGAGGACCTGGCGAGGAAGACGGGTCGCAGGGTCGTGTCGCTCTACAACCGCAGCCTGCTGATCGACGAACACCTGATCGCGGCCCTGCGCGGGCATCCCGGCGTGCTGGCCGAGGAAGGCGTGATCCGCAACCCTCACTGGCTGCCGCCGCGACTGCACGAGAAGGGCACCCTGCGCGAGCAGGTCGACTTCTGGCTCGGCGGCCTGGCCGCGAGCCTCGCCCGCGCCACGCCGTCCGTCGCGCGGCACGCCGCCGAGGGCGCCGATCCGATGTGGCTGCTGAGCCGGCGGGCAAGGGAGAGGGAGCCCGCGGCCGAGGGTGTCCGCGACCGCTGGAAGATCCGCTGCTTCGGCCGGCTGCGCGTCTATCGGGCGGATGGCCGTCAGATCGACTGGGCGCTTCCCGGCGGAGCCACGATGAAGACCAAGACCCTCTTCGCCTACCTTCTCCAGCAGGGAGGCAAGGGGGCGGCCGCCGACGATCTGGCCGATCTCCTCTGGCCGGGGGCCGAAAGCGCCGCGGCGGCCCGCAACCGGCTGCACCATGCCGTGCGCTGCCTGCGGCAGGTCCTCGATGGCGGGACGAGAAAGCCCGCTCAGAGCCACATCCTGCGCGACGGCGCGAACTATGTCCTCGTTCCGCCGGAGCGGAGCTGGCTCGACATCTCGACCTTCGAGCAGCTCTGCCGGCAGTCGCAGACGCATATCCGGGCCGGCGACGACGACGAGGCGCTGATCTGCCTTCGGGCTGCGGATCGGCTCTACACGGGCGATCTGTTCGAGGACATCCCCTCGGAATATGTCGACGACCAGGAACGGGACTGGTGCTGGACCCGCCGCTACTGGCTGCGCGACATGTATCTCAAGGTGCAGCGCGATGCGGCGCGGATCTACCGTGCGCGGCAGGATCATTCGGCCGCGCTCAGCCATTGCCGCAAGGCGCTTGCCCTCGACCCTCTGGCCGAGTTCGCGCACGAGGAGGCGATGCAGGTCTTCGCCGCGCTGGGCCGGCGCGAGGCGATCGACCGGCAATACGCGCTCTACCTTGATTCGCTTTCGCGCTTCGACGACCGGCCGAGGAGCGAGTCGCTCGTCAGGCTGTACAGGAAGCTGACGGCGTAGACCGGCCAAGCCATTAGAATACTTCAAGACCAGGACTAAAGAAAAACCAAAGGCGCTTGCGGCAATTTGTCTGCGTCCCGGCGATGCCCACCGGCTCGCCGATTCTGCCGGGAGGACAGAATGACCACCATCGCTGCGGCGAAAGCCTGCCCGTTCTCCGATGCGGCGGCAGACTTCGACCCCTTCGACCTGACCGATCCTTTCCCGTTCTATGCCTACGCCCGGGAGCATGCCCCGGTCTTCTACTCCGAGCGCCTGGGCTACTGGGTCGTGACGCGGCATGCCGACATCAAGGCCGTGTTCGAGAACTGGCAGCTGTTCTCCTCGGAGAACGCGCAGGCGCCGATCCGGCCGCTGGGCGAGCCGGGCCGGGCGATCCTGAGGGCCGGCGGCTTCACCGCCTATTCGGGCCTCTCGGCGCGCATTCCACCGGACCACACGCGCATTCGCAAGGTGGCGCAGAGCTGCTTCGGCCCGCGCCGGTTCAAGGCGATCGAACCGCAGATCCACGAGATCGTGAACCGCGAGATCGACAGGTTCGCCCATCGCGGCAAGGCCGATTTCTTCCGCGAGTTCGCCTATGACGTGCCGGCCTACGTCCTGTTCCGTCTGGTCGGCGTGCCCGAAGCGGAGGTGCCGAAGGTGAAGGCCTGGGCGGTCAGCCGGGCGCTTCTGACCTGGGGCGAGCTCAGCGACGAGGAGCAGATCCCCCATGTGCACAACATGGTCGAATACTGGGCCTACTGCCGCTCGCTGGTGGCGAGGGCCAAGGCGGACCCCGGCGATGACCTGCCCGGCGACATGGTGCGCATGCAGCGGGACGGGGCCGAGATCAGCGATGACGAAATCGCGGGCGTGCTCTATTCCGTGCTCTTCGCCGGCCACGAGACGACGACGACGCTGCTGACCAACGCGCTGCGCGAAGTTCTGCTGCATCGCGACCAGTGGGAAAGGCTGAAGGCCGACCCCGACAGGTGGACCGCGGCGACCGACGAGTTCCTGCGCTTCACGCCCTCGATCGTGGCATGGCGCCGGCGGGCGCTGGCCGATACCGAGGTTGGCGGCGTCGCCATTCCCAGGGGCGCCAACCTGCTGCTGCTGCTGGGATCGGCGAACCGCGACCCCGACGTCTTCCCCGACGGCGACGCGCTCGACATCGATCGCGCCAATGCGCGCAATCACCTGTCCTTCGGCTACGGCATCCATTTCTGCCTCGGCCAGCAACTGGCCAAGCTCGAGTTCGGCATCGCCATGCGCGAGCTGGCGCGCCGGCTGCCGTCGCTGCGTCTGGCGCCGGATCAGGACTTTGCCTTCGCGCACAACACCTCGTTCCGGGTGCCCACGGCGCTCCACATCGAATGGGACGTGACATGATCGCCCGTGATCCGACCATCGACCCGCGCTTCATCCTGCCCTTCGAGACGGCGGCAGAGGCCGACCATCCCCGCATGGGCGGGAAATGCGCAAGCCTGGCCCGGATGATCGCCCTGGGCGTGCCAGTGCCGCGCGGCTTTGCCGTGGCGACGGATGCCTATGCCGCGCATCTGGCGGCGAACGGTCTGGATGCGGCCATCCGCGCCGAGCTCGCGCATCTCGACACCCACAACGCCACCGACGAGGAAGCCCGTTCGCAGGCGATCCGCCGGCTGGTCACCGAACGCGCCATGCCCGCCGAGGTCGAGGCCGCGATCCGTGCGGCCTATGCCGGGATGTCTCCCGCGGGCGATCTGCCGGTGGCCGTGCGCTCCTCCGCCACGGCCGAGGACATGCCGGATGCCAGCTTCGCCGGCCAGCAGGACACGTATCTGTGGGTCGTGGGCGCCGACGAGGTGGTGGACCGCGTGCGCGCCTGCTGGGCGAGCCTCTTCACCGCCCGCGCCATGAGCTACCGTGCCGACCATCACCTCGGCCAGATCGAGGTGCTGATGGCCGTGGCGGTGCAGGAGATGGTCGATGCCCGCAGCGCCGGCGTCGCCATGACGCTGGACCCGATCAACGGCGACCGCACGAAGATCGTCATCGACGCCTCCTGGGGCCTCGGCGAAAGCGTGGTCTCGGGCGAGATCACGCCCGACAACTTCGTCGTCGAGAAGGTGCTGATGCAGATCCAGAAGCGCCGCATCGCCGAGAAGACGCACGAGGTCGTGGCCGACCCTGCCGCCCGGCGCACGGTGGATCGCGTGATCGAGGCCGAACGCCGGACGCAGCCCTGCCTGTCGGACGACGAGGTGATCGCCGTCGCCCAACTTGCGCGGCGTCTGGAGAAGGCGATCGGCGGGCCGCAGGACATCGAATGGGCCATCGACCGCAGCGGGCGCCTGGTGGCGCTGCAATGCCGGCCCGAAACGGTCTGGAGCCAGAGGAAGGCCGCGCCGCAGTCCTTCGCCCTGGGGATCGAGGGGGTCCTCGGCACCCTGATGGCGCCGGTCAGGGACAGGACCTGAAACACAGAGCACGTTTCCCGGGGAGGAGAGACCAGATGACTGCACGGACGAGTTTTCCCAGCGCCTACGACCTTCCGGCTCCGAAGGGCGCCGAGGCCTGGCGCGACCTCTATCCCTACTATCTGCTGTTCGCCGAGAACCGGCGCGGCGAGGAGGACGGCAAGTTCTGGTTCTGCGACAGCCAGCACTGGCCGAACCCGTTCAAGCCCTTCGATGCCGTGACGGTGGAATTCGCGGTGAAGTGCCTGGGCCAGTACAACACCCGCCACTACCTCGTGCCTCCGGCGAACGGCGTCGATTTCCGCATCCACAACGGCTATGTCTACATGTCGCCCGTGGCCGTGGCCCCCGACGACATCGGGCCGCGCGTGCCGCAGTTCCTGGACCGGGCAGGGCACTACTTCGCCAACTGGGACAGGCTGCTCGAGAACTGGCTGGTCAAGGTCAAGGCAAACATCGCCGAGATGGAGGCGCTGCGCTTCGACGACCTGCCCGAGGTCGTGCCGGTGGACTGGGTGAAGGAGGGCGTGGGGCTCGACAGCACCGTCCCGCTGGCCGAGGCCTATGACCGCGCGATCCAGCTGCTCTATCGGACCTGGAACTATCACTTCGAGTTCCTGAACCTCGGCTATGCCGCCTATCTCGACTTCTTCGGCTTCATGAAGTCGCAGTTCCCCACCATCTCGGACCAGTCGATCGCCAAGATGGTGCAGGGCGTGGACAGCGACCTGTTCCGGCCCGATGACGAGCTGAAGAAGCTGGCCAAGCTGGCCGTTTCCTCGGGCGTGGCCGGCAATCTTTCGGCCGGCAGCGTGGAGGAGGTCCTCGCCGCCATGCAGGGCAGCGATGCGGGCCGCGCCTGGGTGGCGGCCTGGGAGGCGGCCAAGGACCCCTGGTTCAACTTCACCTCCGGCAACGGCTTCTATTCCGACGACAAGTACTGGATCGAGCATCCGGATATCCCGATGGGATACATCCGCGACTACGCCGCCCGCGTCGCCCGGGGCGAGGAGATCGACCGCCCGACCGCCGAGATCGCGGCGGAGCGCGACCGGATCACGGCCGAGTACCGCGACCTGCTCGACCCCGAGGCGCAGGCGGCCTTCGACGCCAAGCTTGGCCTCGCGCGGACCGTGTTTCCCTACGTGGAGAACCACAACTTCTACATCGAACACTGGTCGATGTCGGTGTTCTGGCGGAAGATGCGCGAACTGTCGGCGGTGTTCCACCGGGCGGGATTCTGGGAGAACCCCGACGACATGTTCTACCTCGACCGCAACGAGGTGCGCGACGCGATCTTCGACCTCGGCATGGGCTGGGGCGTCGGCGCCCCCGCGAGCGGGCCGAGCTACTGGCCGGCCGAGATCGCCCGCCGCAAGGCGATCCTGGCCGCGCTGCAATCGGCCCCGCCGCAGCCGGCGCTGAACACCCCGCCCGAGGTCATCACCGAACCCTTCACCATCATGCTCTGGGGCATCACGACCGATGCGGTGAAGAAATGGCTCTCGGGCGCGGGCGACGCGACGCGGCTCGAGGGCATGGCCGCCTCGCCCGGGGTGGTCGAGGGGCGCGCGCGGGTGATCCGCTCGGCCAGCGACCTCGGACTGATCGAGGAGGGCGAGATCCTCGTCACCCCGGTCACCGCGCCGAGCTGGGCGCCCGTCTTCGGCAAGATCAAGGCCACGGTCACCGACATCGGCGGCATGATGAGCCATGCCGCGATCGTGTGCCGCGAATACGGCCTTCCGGCGGTCACCGGCACCGGCAGCGCCTCGTCCACCATCCGGACCGGGCAGATGCTGCGGGTCGACGGCACGACCGGCGAGGTCACGATCCTCTCGGCCGCCTGACCACCCGGCACGGGCGGTGCACCCTGCGCGGCCCGCGCCCCGACGAAGGACACGTCATGTTCATGCCCGTTGACCCCCAGGCCCGCTACGATGCCGTCTGGCGGCGCTCCGAACCGTACATGCGTGCGCGCAAGAACGACGTGCATGTGCCCCTGTCCTTCGCCTGGGCGCAGCGGTTGCTCGGGGCCTACCCGCAGGCCGACCGGGACGTCGTCTCGCTGGCCATCCTCCTGCACGACATCGGCTGGTATTCGATCGACATGGAGGACATCATCGAGAAGGGCTTCGGCCCCGACATGATGCAGTCCGACGTGCGGTTCCTGCACGAAAGCGAGGGCGTCCGCCTGTCCCGCCCCGTGCTGGAGGAGACCGGCTGGCCTGAGGACACCATCCGCGCCGTGGCCGAGATCATCGACGGCCACGACACCCGGCCCGAGCCGCGCCATCTCAACGACCGGCTGGTGCGGGATGCCGACAAGCTCTGGCGCTTCGGCGTGACCGGCGTGTCGGTCGCCTGCGACTGGTTCAGGATGACCCCGCGCCAGTATGCCGACCGGCTGGAACATCAGGTCGCGCAGCTCGAGACCGAAGCCGGAAGGGCTTGGGCGGCGGAGGAACTGCGTGCGACCCGCGCGGCCCTCATGCTGCATCTGATCTGAAGGATCCCACCGATGGACATGTTCATCGAGGGCCGCTGGACGCCTGCGGTTTCCGGCGCAACTCAGCCCGTCACGGACCCGGCCACGGGTGCGGTGATCGACACCGTCCCGACCGGCGACGAACGCGATGCCGACCTTGCCATCCGCGCCGCGGAGCGGCGGCTGGAAAGCTGGCGCCTGGTGCCGGTGGCCGAACGCGCCCGTCTGCAACGGCGCGCCGCCCAACTGATGCGCGAGAACGCCGAACGGGTCGGGCGGGTGCTGACGGCCGAACTGGGGCGGCCCCTGGCGGCGGCGATCGCCGAGATCCGGCGCTCGGCCGACCTGCTGGACGTCTATGCCGAGGAGGGCCAGCGGCTGCACGACGAGGTGATCTCCTCGCTGCCCGGCGAGAAGATAATGGTGCGCCGCGAACCCGTGGGCGTCGTGGTTGCGATCACGCCGTTCAACTATCCGATCACGCTGCTCTGCTTCAAGCTCGGGGCCGCGCTGATCGCAGGCTGCACCGTGGTGGCGAAACCGGCCGAGGACACGCCGCTGTCCACGCTGCTTCTGGCCGAGCTCTTCGATCAGGCGGGCTATCCGCCGGGCTGCTTCAACGTGGTGACGGGCCACGGGCGCGGGATCGGCATGGCGATGGTCACCCATCCGGTGCCGGCCAAGATCGCCTTCACCGGCGGGACCGCCGCCGGCAAGGCCATCGCCGCGGCCGCCGCCGGCACGGTCAAGCGCGTGACGCTGGAGCTGGGCGGCCAGAGCCCGGCGATCATCTGCGCCGATGCCGATCTGGGCAGGGCCGCCGCCGCCATCGCCCGCCACGGCTTCGCCAACTCCGGCCAGTTCTGCTATCGCGTGAACCGGGTCTATGTCGAACGGCCCGTCCACGACGCCTTCCTGACCGCGCTTCTGGCCGAGGTGGCGAAGATCACCGTGGGCGACGGCCGGACCGAAGGCGTGACCATGGGCCCGATGGTGAACGCCAAGATCTTCGCCAATGCCCACGACCAGATCGAGGACGCCCGCGCGAAGGGCGCGCGCATCTGCTGCGGCGGCGAACGGCTGACCGGCGGCATCTACGATGGCGGCCATTTCCTGCCGCCCACCGTGATCGCCGATGCCGACCACGGCATGAAGATCATGACCGAGGAGACCTTCGGGCCCGTTCTCGGCGTAATGGCCGTGGACAGCCCGGCCGAGGCGCTGCGCCTGGCCAACGACACGATCTACGGGCTGGCCGGCTTCGTCTTCACCGGCGATGTCGGCCGCGGCCTGGCGCTGGCCGAACGGATCAACGCAGGCTCGGTCTGGGTGAACGACATCCACCGCTCGAACCATTCGGCGCCGTTCGGGGGCATGAAGCAGTCCGGCATCGGTCGCGAGAAGGGCCGCTACGGGGTGGAAAGCTATCTCGAATACAAGACGGTCTACCTGAGCTACGACGAGGGCCTGGCATGACCCCGCGCGACCTGGCCCTCTGGCGCGCGGCGCGGCCCTGGCTCGACGTGCGGGCGAACGACGTGCACACGCTGATTGCCTGGCGGCTTGCCCGCACGCTTCTGGCGCTGCGGCCCGGCGCGGACGAGGCGGTGGTGCTGCCCGCGATCATCCTGCACGACACCGGCTGGAAGAGGATGCCGCAGGACAAGCTGGCGAAGGCCGTCGGACCGAACCCGCAGTTCCCCGAGCTTCAGCGCGATCACGAACTCGCAGGCGTGGAGATCGGGTCGGAGATCCTGCGCCGGCTCGGCCTCGGGCTGAACGATGCGGCGATCCTCGGCATCGTAGACGGCCACGACACGACGCGTGCGGCGCGCTCGCCCGAGGATGCCGTCGTCAAGGATGCCGACAAGCTGTGGCGCTTCACCCCGCACGGGGTCGCCACCATCGGCGGCTGGTTCGGCACGCCCGCGCCCGAGACGCTGGCGATGCTGGAGGATTTCGTGCTGCCCTCGTTGCTCACGCCCGAGGCGCGGATCATGGCGCAGGGCTTCCTCGCCGAGGGCTGGGCGGCGGCGGAACGCGAGGAGAGGATGAACGGATGAGCGGTCTGGATCTGGCGGGAAAGCGGGTGATCGTGACCGGCGCGGCCGGCGGTCTGGGCCGGGCCTTCGCCGAGGCCTTCGCCGGACAGGGCGCCCGGGTCGTCGTGGCCGACATCAACGAGGCCGGGGCCGAGGCCGCGGCCGCGGCGATCGGCCCGGCCGCCGTCGCGGCGAGGGTCGATGTGACCTCGCGGTCCTCCACCGCCGCGCTCGCCGCCCTCGCCGCCGAGCGGCTGGGCGGCATCGACGTGCTGGTGAACAACGCCGCGATCTACGCAGGCCTGGAACGCAAGGGCTTCGAGGCGATCGACGAGGCGATCTGGGACCGGGTGATGGCGGTCAATGTCAAGGGCCCCTGGCAGATGACCCGCGCCGCCGCGCCGCATCTGCGCGCGGCCGGGGGCGGCGCGGTCATCAACGTCTCCTCCGCGACGGTGATGAGCGGCTCACCCGACTGGCTGCACTATGTCAGCTCGAAGGGCGCGGTGATCGCCATGACCCGGGCGCTTGCGCGGGAGCTCGGCGGCGACCGGATCACCGTCAATGCGCTCGCCCCCGGCTTCACCCTGACCGAGGCGAGCCTCGGCCTGATCCCCGATGCCGCGAGCTACGGCGTCACCCGCGGGGCGATCAAGCGCGCCGCCGGGGCCGACGACATGGTGGGCGCGGCGCTGTTCCTCGCCTCGCCCCTCGCCAGCTTCATCACCGGCCAGACCCTCGTCATCGATGGCGGCCGCCAGTTCCTGTAGGGTTCCGCAATGCCCATGATCACCTTCGTCGAGCCCGACGGCACGCTCCGCGAGGTTCCCGCCCTTGCCGGCGAAAGCCTGATGGCCGCTGCCACCCGCGCCAATGTGGCCGGCATCATCGGCGAATGCGGCGGCAGCGCGATGTGCGCGACCTGCCATTGCTATCTCGTGTCGGGCGACTTGCCCGCGCCCGGGCCGCTCGAGGCCGAGACGATCGAGTTCGTCGCGCAGAACACCCGTCCCGAAAGCCGCCTCACCTGCCAGATCACCGCCACCGAGGCGCTGGAAGGGCTGGTCCTTCAGGTGGCCCCGCGATGAACGGGGTGGTGATCCTCGGCGCGGGCCACGCCGGCAGCCAGCTTGCCGTGTCGCTACGGGCCGAGGGCTACGGCGGCCCGGTCACCCTGATCGACGCGTCCGACGCCCTGCCATACCACAAGCCGCCGCTGTCGAAGACCTTCCTCATGGATCCCGAGGCCCGGCCGCAGCCGCTGCGGGCCGCGCAGGCCTATGAGGCGGCGGGCGTGATGCGGCTGACCGGCCGCGTCGATGCCATCGATCCGGCTGCGCGGACCGTGACGCTTGCGGGCAGGTTGCTTCCCTACGACGACCTGGTGCTGGCCACCGGCGCGCGCAACCGGATGCTGCCCGACCTGGCGGGAGCGGCCAACGTCCACTGCCTGCGCGATCTGGCCGACGCGCAGCGCCTGCGCGATGCCCTGCCGGGCGCGCAGCGCGTCACGGTGATCGGCGGCGGCTTCATCGGACTGGAGACGGCGGCCGCTCTGGCCGGCACGGGCCGGTCGGTGACGGTGCTCGAGGCCGCCCCGCGGGTCCTGGCGCGCGTCGCCGCACCCGAAACCTCGGCCCGGGTCGAGGCGACGCTCGCCGGGCTGGGCGTGACGCTGCGCACCGGCTGGGTCGGCCGGGGCTGGCGCCGCGAGTCGGACCGGGTGACGGCCATCCAGGGGGATGGCGAGGAGATCGCCTGCGACCTGGTCCTCGTCGGCATCGGGGCCGAGGCCGACACGGCGCTCGCCCGCGCGGCGGGGATCGCCTGCAATCGGGGGATCCTGACCGATGCCGGCCTGCGCACCGGCGCGCCCCATGTGTGGGCCATCGGCGACGCCGCCGAAACCCCGCACTGGCAACTGGACGGTGCCGCGGTCCGGATCGAGAGCGTCCAGAACGCCACCGACCAAGCGCGCCACCTCGCCCGGCAGCTCGCCACGGGTTGGACCGAGCCCTTCCGCACCGTGCCCTGGTTCTGGTCGGACATCGGCCCCCTGAAGCTTCAGATCGCGGGCCTCGCAGCCCGTGCCGACCGGCGCATCCTTCGCGACGAGGGCGCGAGGATGGCGGTCTTCCACCTGGAAGGCGACCGGCTGGTCGCGGTCGAGACCCTGGGCAGCCCGGCCGACCACATGCTGGCGCGGCAGATGCTGGAGGCCGGCCGGACGCCGCCGGACGGCGTGCTTCTGGAAGGTCCGGCTGCCATCAAGGGGTGGCTTGCGGCGGCCTGAGGCTCAGCCCGGCCCGCCCGCCGTGGCGATCCGGCGGCGGTATTCCGTGGGTGAGAGCCCCATGCCCTGGCGGAACACCCGGACGAAGTAGGCGGGATCGTCGAACCCCAGCGCGAAACCCACCTGCTGCACCTGCATGCGCGTGTAGGCCAGCAGCCGGCAGGCCTCGCGCAGGCGGGTCGCCGCGATGAAGCCATGCGTGGAAAGTCCGGTGGCCTCTACGCACAGTCGGCGCAGGTGGCGGTCGGAGAGACCCAGCGCGCGGGCATAGTCGGTGACCTTCCAGCCGTCGGCCAGATGGGCCCGGATCAGCGCCTCGAGCTGCGGGAGGGTCGGCGCGGCGCCGGTCCCGGCGGCGCTGTCGCCGCGGGCCGCGACCTCGCAGCACAGGTCGATCGCCGCCGCGCGCAGGCGCAGCCGGCGCAGCGGCCCGCTTTCGGCATGGCGCTCGGCGATGCGGTCCATGAGCGGCCCAAGCCCCGCGCCGGGCAGGACGAGGGGGCGCATCAGCGCCGCCGTCTCCTGGCCGAAAAGTTCCGGGAAGTCAGCGGGGGGCAGGGTCAGGACATGGCCCTCGGTTCCGGCGGCAAAGGCGAAGGCATGCACCGTGCCGGGCGGGATGTTGAGCACGACGGGCGGGTCGGGATCATGCCGCTGGCCGTCCAGCGAAAGCGTCAGGACCCCGTCCCGGATCAGGAAGATCTGGTGCAGGTTGAGGTGCCGGTGCGGCGCGATGGTCCAGTCCATGTCGGCGGCGCGGTCCACGATCCGCTCGACATGCAGAAGGTCGGGAAAGGGGCTCGCCTCGCCGTAGAGCTGCCAGGTCGGAATCCTCTCCATGGCCGATTTCTACAATAGTTCCCGGATTGCGTCCATTCTCCGCTGGTGCCTGCCGACGCATCATGCCGCAGCAGGGGAGAGCGCCATGCGCACACAGGTCGCCATCATCGGGGGCGGGCCGTCGGGCCTGCTGCTGTCGCAGCTTCTGAACCGGGCGGGGATCGCCACCGTCGTGCTGGAACGCAGGAGCCGCGACTACGTTCTTGGCCGCATCCGGGCCGGCGTGCTCGAGACCGGGCTGGTGGAGCTCCTGCGCGAGGCCGGCGCCGGAGAGCGGATGGACCGCGAAGGCCATCTGCACGACGGCTGCCAACTGGCGCAGAACGGCCGGATGTTCCGGGTGGATTTCCGCGAGGCCTGCGGCAGGCAGGTGATGGTCTACGGCCAGACCGAGGTGACGCGCGACCTGTACGCGGCACAGGATGCGATCGGCGCGACGGTGATCCACGAGGCCGAGGACGTGGCGCTGCACGACCTGACCGGATCGCCCCATGTGACCTGGCGCGACGCCACGGGCACGCACCGGCTGGACTGCGACTTCGTCGCCGGCTGCGACGGGTTCCACGGCATCAGCCGGCAGGCGATCCCCGACACGGTGCGCAGGGAATACGAGAAGGTCTATCCTTTCGGCTGGCTCGGCATCCTGTCGCGCACGCCTCCGGTCGAGGACGAGCTGATCTATGCCGCGCATGACCGTGGCTTCGCGCTGGCCTCGATGCGCAATCCATCGCTGTCGCGCTACTACATCCAGGTGCCGCTGACCGACCGGGTCGAGGAGTGGCCGGACGAGGCCTTCTGGGACGAGTTCCGCGCCCGCATGCCGGCCGAGGTGGCCGCCCGTCTCGTCACCGGCCCATCGATCGAGAAGTCCATCGCGCCGCTGCGCTCGTTCGTGTCCGAACCGATGCGCTGGGGAAGGCTGTTCCTCTGCGGCGACGCCGCGCATATCGTGCCGCCGACCGGGGCGAAGGGGCTGAACCTTGCCGCCTCGGACGTGCACTACCTGCACGAAGCGCTCGTCGCGCATTATCGCGGCGACGATCGCGGCATCGAGGCCTATTCCGCTCGCGCGCTGGCCCGGGTCTGGCAGGCCATGCGCTTCTCCTGGTCGCTGACCATGATGATGCACCGCTTTCCCGGCGCGAGCGACTACGAGCGGCGGATGCAGGACACCGAGCTTGCGCTTCTGGAACGGTCGGCCACCGCGCGCCGGCTGCTGGCCGAGAACTATACCGGCCTGCCCTACTGAGCGGCCGCTGCGGCGACGTCCCCCCCCCCGCCTCGACCGGGGCAGGCGTCGCCGGGCAGGGGCGGCGAAGCCGGGCCGTTCCGACCCCCCGGCGTTCGGCCGGCCCCGGGCGGAGCGCGCCTGCGACCGTTCCGCGACGGTCTGGAGGGCGCATGGGCGATCGGCGGAATGCCACCGGTTCGCGGAGGTGGTTCGCGGCGGCGATCGCCGCCGGCGTCCTCTCGGGCGACGGGACCGCCGCGCCGTCATCTGGGACGGGCGCCGAACGGGGGCATCCTGGTCGGCGACGGGGTTGCAACCGACCAATCCCCCGTCGCCGAGCCCGCCGCGCAGCGTCGGCCCGATGGCCTCGCAGGTCGCGCTCCGCATCGGCTTTCCCGGTGACGTGACGAGCCGGGGCGCGCGCCGCGCCTCGCTCCGCGCGGGCATCGCGTCCGGTGCGGACCCGGCGCAGCGGTCAGGGACGATCGGGCGGGGCCTGTCGCCGCCGTCCCCCGGCCGGGGCCCGACCGCTCCGGGGGGGGGACGTTCCCGCGCCAGGCCTTGGGGCGCTCGCCCGCGGCAGCCGGCCCCTCGATGAACCGGGCGAAGCCGCTCGTCCGGCCCCGGCGCATGCGGAGGTTCCAGAGGGTCTTCGGGGGCCATGCCGGCCGGGCGCATCGCCCCGTCGCAGGTCATGGCGCCGGGCGCGGATCATGCCGCTCAGCAGGCGCCGGCCATCGACCCCCGGCCGGCCCTGCCTCTTCGGAACGAGCGCCCGCAGGCGGCCCATGGGTTCTGCGCCCGGCCGGAGCGGGTTGCTCGGCGTCAGCGCATCGGTCCGCAAGCTCGGGCCGCACGGACCGGAGGCACCAGCCGAGCGTCGGATCCTGAACCAGAGCGCGTGCCTCATCCCGCCCCTCAGCCGCGCGGCTTCGCGCGCAGGGTGGGGGCCGCCTGCGTGGGGTCGTCGGGCCAGGGGTGCCTGGGATAGCGGCCGCGCATCTCCTTGCGCACCTCGGCGTAGGAGCTTGCCCAGAACCCCGGCAGGTCGGTCGTGGTCTGCACCGGGCGGCCGGCCGGCGAGAGCAGCGTCACCCTGAGCGGCGTCTGCCGCGGCCCGACGCAGGGGTGCCGGGTGACGCCGAACATCTCCTGGAGCCGCACCGCGATGCCGGGGGCCCCGGCGGCGTAGTCGATCGGCACGCGCCGCCCGAGCGGCGTCTCGAACTCCGCCGGGGCGAGGCGGTCGATGCGGGCAAGCGCCGCCGGCCCGAGGAGCTGCGCGAGCGCGGGAAGCGGGTCGAGCGCGCGGAGGTTGGCCTCGGTGCGCACCTGGCCGAGGTGGGGCAGCAGCCAGTCCTCGAGCCTTTCGAGCAACGCCGCGTCCGAGAGGTCGGGCAGCTCCTCGCCCGCGGCGCGCAGCAGGGCGACGCGCGCCCGCAGCCGCGCGGCCGCCTCGGTCCAGCCGAGCGCCTGGAGCCCGAGCGCCCGCACCCCCTCGGCCGCGGCGGCGGCGCGCGCGGCGGCGGGCGCGTCCGGCCAGGGCCGGTCGTCGAGCACCAGCGCGCCGAGCCGCTCCTGCCGGCGGGCGAGCACCCGGTTCTCGCGCCGCGACCAGGCGCAGACGTCCGCGAGCTCGATGCGGTCGCCGTGAAGCCGGCGCAACTCGGCCTCGGAGAGCGCCGCGGCCTGGCGGATGCGCGCCTCGCGCGGGTCGCCGTCGAGGTCGGTCGCCACGATCAGCTCGGCGCCGGCCAGCGCGTCGCCCTCGGGCATGACCGCGCCCTTGCCGCCCGAGAGCAGATACCGGGGCGCCTCGCCGGGGCGGTGCAGCCCGATCCGGTCGGGGTAGGCGAGCGAGGCCATCGCGCCGGGCGACAGCGGCTCGACCGCCGCGGGGGCGAGCCGTTCGAGCCGCCGCGCCTCGGCGCGGATGCGCTCCACCGCCCCGCGGTGGACCGGCCAGGGGTGCGCGGCCTCGAAGCGGCGCGGATCGGCCACCGCCGCGAGCCGGAGCGCGAGATCGACCGGCGCGCCGCGCAGCGGGTCGCGCTCGGCCAGGAGCGCGGCGAGCTGGGCCGCGGGCCGCCCGGCCCGCAGCAGCATGTGGCCCAGCCGGGGGTGCAGCGGCAGCGCGGCGAGCGCGCGGCCGTGGTCGGTGATGCGCCCGTCGGCCCCGATCGCCCCGAGCCCGGCGAGCAGTGCCCGCGCCTCGGCCAGCGCGGCCGGGCCGGGGCGCGTGAGGAACGCAAGGCCCTCGCCCCCGGGCGTGCCCCAGAGCGCCAGTTCCAGCGCCAGGCCGGCGAGGTCGGCCGCCTCGATCTCGGCCGGGGGGAAGGGCGGCAGCGCGCCTTCCTCGCCGCGGGTCCACAGCCGGTAGCAGACGCCGGGCGCGACCCGGCCGGCCCGGCCGCGGCGCTGGTCGGCCTCGGCGCGGCTGACCCGCTCGGTGACCAGCCGCGTCATGCCCGAGCCGGGGTCGAAGCGTGCCCGGCGGGCGAGGCCGCCATCCACCACCACGCGGATGTCCTCGATGGTCAGCGAGGTCTCGGCGATGGCGGTGGCGAGCACGACCTTGCGGCCCTCGCGCTCGGGCAGGACGGCGGCGCGCTGGGCGGCGAAGTCCATCGCGCCGAAGAGCGGGCGGATGCGCGCCTCGGGCGGCAGGCGTTCCCGCAGGATCGCCTCGACCCGGCGGATCTCGCCCTCGCCGGGCAGGAAGGCGAGGATGCCGCCCTCGGTCTCCTCCCAGGCGGCGGCGATCTGGCCGGCCAGCGCGGCCTCGAAGCGCATCTCGCCGACCGGCCGGCCGAGCCAGCGCGTCTCGACCGGGAAGGCCCGGCCCTCGGCCGTGACCACGGGCGCGGCATCGAGCAGCGCGGCGACCGGCGCGGCGTCGAGGGTTGCCGACATGACCAGCAGCAGCAGATCGGGCCGCAGCGCCTGGCGCGCCTCCCAGGCGAGCGCCAGGCCGAGGTCGGCATGGAGGGAGCGTTCGTGGAACTCGTCGAAGAGCACGGCGCCAACGCCCTCGAGCGCCGGGTCGGACTGGAGCATGCGGGTCAGGATGCCCTCGGTCACCACCTCGATGCGAGTGGCGGCCGAGCTGCGCGTCTCGCCGCGGATGCGGTAGCCGACGGTGCCGCCCGCGGCCTCGCCCAGCATCTCGGCCATGCGCTCGGCCGCGGCGCGGGCGGCGAGGCGGCGGGGTTCCAGCATCACGATGCGCCCCGGCGCGAGTCCGGCCTCGAGAAGCGCAAGCGGCACCCGCGTCGTCTTGCCCGCGCCCGGCGGGGCCTGCAGCACGGCGCGGCCCGCGGCGCGGAGCGCGCCGAGAAGCTCCGGCAGGGCGGCCTCGATCGGAAGCGGCGTCATGGCGCGCCTTATGGCGGCATCCCCGGCCACTGGCCAGAGGCGGGCGCCGGGGCTGGACAGCGCGCGACGCGCCCGGGCATGAAGGCGGGGCCGCGCGGCGGGCGCGCGGGCCGAGCCAGGGCCGGACGCGATGGCCGAGACCGATGCACTTGCCGAAGCCGTGCTGGCCGGCGACCGCCGGGCGCTGTCCCGCGCGATCACGCTGGTCGAAAGCGCGCGGCCCGATCACCGGCAGGCGGCCCGGGCGCTGCTCGGCAGGCTCGCCGGTGCCGGCCGGCAGGCGCTGCGCATCGGCCTCTCGGGCGCGCCGGGGGTGGGCAAGTCGAGCTTCATCGAGGCCGTCGGGCTGATGCTGACGGAGCAGGGCCTGAAGGTCGCCGTGCTGGCGGTGGACCCCTCGTCGTCGCGCTCGGGCGGCTCGATCCTTGGCGACAAGACGCGGATGGAGCGGCTCGCGCGCGCCCCCGGCGCCTACATCCGGCCCTCGCCCTCGCAGAGCGAACTGGGCGGCGTGGCCCGGCGCACGCGCGAGGCGCTGGCCGTCTGCGAGGCCGCGGGCTTCGACGTGGTGCTGGTCGAGACAGTCGGGGTCGGCCAGTCGGAGACGCTGGCCGCCGAGATGACCGACCTCTTCGTGCTGCTGATCGCCCCGGCGGGCGGCGACGAGCTGCAGGGCGTCAAGCGCGGGATCATGGAGATCGCCGACCTGATCCTCGTCACCAAGGCCGATGGCGAGCTTGCCGCGGCGGCGCAGCGCACCTGCGCGGACTATGCGGGCGCGCTCAGGCTGCTCCGGCGCCGGCCGCAGGACCCGGAGGGCTTTCCGCGCGCGATGCTCGTCTCGGCGCACGACCGCACCGGTCTTGCCGAGGCCTGGGAGGCGCTGCAGAGGCTCGCCGCCTGGCGGCGGGCGGGCAGCCACTGGGAGGCGCGCCGCCGCGCCCAGGCCGAGGGCTGGTTCGACGCCGAGGTGCGGCGCGGCCTGCTGGAGCGGCTGGCCGCCGACCCGGCCCTGGCCGCCCGACGCGCGGATCTGCGCGCGGCCGTCGGGCGCGGTGCGATCGCGCCCGGCGAGGCGGCGGCCGAACTTCTGGCGGCCTTCGACGCGGCGAGGAACCGGGCCGGCGGCTGAGGCGCCCCGCCGGCGTCGCGCCGGCAGCGACGGCATCCCTTGTCGTCTGGGATGCCTCGGCCACGAGCCCTTGTGCCGTGCCGGTTCGGAGATCGGCGGTTTTCCCGCCTGTTGTTTACGCGCCGATTGATTTTCCGGGCCGGATTGCCTCATTTGCGCTCGATTCCAAACAAAGAACTGCGCGGTTCGGACCATATGCGTCACTCTGGAGGCGCCTTCCCGCGGGAATCGGCTGCGCATCGCGCAGCCGCCGGTCGGCAGGGGTGACGGCGCCGGAAATGGACTGGAACCGGGGCGGCGCGGCTGCCCGCAAGCAGGGAGAACGGCACGGTGGAGGGATCGGACGCCTGCATCGAGTCGATCGAGCGTGCGATCTCGGTCGCGTCGAGCCCGCTGTCGCGCGCGCTCCGCGATCTTGCCGGCCTGTGCGAGGGCCGCGGCACCTGCCTGCTGATCGAGCACGAGGAGCTTGGCGAGACGCTGATCGCCGACCGGCGCTGGACCCGCGGCCGCGAGGAGACGTTGCGCCAGCGCGAGCATTTCACGCTGGTCGACCTCCGGCAGGAGCACGGCTTCCGGCGCTTTGCGGTGCTGGTCGAGCCGCTCGGCAGCGAGGACCGGATGGACGAGCAGGGGCTCAGGCTGACGCTGGCGGCGCTGGGCGTGACACGGATGCTGGCCGAGATCGCGGCCTCGTTCGAATCGGGCGGCGGCGCCGGCGGCGGGGCGATGATGGACACGGGGCGCGCGGGCGGCGCGGGCGCGTCGGGCGACCTGCGGCGGCCGGCTGGGTGAGGTGACACGAGGATGAGTGAAGATCACGACGACACGATCGGTTCGGCTGCGGCCGGCGGCGACGCCGGGCAGGCCATGGGTGCGGAGTTCCAGCCCGGGCCTTCGCGGGTCGGAGTGAAACCCTCCGACAGCCCGCTCCTGCGGCTCGGCACCGAGGCGATGGCGGGGATCGCGGCCGAATTCGCCGAGCTGCGCAGCCTGATGGAGAAGATCGGCGGGGCGCTCGACGAGCGCTCGGCGCGCCGGCTTCAGGTGATCGAGTCGCAGCTCAGCGACTTCTCGGCGATCGTCACCGTCGTCGGCCAGGTCAAGGCGGGCAAGACCTCGCTCATCAACGTGCTGGCCGGGGCGCCGGGACTGCTGCCGTCGGACGTGAACCCCTGGACCTCGGTCGTCACGACGCTGCACCTCAACAAGGTGGCGCCGAAGAATACGCGCGCCGAGTTCCGCTTCTTCGACCGCGGCGAATGGGACAGGCTGGTGCGCGGCGGCGGCCGGCTGGGCGAGATGGCCGGCCGCGCCGGCGCGGCGGAGGAGCTGCGCGAGATCGAGCGGCAGATCCTCGAGGTGCGCCGGAAGTCGCAGGAGCGGCTGGGGCGCAACTTCGAGCTGCTCCTCGGCCAGCGCCACAGCTACGACTACCTCGATACCCCGCTGATCGAGCGGTACGTCTGCCTCGGGGACCCCGACGATCCGGATGTGCAGGCCAACAAGCAGGGCCGTTTCGCCGACCTGACGCGCTCGGCCGATCTCTACATCGACCTGCCGCAATATCCCACGGCGCTCTCGCTTCAGGACACGCCCGGCGTGAACGACCCCTTCCTGATGCGCGAGCAGATCACGCTGCGCGTGGTGCGCAACACCGAGCTCTGCGTGGTGGTGCTGAGCGCCAACCAGGCGCTGAACACGGTGGACCTCGCGCTGATCCGGCTGCTCTCGACGCTGGAGAAGCGCCAGGTCGTGATCTTCGTCAACCGGATCGACGAGCTGGAGCAACCCTCGACCCAGGTCGCCGAGATCCACGAATCGCTGATCAGCACGCTGACGCGCCACGGGGTCGGCGGCACCGCCGACATCGTGTTCGGCAGCGCCAAGTGGGCCGAGGCCGCCCTCACCAACCGGCTCGACGAGATGTCGCGGGCCAGCATCGAGACGCTGTTCGACTGGGCCCAGGCCGCCAACATCGACCGGACCGACGACCCCGTCTCCTACGCCTGGAAGCTGTCGGGCATCCCGACGCTGATCGATGCGATCGGCGTGCGCGTCGCCGAAGGCGCCGCGGCGCGCGTGCTCGAGAAGGCGCGCAAGCAGCTCAAGAACATCGTGGCGCAGTCGCTCGCCGCGAACATGGCGGGCAGCGTCCAGTTCGACGGGCGCGCCACGGTGCTGATGACGGCGAACGAGGTCAAGGCGCGCACCCAGACACTGAGCCGCACGCTCCAGGCCGAGCTCGACCGCGAGACGAACGCGATCCTGACCGACCTCAAGAACCGGATGAAGGCGGCGAACGAGGCCTTCGTGGACAGCACCGTCGCGGCGATGATCCAGCACATCCAGATCTACGGGCCGGAAGGGCAGTGGGAATGCGACCCGATGCGGCTGAGGATGCAGCTCAGGGTGGCCTACCTCAACTTCGCCCGCGCCACGCGCGCGCTGGCGCAATCGGTGCTCTCGCGGGCCGCGCGCGAGGTGCTCGGGGTCTACAAGGACCTGCTGGGCGAACCCGCCGCCGACCTGAAGCTCGAGGCGCCGCTCGCGCCCGCCGTGCCGCCGCCGGTGGCGATCGGCAAGACGATCGTCGTGGACCTTCAGGCGAGCTGGTGGAAGCGCTGGCTGCGCGCCCGGCGCGGCGCGGAGGCCTTCGCGGGCGAGTACCGCGCGCTGATCGCGGCGGAGACCGCCGCCATCGTCAAGGAGATCGAGGAGCAGCAGGTCACCGCGGTGAACGAGGCGCTGCGCATGGCGCTCTCGGAGTTCCTCGACGACCACAGCGAGGCGCTGGTCGAGATCGCCAGGGCCGGAACGGTGGACAGCGAGCGGTTGAGCGCGGCCGTCGGCGAACGCGAACGGATCGAGAAGGCGGCCGTCCTCCAGGCGGCACTCGAGGCGCTCGGCGGCGAGGAAGAGGCCCCGAAGGCGGCGCGGAACTGAGGAGACGGCCATGAGCTACGACGGGACGCAACCGCGCCGGGTGTCGATGCCCAAGTACAACCGGCTGAAGGCCTGGGCGGAGCGGCGCCCGATCGTGGCCCTGATGGGCGAATTCAGCGCGGGCAAGTCCACGCTGATGAACTTCCTCATCGAGGAGGACCTGCTGCCCACCCGCGCCACCGCGACCGAACTGCCGCCCGTGTGGCTCAGCCACGGCGAGCGCAGCGCGCACTGGGTCGATGCCGACGGGGGCGCGCATCCGCTGGACCTGGCCGAGATCCGCAAGGTGCCGATCGACGCGCGCTTCATCCGCATCCACGCGACCGCCGAGATCCTGGAGCACTGCGACATCATCGACACCCCCGGCATCTCCGACCCCAACCTTGCGGTGGAGTCCTGGCGCTATGTCGCGGGCCAGTCGAACATGGTGCTCTGGTGCAGCTCGGCCACCCAGGCCTGGCGCGAGACCGAGCGCAGTGCCTGGCTCTCGCTGCCCGAGCGGCTGCGGCGGAACAGCCTGCTGGTCGTGACCCGGGCCGACAAGCTCCTGACCGAGACCGACCGCCAGAAGGTCAGCCGCCGGCTTGCCCGCGAGACGGGCGACCTCTTCGCGCGGCACGTGTTCGTGGCCACGCATGATGCCGTCCAGGCGAAGGCGGAACTGGCCCAAGGGATCGAATCCCGGCTCTGGGCCGAAAGCGGCGCCGAGGCGCTGCTGGATGCGCTGGCGGAGCGGTTCGAGGCGATCTACGAGCAGCGCCTGGCGCTGCTGCGGCGCTACGAGGTCGAGGGGCAGAACCAGGATCAGGGCCGGGGCGTGGTGCAGGCCCGCCGCGCGACGGACATCCGCGCCGAGCAGTCCGAGCGGATGGCGCAGCAGGCGCAGCGCAGCCCCTATGTGCTCGAACCCGGCCAGCGGACCGACGACTTCGCCGCCGGGCCGGTGCCGGTGCGGCCGGTGCGGCCGGCCTCGGGCACGCCGCGGCCGGCGCGGCTCGACGCCTCGGCCCGGGCCGAGATCGTCGAGAAGCTGCGCGCGGGCCTCGGTGGCGAAGCGCTCGATCTGCCCGGCTTCGCCCGGGATGCCGGCGACGCCGGCCGCGAGGCGGCCTCGGACACGGGCGCGCCCGCTGCCGCGCGGGACGGCGCCGCGGTGGTGCATGTGGATTTCGGGCGGGGCGAGGACGCGTCCGGGCGGCAGGCCGGGATGGCGGCCGACGAGGATGCCGCCGTGGCCTGGCCGGCAGAGGCCAGAGCCCCGGCCGGCACCGCGTGGGACTTCGGCCGGGAGATGCCCCCAGAGGCAGCCGACGCCGCGCCGACCCCGGCCTTCGGGGCAGAGGGCCCGGCCGCGCCCGCCTTCGCGGAGGGGTTCGAGGACGAACCGGCCGAGCTCGATCCCCTGACGGCGGAGGGCCCTGCTCCCGGATCCGGCCTGGCGGCCGAGGTGCCCACTGCCGCCGCGTCCGCCTTCGCGGAGGGGTTCGAGGACGAACCGGCCGAGCTCGGTCCCCTGACGGCGGAGGGCCCTGCTCCCGGATCCGGCCTGGCGGCCGGGGCGCCCACTGCCGCCGCGCCCGCCTTCGCGGAGACGTTCGAGGACGAACCGGCCGAGCTCGGTCCCCTGACGGCGGAAGGCCTTGCCCCCGGATCCGGCCTGGCGGCCGAGGCGCCCACTGCCGCCGCGCCCGCCTTCGCAGGCCTCGCGGAAATGCCGTTCGAGACCGCGGGCGACGAGGGTCCCGCCGACGCGGCACCGCACGAGCCCTTTGCCGAGACCGAGGCCTTCGGCGCGTTCGGCGCAGGGCACGGCCCGGCGGAACCCGAGGCCCCGCAGGACCCCGCGCCCGCCGC
>JANZZL010000005.1 GCA_026419405.1 Paracoccaceae bacterium | reverse complement strand
GATGTGTATAAGAGACAGGGTCGGGATAGTGCACATCGATCTGGAACAGGAACCGGTCGAGCTGTGCCTCCGGCAGGGGATAGGTTCCCTCCTGCTCGATCGGATTCTGGGTGGCAAGAACATGGAACGGCCGACCCAGCGCCCTGTGCTCGCCGGCGATCGTCACCTGCTTCTCCTGCATGGCCTGCAGCAGGGCAGACTGGGTCCTGGGGCTGGCGCGGTTGATCTCGTCTGCCATGAGGAGCTGGCAGAAGACCGGCCCCTCGATGAAGCGGAAGGTGCGGGTTCCGTCGCGGCCCGTCTCGAGCACCTCGGAACCCAGGATGTCGGCCGGCATCAGGTCGGGGGTGAACTGGATCCGGTTCGATCGCAGCCCCATCACGGTTGCCAGCGTCTCGACCAGCATCGTCTTTCCAAGGCCCGGCAGGCCGACCAGCAGGCCATGCCCGCCGCAGAGCAGCGCCGCGAGCGAAAGTTCGACCACGCTGTCCTGTCCGATGAAGCGCCGGTTGACCGAGGCGCGCGCATCGGCAAGCTTTCCGGCAAGCGCCTCGATCTCTTCCAGAAGCGCAGTGTCGGTCATGTCAGGATCTCCAGGCGCGTGCGTGCCGCAGCATAAAGGCAGATATCGTTGACCGCACCAATGGCAAAAACGACCGGTCACAAATGATCGTGAAACCCTCCGCCGATACGCTGGCCGCTGCCGCAAAGGCAGCTTCACGGAAGGGCCCGCCGCCCGTCCATCTCTGGAACCCGCCGTTCTGCGGCGACCTCGACATGGAGATCCGCCGCAACGGAACATGGTACTATCTCGGCACGCCGATCGGGCGCCACGCGCTGGTGAAGCTGTTCTCGTCGATCATCCGCAAGGACGGGGACGCCTACTTCCTTGTCACGCCGGTCGAGAAGGTCGGCATCCGCGTGCAGGATGCACCATTCGTTGCCGTCGATGCCGAGGTCAGGGGCGAGGGCCGGGACCAGCGGATCACCTTCACGACCAATGTCGATGACGAGGTGACGGCGGGTGCAGACCACCCGATCCGCGTCGTGCGGGACCCGACCACCGGCGAGCCTTCGCCTTACGTCCTTGTGCGCCGGAACCTCGAAGCGCTGATCGACCGCAAGACCTTCTACCGCCTGATCGAGGCCGGCCGCCACGAGCAGCACGACGGCGAAAGGTGGTTCGGCCTCTGGTCCGGGGGAACCTTCTTTCCCGTCATTCCATCGGCGGAATTGCCCTGATGCCCCGCTTTGCCGCCAATCTCAGCCTGCTCTTCAACGAGATGCCGCTCATGGAAAGGTTCAGGGCGGCGCGGGAGGCAGGTTTCGAGGGGGTCGAGATCCTGTTTCCCTACGACGACCCGGCGCAGGATCTGCGCGACCAGCTGGTCTGGAACAGCCTCTCGTTCGTCCTGCTCAATCACCCGCCGCCGAACTTCACGGGCGGCCCCCAGGGCTTTGCCGCCGTGCCCGGCGCGGAAGAGCGCTTCCGCCGGGATTTCGAGCGCGTGCTGCGCTATGCCGGAGTTCTGAAGCCCGCCTGGATCCACGTCATGGCCGGAAAGGCGCAAGGCGAGGCGGCGCGACGGACGATGGTGGCGAACCTGCGATGGGCATCGTCCCGCGCGCCGGCGCAGGGCCTGACGATCGAACCGCTCAACAACGGCGACTTCCCGGACTACTTCCTTTCCGACCTTGACCTTGCCGCCGGGATCATCGCCGAGGTCGGAGCACCGAACCTGCGCCTGCAGTTCGACACCTACCATGCGCAGGCGATCACCGGCGACGCTCTGGCAGCCTGGACGCGCCACGGCGCCATCGTCGGCCACGTCCAGATCGGTGGCCATCCCGGAAGGACGGAGCCCGACCGCGGAGAGTTGGATCATCGGGCCTTCTTCGAGCGGCTCGATGCTGACGGGTACAAGGGCTGGGTCTCCGCCGAATACCGGCCGGTGGCGGGCACGCTGGCCGGTCTGGGCTGGTTGACGCGCCGGGGCTGACCGCAGCTCGGCCTTTGGCCTCAGCATTCCCGCCGGACGCAGGAGGTTCCGACATCCTCGGTCTCCAGCGTGGCATGAACGATGCCGAAGTCTCTTGCCAGAATATCGCGAACGCTGGCCGTGACCGTGGCGGCGTCGGCCCCGTCGGCAAGGACGAGATGCACCTCTACCGACGAGCGCCGCTCGTCGATCTGCCACCAGTGCAGGTGATGGGCCTCGTCCACCCCGGCGACCGCCTCGATCCTTGCGCGCAGGCCGGCCACGTCCGCCCCCTCCGGCGTGCCGAGCATGAGGATGCGGATGACGGGACGGATCTCCGTCAGGCTGTGGATCAGGATCCAGGCCGAGATGCCAAGCGTGAGCAGCGGATCCACAAGGCGCCAGCCGAAAAGCAGGATCAGTGCCCCGCCCAGCGCCACGGCAAGCGAAGTTGCGGCGTCGGTCATGTTGTGAAGGAAGGCGGCGCGGATGTTGACGCTGTCGGACGCCATGCGCCAGGTCAGCAGGGTGGTCGCGCCATTGACCGAAAAGGCGACCAGAGCGAGCACGACCACGATCCATCCCGTGACCTCCGGCGGGTCGGCGATGCGGATGAGGGCTTCCACGGAAAGCCAGATCGAGACGAGCACCAGGGTCGTGTAGTTGATCAGCGCGGCAACGACTTCGGCCCGTGCATAGCCAAAGGACATCCCGGGCGTCGCCGGGCGGCGGGCGATGCGTCGCGCCGCGAAGGCAAGGACAAGGGCCAGGACGTCCGAGAGGTTGTGCAGCGCATCGGCGATGAGGGCGATGGATCCCGAGGCGATGCCGCCAGCGACCTGGGCGAGGCTCAGGCAGAAGTTGAGCAGGATCGCCGCTGCGACACGCCGGTCCCCGGCCGCCTCTGACGGACCGTGCGGCGGGTGATCGTGATGGTGAAGGTGGTGGTCGTGGGGCATTGCCGAAGGGTTGGCCGCCCGCGAGGCGAAGTCAATGCGCGGTCATCGCCGGCGGAACGGCCTCGGCCGCAGGCCCGCTGCGGCCGATCCGGCAATCTCGGCAACACGCGAGGCCCGTGTATCTGCGCCCTTCGCAGTCTTGAGCCATTCAAGCGCCGCGCGCTGGATTGAACGGGGAAAGGCGTCCCATACGGCGCGGGCACCGACCGTGAAGGCAGTGGCCAGATCCGCGGGCACTTCGAGCCGCTCGACATCGTCAAGGAACGTCCACCTGCCGTTCGCCTTCGCCGCCTCGATACGTGCGAGGCCGGCCGGAGTCATGGCGCCCGAGACGATCGCGCGCTCCGCATGCGCCTTGTTGGCGGCCGACCAGGCCGATCCGTCACGGCGCGGTGCGATCATCAGCATCGTCCGGTCCGCGTCGAGCGCGCGTGGCAGGCTGTCGATCCAGCCCCAGCAGAGAAGCTCCTCGACGATTTCGCTGTAGGCCAGATGCTCGGGCCGGTGCCGGCGCCAGGTGACAAGCCAGCAGGTCACGCCAGTCGCGTGGTGAGCGGCAAGAAAGGCACGCAACTCGGCGCGCGAGCGGACCTCGATCCGCGGAGCATCATCCAGGGGGCGCGGCATGTGAAGCAAACTGGAGGGAACGGCACGGATTGCAAGGGCGGGGGGTAGCGCCCGGCGCACCCGTCAATGCGCCTCGGCCCAGTTCGCGCCAGCACCCGCGTCCACGGTCAACGGGACATCCAGATGGACGGCTGGCAGGGCGGCCCCCTCCATCGTCGCCTTCGCCGCCGCGATCAGCGCAGGTACGGCCGCCTCTTCAACCTCGAAGAGAAGCTCGTCGTGAACCTGCAGCAGCATCCTTGCGGGCAGTCCCGCGATTGCCGCCGGCATGCGGATCATCGCGCGGCGGATGACATCGGCCGCGGCTCCCTGGATCGGGGCATTGATGGCCGCGCGCCTTGCGAAGCCGGCCCCCGGACCCTTCGCGTTGATGTCGGGCGTATTGATCCGGCGTCCGAACAGCGTCCGGACGAATCCGTTCTCCTTCGCGAAAGCGACCGTCGCGTTCATGTATTCGCGGATTCCGGGGAAGCGTTCGAAATAGGTGTCGATGAAGGCCTGCGCCTCTTCCTTCGGGATGCGCAGGTTGCGCGCCAGTCCGAAGCCCGAGATCCCGTAGATGACGCCGAAGTTGATGGCCTTGGCGCGTCGGCGGATCTCTGGCGTCATCTGGTCGAGCGGCACGTTGAACATCTGGCTCGCCGTCATCGCGTGGATGTCGATGCCGTCGCGGAAGGCCTGCTTGAGCGCCGGGATGTCGGCAACGTGGGCGAGGATGCGAAGTTCGATCTGGCTGTAATCGAGGGAAACAAGCTTCATCCCGGGACCGGCGACGAAGGCCTCGCGGATACGCCGCCCTTCCTCGGTCCTGACGGGAATGTTCTGCAGATTGGGATCCGTCGAGGCCAGTCGCCCCGTGCTGGCCCCGGCGATGGAGTAGGACGTGTGGACCCGTCCAGTCTCGGGATTTATGGCCTGCGGCAGCGCATCGGTGTAGGTGGACTTCAGCTTCGAGACCTGCCGCCAGTCGAGGACCCGCTGCGCAAGGTCGGCCGCCACGCCCAGATCGGGGTTGCCGGCGATATCCTCCAGCACATCCGCACCGGTAGCATAGGCCCCAGTCTTGCCCTTCTCGCCTCCCGGCACCTTCATCTGGTCGAACAGGATCTCTCCAAGTTGTTTCGGGCTACCCACGTTGAACTTCGTGCCCGCGATTCCCTGGATCTCGTCCTCGAGCGCGGCCATCTTCTGGGCGAAGGCGTTCGACATGCGGTGCAGGACCTCCGCGTCCACGCGGATTCCCGCCATCTCCATGTCTGAAAGCACGGTCACCATCGGCCGTTCGAGCGTCTCGTAGACCGTCGTGACCCGGGTCCGGTGAAGGTCGGGCCGGAACCGCTGCCACAGCCGCAGCGTCACGTCGGCGTCCTCTGCCGCGTATCTGACCGCTTCGGCGATAGGCACCCTGTCGAACGTCACCTGCGCCTTGCCCGTGCCGATCAGCTCCCTGATCTCGATGGTCTTGTGACCGAGGTAGTTCTCGGACAGGAAGTCCATTCCGTGGTTGTGGATGCCCGCGTGCATCGCGTAGCTCATCAGCATCGTGTCGTCGAAGGGCGCGATCCGGATGCCGTGACGGGCGAACATCTTCCAGTCGTACTTGATGTTCTGGCCGATCTTGAGGATCGCGGGATCCTCGAGGATCGGCTTCAGGGCAGCGAGCACCTCGTCCAGCGGCAACTGGCCCGGGGCCAGTTCGGACCCGCCGAGGAGGTCGTCGTTGCCCTCGCGATGGGCGAGCGGGATATAGGCGGCCTGCCCGGCCACGACCGAAAGCGATATTCCGACAAGGCCGGCGCGCATCTCGTCCAGACCCGTCGTCTCGGTGTCAACAGCCACATGACCGCGATCGCGGATGAGGGCGATCCAGCGGTCGAGCGCCGCCCGTTCGGTGATGCGTTCATAGGCGGAATGGTCGAAGGGCACCACAGGCCGCGGGTCTTCCGATGCAGGCTCGTGGTCCGGCATCACGATAGCGGATTCAGAGATGACCGGCGCGGCCACCTTCAGCTTTCCTGCCACCTGCGCGGCCGTCTTGCGGAATTCCATCCGTGCCAGGAAGCCGAGCAGGACTTCGGGATCGGGCGCGCGTTCCTCGAGGCTGTCGAGCGTGACATCGAGTGGCACGTCGTCCTTGAGCGTCACCAGGGCCCGTGACAGGCGGATCTGGTCGGCATGGTTGAGCAGGGTCTCGCGGCGCTTTTCCTGCCTGATCTCGCCGGCCCGGGCGAGAAGCGTATCGAGATCGCCGTATTCTGCGATCAGCTGTGCTGCCGTCTTGATGCCGATGCCCGGCGCACCGGGGACGTTGTCAACGCTGTCCCCGGCCAGGGCCTGAACGTCGACCACCTTCTCTGGCGGCACGCCGAACTTTTCGATGACCTCGTCGCGGCCGATGCGCACGTTCTTGATCGGGTCCAACAACTCGACCCCGCCGCCCACGAGCTGCATCAGGTCCTTGTCCGATGACACGATCGTGCAGCGCCCGCCCGCCTCGCGCGCCCTTCGGGCGAGCGTCGCGATGATGTCGTCGGCCTCGTATCCCTCCATCTCGATGCAGGCTACGTTGAAGGCCCGCGTCGCCTCGCGCGTCAGCGGAAACTGCGGGCGCAGGTCCTCGGGAGGTTCCGGGCGGTTCGCCTTGTAGGCCGGATAGATCGCGTTGCGGAACGTGGTGGCCGAGAAGTCGAAGACGACGGCAAGATGCGTGGCCGCATCGCGTCCCCGGTTGTTGTCGATGTAGCGGTAGAGGATGTTGCAGAAGCCCTGGACCGCGCCCACCGGAAGCCCGTCGGATTTCCGCGTCAGGGGCGGAAGCGCATGATAGGCGCGGAATATGTAGGCCGAGCCGTCGATGAGATGCAGGTGGCTGCCCTTGCCGAAGGTCATCCCGGCCCCCTCCCGTTCGGCACAACTCTGCCCTTGATGCCACCTTTGGGCGGCGCCTTCCAGACGGGTCCGGGACGGGGGCAGCGATCTGGCCCCCGAACCGGGACCGGATCCGCCGTTCCGCCCGCGCTCTGCCGCAGGGCCGCCGAAGTCGCAGGCAGAGGGATCCGTCGCACCCGTCGCCGATCATCGCGACGCGCCGGGAAAGGGGCTTCGGCCGCACCGCATCGCCCCATGGCCTGTTCCGTCCCGCGTCGCCGGCGCCCGTCTTCGCGCGGGCCGCCCTTTCGGGCCGGCAGGGCATCTCATGAAAAGGATGACCTGCCCCTCGGCACGCGCATGGCCGGATGCCCGGCCGTTCACATCGCACACCTCCCCGGGAGGGTCAGATGGACAGGGCAGCGTTACGGGCGCCCCTCGGCATGATCGCGTACGGCACGACAACCCTGGCGCTTTGACTCGCCTGGCTTGCCCCAATCAACACCGACAGCCGCAGAAGGGCGTCATCTTCGGGCTGCCCTTGCAGCAGCGATCCCGGGCCTCGTCGTCGGGGGACACTGGCGTCGCGCCACGGCCACGCCGATGCACATTCACTTCGCCTTGGCCGCAAAGTCCTCGTGCACGTAACGCTTGTCGCAGTAGCCGCATTCCACCCAGCCCGTGTCATGCGGAATCTGCAGCCAGACGCGCGGATGGCCCAACGCCCCCTCGCCCCCGTCGCAGGCGACCTTCCAGGCCTTGACGACCTCGGTTTCAGGGGCGGGGATCGGCATCTTCGACGGACTCCTTCTTTCGTGCGCCGGCATGATAGCGGTCGCCCCGGCCGGGGCAAGGCGTCAGCCGGGCAGCATCCGCCCGAGGGCTCTGCCGCCGAGGATGTGAAGGTGGAAATGCGGCACTTCCTGACCGCCATTGGCGCCCGCGTTCGAAATGACGCGGTAGCCGGCTTCGAGGCCGAGCAAGGCCACTACCCTTGCCGCGGCACGATGAAGATCGACGATCTCGTCCGCGTCGGCCCGTGACGCGAAATCGTCGAAGTCCACATAGGCGCCTTTCGGGATCACCAGCACATGCACCGGGGCCTGCGGGTGGATGTCGTGAAAGGCCAGCGTGTGTGGTGTCTCCAGCACGGTCCTGTTGGGGATCTCGCCCCTCAGGATGCGTGCGAAGATGTTCTGGGGGTCATAGGTCCTGGTCATCGGCGTCCTCAGTCGGCAAACAGGTAGTTCGTGGCGGCAATCTCGTGCGCCATCTCCGTCGGTATCGACAGGAATTCCGCGAGTGGACCGGCATTGCGTTCGGGCGTGGCATCCTCGGCAATCCGGTAGACCCTCTCGAAACCCGCGTCGCGGATGCGGTCGCTCTCGAACTTGAGGTCGAAGCGGATCGTCGGGAGAAGGCGTTCCAGCGTCTCCTGCGGCGTCCGCTCCCCGGCCAGTCCAACCCGGCGCGCATGGCCGATGAGGTATTCGTCGGTAAACCTGCACTCGATCTCCAGCAGCCGCACCAGCGCCTTGTCGGCATAGAAATCCTGCATCAGATCGATGTTGGACGGATCGAGGCAGACCAGCATCCGGTCCGATCCGTACCAGTCATAGAGCATCCGCATGAGCGCCCGGCGGTGGCGCGTGCGCTTTTCGAGGCGCTTCTCGATGCCGCCAAGATCCGGCAGTCCGGCATTCTCCTCGTTGAAGATGTATTCGAGGACAGGGATGTTCGTCTTGTCGCGCACCCGTGCGACCAGCCGCTTGGCGACATGCCACTTCTTGCAGGTCACGATCATCAGTTCGCGGTTCCGCCCGAGGGTCGCCTCCTTCTCCCAGAAGCGCGGGGCGAAGCGGCGACCCTCGCGGCCCCGTCCGGTCAGGAATGCATAGAGGCGCCGCCCTTCGCCCGAGATCGGGAAGGAGACGCCCGTCGAAAGGTAAAGCTCGCCCAGCCGTGCCTTCAGCTCCTGCGCGTCGGGGCTGATCTTGCGGGCGAACAGGAAATCCTGGCTGAGCAGGAGGTCGTAGTGATCGTTGTAGAAGGTGACCGGCATCCCGTAGTCCGAGAACATCAGGAATGTCAGCGTCCGGGACCGGATCTCGGCATCGGCGACCAGATGCCGGACGAGCGTCTGGAAGAAGGTCTCGTCCGGAATCCATGTCGTGCGGAAGAACCGCAGCACGTCGGGCCGGGCCCGGCAGAAGTCCATCACCTTCTCGATCGTGCCCCGCCGGAGGCACCACCACTGGCTGCCGATCATCACCTGCAGGTCGCGGGGGACCTCCCGCGAAAGGCCGAGGCGACGCTGGACCTCGAGACTTGCGTAGAACAGCCGTTTCCGCGCCCGTTCGTTGAACCAGTGCCGATAGATCAGCCGTTCTTCCTTGATTCCGGTCTTGATCCAGTCCGACCCGAGGAAATCGAAGCTCTCGATGTAGTCGACATCCTCGCGGTCGAGGAAATCGTGGACGAATTCGGCCGACTTGATCGCCATGCAGTCGCCCGAAAGCATGTAGAAATGCGTTGCCGAGGGGAATGCCGCAAGCGCCGCCTCGATGGCGTTGAGCGTGGCCTGCACGAGGCTCCATTCGCCCCAGCCGCACTTCACGCGCCGGGATGCGAAGACGACGTTGGGGTTTCCGGCCAGCGCGCCCGAAATCCGTTCGTAGGCCGCCCGCGGCGCCCGCCCGTCGAAATGGATCGACATGAAATCGCCCGCGACCGTCAGCCGCTCGGCCTGCCGGATGATCCCTTCCGGATCCTTGTGACAAAGTAGGATGAAGGCGATGCGCGCCATGTCTCCTGCCAAGCCCGATATGCGCCCGGGCGGCCTGGTGCCTGCTCTCGGTGGCCACCATCGCCCGATCGGGCGTTGAAAATCCAGTGTTTGTTTGCTTTCTAATCGATAATTGGTGCCGCGGACAGACAGGGCCGCGCAGAGAAAGGATGCTTCATGGGGTTTCCCGGCACCTGGATGACGGAAAGCGAAAGTGTCGTCTATCGCGTCGTTCCCAAGTGCGCCTGCTCGACGATCGGGCAGATCATGTACTACTCCGATCACGGCCGCTTCTTCGACGGCGACATCCATGACGCTATGTCGGGGATGCACAAGTGGGCCATCGAGGCCAGCCAGCCCCTGATCGAAGCCAATGTGAAGGCCCACAAGTCCTTTGCCTTCACCTGCGTGCGCAATCCCTATTCGCGGATCCTGTCGTCCTTCTTCGACAAGATCTGCGGGGTCCAGCGCAACGGAAAGCGCTATCGCGGCAACCTCGTTCCCATGCTGGTCCAGAAATACGGGGTCGATGTCGGCGGCCCGGAAGGACGCGACGACTTCGACCAGATCGCCTCGTTCCGCAGGTTCCTGCTGTTCGCGCGGGACACGATCCGCTGGCGCAAGCCGATGGACCCGGACATCCACTGGTCGGCCATGTCGGGACATATCGCGACCTTCATCGTGAACGGCGGACGATACGACCGCATCTTCTTCACGGAGAAGTTCGACGAGGGGATGCAGTCCGTCCTCGACGCGACGACCCAGCGCCATCCGGTCGACCTGTCACGCGTGCCGCGGTTCAACGAGAGCGAGGGCCACGGACCCAAGCGGGCGCATCCGGTAGAGGATTTCTTCGACGACCTGTCGCGGCACCTGATGTGGGAGATCTACCGCAAGGACTTTCAGCTCTTCCGCTACGATTTCGACAATCCCGGCAACAAGATGCCGCTGGGCGAGATAGATCTGGACGAGGTTCACGCCAAGCTCGGCGAATGATCGCATGCGGGACGGCGCCGCGGGGGCATCCCATGGGTCCATGTCCGGCCACGCGGCTGCGGCGCGATCGCCTCAGATCAGTCCCTCGGCCCGGAACAGGGCCTTCACATCCGCCTCCGGGCGCGCACCGAAATGGGCGATAACCTCGGCCGCCGCGATGCAGCCCATCCGGCCGGCAACCCTCAGCGGCTGTCCTGTCGCCATCCCGTAGAGGAAGCCCGCCGCGAACTGGTCTCCGGCGCCCGTGGCGTCGACCGGCACGACCCGCCGGACGGGCACGCTGACACGCTCGTCGCCGCGGATCAGGATGACATCCGCGCCCGACCGCGTGCAGACCACCGTCCCGCATTCCGCCCGCGCCGCCTCAAGGGCTGCATCCAGCCCGGTCTGGTACAGGCTTTCCCATTCGTGCTCGTTGCCGATGACGAAATCCATCTCGTCGCGCACCAGACGACGGAAGTCGCCGCGGTGGCGGTCGACGCAGAAAGGATCACTCAGCGCGATCCCGGCGCGCCCGCCGCCGCGGTGGCAGGCGCGGGCGGCCTTGAGGAACGCTTCCTTGCCCTTGTCCTTGTCGAAGAGGTAGCCCTCGAGAAACAGCCAGTCGGCATTGCCGGCCACCGCCTCGTCCACGTCCTCGGGCCCCAGTTCGGCCGAGATCCCCAGATAGGTGTTCATCGATCTCTCGCCGTCCTGCGAGACGAAGATCATCGAGCGCGACGTCGGCAGGTCCGCCCCGGCCACGGGACGGTTGGGAAAGGCCGTGCCCTCGAGCTCGAGCGATTTCGCGTAGAAGCGGCCCAGCGCGTCATCGCGCACCCGCCCGATGAAGGCCGACCGCAACCCGAGGTTGCCGGTCCCGGCGACCGTATTGCCGACCGACCCGCCCGGCACCTCCCGTCGGTTCCGCATTGCGGCATAGAGGACCTCGGCGCGGTCGCGCTCGACCAGCTGCATGATCCCCTTGGTGATCCCCATCAGTTCAAGGAACGTGTCGTCCCCTTCGGCGATCACGTCGACGATGGCGTTGCCTATGCCGACGACGTCGTAGCGTTCGCTCACGCGGTCTTCTCCTCCCAGGCGCACAGGTCGCGGATCAGGCAGTCGGCGCAGCGCGGCTTGCGCGCGGTGCAGATGTAGCGGCCGTGCAGGATCAGCCAGTGGTGGGCGTGGCGCTGGTATTCGGCCGGCACGTTGTCCTCGATCGCGCGCTCCACGGCCAGCGGGTCGCGGCCCGGCGCGATGCCGGTGCGGTTGCCCACGCGGAAGACGTGGGTGTCCACCGCCTGCGCGGGGTGGTGCCACCACATGTTCAGCACCACGTTCGCCGTCTTGCGCCCGACGCCGGGCAGCGTCATCAGCGCCGCGCGCGAGGAGGGGACCTCGCCGCCATACTCCTCGACGAGGATGCGCGAGAGGCGCATCACGTGCCGCGCCTTGTTGCGGTAGAGCCCGATGGTGCGGATGTGCGCGATCAGCCCCTCCTCGCCGAGCTCCAGCATCTTCTGCGGCGTGTCCGCCACCGCGAAGAGGCCGCGCGTCGCCCGGTTCACGCCCGCGTCGGTCGCCTGCGCCGAGAGCGCCACGGCGACGAGCAGCGTGAAGGCGTTCAGATGCTCGAGCTCTCCCTTCGGCTCGGGTTCCGCCGCGTGGAAGCGGCGGAAGATCTCCTGCATCGTGGCATAGGGAAGCTGTGCGGCCATGACTCCGCTTGTTGGCGGCTGGCGCGGCCCGGCGCAAGGGGCGGAAGGCGCAGATTCCGGGTCGCACGACACGGCGGGCGGGGGTATCCCTCGGCCTCGGGGAGCCGGAGCCATGCACGCCGTGACCGACCAGAACGCCTACCACTACCGGGTCATCGCCCGCGCCATCGCGCGCATCGACGCCGCCGGCGGCGCCGCCCTGCCGCTCGACCGCCTCGCCGCCGAGCTGAACATGAGCCCCGCGCATTTCCAGCGCGTGTTCTCGCGCTGGGTCGGCGTCTCGCCGAAGCGCTACCAGCAGTATCTCGCGCTCGACCTCGCCCGCCGGCTGCTGGCCGAGCGCTTCACCGTGCTCGAGACGGCGGCGGCCGCGGGGCTCTCGGGCGGCGGGCGGCTGCACGACCTGTTCCTGCGCTGGGAGGCGATGAGCCCCGGCGACTACGCCCGCGGGGGCGCTGGGCTGACCATCTTCTGGGGCTGGTTCGACAGCCCCTTCGGCCCGGCCCTGGTGATGGGGACGGAACGGGGCATCTGCGGCATCGGCTTCGCCGCCGAGACCGGCCCCGAGGCGACCTTCGCCGATCTCGCCGGCCGCTGGCCGAAGGCGCGGCTCGCCGAGGATGCCGCCTTCCTGCGGCCCTGGGCGATGGCCGCCTTCGGCGCCGACCGGCGCGGGGACGAGCCGACGCCGGTCTACCTGATCGGGGCGCCGTTCCAGATCAAGGTCTGGGAGGCGCTGCTGGCGATCCCGACCGGGCATGTCACGACCTATTCCGAGATCGCGGGCCGCATCGGCGCGCCGCGGGCCGTCCGGGCGGTCGGCACCGCGGTCGGGCGCAACCCCGTCTCCTGGCTCATCCCCTGCCACCGGGCGCTGCGCAGGTCGGGCGGGCTCGGGGGCTATCACTGGGGGCTGCCGGTCAAGCGCGCCATGCTCGCCTGGGAGGCCGCGCGCACCGGCGCGCTGGCGCCGTAAACCGGAGGCATGCGCAAAATGCCGCGCGGGCGCGATTCCGTTATTGAATAGCACGGAGGGGAACCCCAAGAGTTCTTGCGGGTTCAACGGCCGGCAACGGCTCTCATCGAACGAGGCAGACAATGCACATCGGAACCAAACTCGTCGCGGGCCTCGCGGCCGCGCTGATCCTTTCGGGCTGCGTGGAACCGGGCACCTCGACGGCCCAGAACCCGCGCACCCAGCAGGGCGCGGTGATCGGGGCGCTCGCCGGCGCGGCGATCGGCGCCTCGCGCCCCGGCAGCAACGATCTCGAGCAGGCGGCGGCCGGCGCGGTGATCGGCGGCATCGCCGGCGCGGTCATCGGCAACGTGCTCGACGCGCAGGCGCGCGAGCTCGACCGCGACCTCTCGGGCAGCATCGACGTGATCCGCGACGGCGACCGGCTGATCGTGCGGATGCCGAACGACCTGCTGTTCGACGTCGACAGCACCTTCGTCCGGCCCGATCTCCAGCGCGACCTCGCCACCCTGGCGCGCAGCCTGAACAAGTATCCGCGCACCACTGTCGAGGTGATCGGCCACACCGACTCGACCGGCTCGGACGCCTACAACCAGGATCTCTCCGAACGCCGCGCCCGCGCGGTCTCGTCGATCCTGATCAGCCAGGGCGTGCCGGCGAGCCGGATCGTCGCCTACGGCTTCGGCGAACGCCAGCCGATCGCGTCGAACGCCACCGCCCAGGGCCGGCAGCTCAACCGCCGGGTGGAGATCGTCATCCGCGAGACGCGCTGAGCCGGGCGCGCCACGGGAACATCGGGGCCGGGACCGCCGCCGCGCGGTCCCGGCCTTTTCCGTTGCTGGCGGTTCCGCGCGGTCATATCTTCTGGCCAGTTCGCGCAGGGGGAACCATGCCGTTCGTGCCGGTCCAGCCGGAAAAGCTTGCCCTTTCGGTGGTGCGGCAGATCGAGCTCCTGATCCTTCGCGGCATCCTGCGCCCGGGCGAGCGGCTGCCCTCCGAACGCGAGCTCTCCGACCGCCTCGGCGTCTCGCGACCCTCGCTGCGCGAGGCGCTGGCCGAACTCCAGGCGCGTGGGCTCGTCACCTCGCGGGCCGGGGCGGGGATCTTCGTCGCCGAGTCGCTCTCCGCCGTCTTTCCGCCCGCGCTCGCGCGGCTGTTCTCGGCGCACGACGAGTCGCTGTTCGACTACATCGACTTCCGGCGCGACATGGAGGGGCTCGCCGCCGAGCGGGCGGCGCGCCACGGCTCGGATACCGACCTGCGCGTGGTCAACGCCGTGTTCGCCAAGATGGAGGCCGCGCATTCCCGGCGGAACCCCGAGACCGAGGCCGCGCTCGACGCCGAGTTCCACATGGCGATCATCGAGGCCAGCCACAACGTCATCATGCTGCACATGATGCGGTCGATGTTCGGCCTGCTGAAGGCGGGTGTGTTCTACAACCGCCAGATCATGTTCAAGCAGCGCATGACGCGGGCCGCGCTGCTGGACCAGCACCGCGCGATCAACGATGCGCTCCAGGCGCGCGACGCCGCCGGAGCGCGCGCGGCGGTGGAACGCCACCTCGACTTCGTGCGCGAGGCGCTGACGGCGCAGCGCCGGGCCGAGCGCAACGAGTCGATCGCCCGGATGCGGCTCGAGCACGAGGAGAGCCGCTAGCGCCGGTCCCCTGACGCGAAGGCCCGGCGCGGGGCCGGGCCTTGCACGGGGTCTGGCGGGGGCGGCAGGCGCGGCGCTCAGTGCAGCTTGCTCTCGACCTCGGCGATTGCCCTCTCGATCAGGGCGTTCGCCCTCTCGGCCGTCATGGCCTGCGCGATCGCGTCGCCGGCTGCCGCGACGGCGACCTGGATCGCACGGTCGCGCACCTCCCGGATCGCCGCAGCCTCGGCCGAGGCGATCTGCTCCTCGGCGGCCGCGAGGCGGCGCGCCATCTGGGCCTGGAGCGCGGCCTTCGCCTCCTCGGCGGCGGCCGCGGCCTCCTCGCGGGCGTGGCGCACGATGCGCTCGGCCTGTTCGGCGACCTCGCGCTGCTTGCGCTCGTAGGCGGCAAGGAGCTTCTGCGCCTCCTCGCGCAGGGCGCGCGCCTCGTCGAGTTCGGCGCGGATCTGCGCCGCCCGCCGGTCGAGCATCCCCACGATCAGGGAAGGCACCCGGAAGTAGACCAGGATGCCGACGAACAGCAGGAACCCGAGCAGCACCACGAAGTCGGTGTTGCGCAGCGAGAAGAAGGGGCCCGAGGCGGCGAGTGCGGGGCCGGCCGCGAGCATCGAAGCGGCGAAAGCGATCCTCGACATGACGGTCATCCCTTCAGCCGCGCCGCCACGGCGGCCTCGATGGCGCTGGCATCGGCCTGAGCGCCCAGCGCGCCGACGATCGCCCCGGCGGTGTCGCGCGCCACGGCGGCGACGCTCTCCATCGCCGAGGCGCGGATCTCGGCGATCCGCTTCTCCGATTCCGCCGCGCGGGCGGCGATCTCGGCATTGGCCTTCGCGGTGGCGGCGTCGAGCTCCTTCTGGATCCCGGCGCGCGTCTCCGCCACGATGCGCTGGGCCTCGGCGCGGGCGTCCGACAGGGCCTTCTGGTAGGCCTGCTCGGCCTCCTCGGCCTTCAGCTTCAGCTCCTCGGCCGCCGCCAGGTCGTTGGTGATCGTGCCCTTGCGCTCGGCCAGCACCGCCCCGATCCGCGGCAGCGCCACGCGCGACAGCACCAGGTAGATCGCGATCAGCGTCAGCGCGAGCCAGAAGATCTGGTTGGGAAAGGTCGAGAAGTCGAGCTGCGGCATGCCCGGCGCGCCGGCGGCCGCGGCGTGCCCCGCGGCCTCGGCGGCGCCATGCGCGGCTTCGGTGGATTCGGTCGCCATCGCGTCCTCCGTTCGTCCCGTTCACCGGGCGGGGCGGCCCCGCCCGGACCTGCGGATCGTCAGGATCAGACGGCGAACATCAGCAGCAGCGCCACGAGGAACGCGAAGATCCCCAGCGCCTCGGCGAAGGCGATGCCGATGAACAGCGTGGCGGTCTGGCTCGCGGCGGCCGAGGGGTTGCGCAGCGCGCCCGCCAGGAAGTTGCCGGCCACGTGGCCCACACCGATCGCGGCCGCGCCGGACCCGATCGCGGCCATGCCCGCGCCGATGAACTGCCCCATTTGAGCGATATCGCCTTCCATGTCCGTGACTCCTTGGTTGGAACTGGTCGTGTGAGGGGGCCTGCGTCAGTGGTGCGGATGCAGCGCATCCTTGAGGTAGACGCAGGTCAGGATGGTGAAGACATAGGCCTGGATGAAGGCGACCAGCACCTCGAGCGCGTAGATCGCCGTGATCGCCAGGATCGAGGCGGGGGCGATCCAGGCCACCGCCGCGAAGCCCGCGAAGACCTTGAGCACCGCGTGCCCCGCCATGATGTTCCCGGCCAGTCGGATCGAGTGGCTCACCGGCCGCACGAAGTAGGAGATGAGCTCGATCACCGCCAGGATCGGGCGCAGCGGCAGCGGCGCCGACTTCACCCAGAAGAGCTCCAGGAAATGCGCGCCGTTCTTGACGAAGCCCAGCACCGTCACGGTGACGAAGACGAGGCCGGCCAGCACCGCGGTCACCGCGATGTGCGAGGTCGGCGTGAAGCTCATCGGGATCAGGCCGAGGAAGTTGGCCAGCACGATGAACATGAACAGCGTCATGATGTAGGGGAAGAACTTCAGCCCGTCCTTGCCGGCCACGTCCTCGACCATCTTGTAGACGAAGCCGTAGGCGAGCTCTGCGACCGACTGCATCCGCGAGGGCACGATCGCCCGGCCGCGCGTGCCGACGACGAGAAGCCCGATGGTGGCCAGCACCGCGAGCGCCATCCACAGCGTCGCGTTGGTGGGCGTGTAGAAGGCGATGTGCTCGCCGCCGAACAGCGGCTTGATGATGAACTGGTCCATCGGGTGGATGGAGATGCCGCCTTCCGCCTCGGTCGCCACGTCTTCAGCCCCTCTCGTCTGAGGCGGATCGCTCCGCCCCGGTCTCCCGACCGTCCTTCAGCCGCACCTCGCGCGCGGTGCGCAGCATCACGTTCACCCCGGCCGCGAAGCCGAGCAGGATGAACACCACCATCAGCCAGGGCCGCGTGCCGAACAGCGCGTCGAGCCCGTATCCGATGCCGAACCCCACCCCGAGGCCGGCGACAAGCTCGATCACCATCCGCCAGGCGAGCTGCGCCTGCGAGTAGTGCTCCTCCACGCGGGGCTCCGGCGCCTGCGCCGCCTTCGCCGCCCGGAGCCGCTCGTCGAGCGCCTTCAGGCGGTCCTCGTCGCGCGGCTCGGCCATGCGAAAGCCCCCATGGACAGTCCGGCGCTTGCTAGACTCGGCCCGACCGCGAGTCAAGCGTGCCGGCGGCCGGCGGGCGGATGGCCAAGCCACTGACAGGAATGGGAATTCCATCCCGGCGTCACGGCGCCGCAGGCGGCAGCGGCAGCGCACCGGCGTTCCCGGCCCGGTCGGGCAAGTTCAACCGTCCGGTTGACGATCGCCGGCGGGCGTCGCAGACAGGGCCGCATGGACCCGCTCGACGCCGTCTTCGCCGCGCTCGCCGACCCGACCCGCCGGGCGATCCTGACCATGCTGCTCGAGGACGACATGGCCGTGACCGACGTGGCCGCGCCCTTCCAGATGTCGCTCGCCGCGATCTCCAAGCACCTCGCCGTCCTCGCCGCGGCGGGGCTGATCAGCCAGGAGAAGCGCGGCCGGGTGAAATGGTGCCGGCTCGAGCCCGACGCGCTGAAGGCCGCCTCGGTCTGGATGCAGGGCTTCGGCCAGTTCGAGCCGGTGCATCTGGAGGCCTTCGAGCGCTTCCTCGCGGCCGAACTCGGAACCCCGGCGGACTGAGGCGGGGCAGGTGGCGTGCGGCCGCGTTCCCGGTATAGGCTCGCCGCGCCAGCCACCGTTGGAGACCGACGCATGACCCGCCTTGCCGTCCGCGACTGGGTGCCCGCCCACTGCGAGGCGCTCGTCCAGCGCCATGCCGCCGCCACCGCCGCGGCCGGGCCCGAGGCCGTCGCCGCGCGCATCGCGGCGCTGATCGCGCGCAACCGCGCGATCCACGATGCCGAGTGTTTCAACCTCAACCCCGCGACCAACGTGATGAACCCGCGCGCCGAGGCGGCGCTTGCGGCCGGGCTCGGCACGCGCCCCTCGCTGGGCTACCCCGGCGACAAGTACGAGACCGGGCTCGAGGCGATCGAGGAGATCGAGGTCATCGCCGCCGAACTCGCCGCCGAGGTCTTCGGCGCGCGCTACGCCGAGGTGCGGGTGTTCTCGGGCGCGATGGCCAACCTCTACGGCTTCATGGCGCTGGCGCGCCCGGGCGAGGCGATCATCGCGCCGCCGCCCGCGGTCGGCGGGCACGTCACCCACCACGCGGCGGGCTGCGCGGGGCTCTACGGGCTGGTCACCCATCCCGCACCGGTCGATGCCGACGGCTACACCGTGGACCTCGCCGCGCTCCGCGCGCTCGCCCGCGAGGTCCGCCCGCGCATCATCACGCTGGGCGGCAGCCTCAACCTCTTCCCCCATCCGGTGGCCGAGGTGCGCGCCATCGCCGACGAGGTGGGCGCGACGGTGCTGTTCGATGCCGCCCACCAGTGCGGGATCATCGCCGGCGGGGCCTGGCCGAACCCGCTCGACCAGGGCGCGCACCTCATGACCATGTCCACCTACAAGAGCCTCGGCGGCCCCGCGGGCGGGCTCATCGTCACCAACGACGCCGACATCGCGCGGCGGCTCGACGCCATCGCCTTTCCGGGGATGACCGCGAACTTCGACGCCGGCCGGGTGGCGGCGCTCGCGTTCACGCTCATCGACTGGCGGGAGTTCGGCGCGGCCTATGCGCGGAAGATGGTCTCGGTCGCGCAGGCGCTGGCCGCGGCGCTCGCCGCCGAGGGCCTGCCCGTGTTCGCCGCCGGCCGCGGCTTCACCGCCTCGCACCAGTTCGCCCTCGCGGCGGCGGCCTTCGGCGGCGGGCAGGCGGCCGCGCGGACCCTGCGCCGGGCCGGATTCCTCGCCTGCGGCATCGGCCTGCCGCTGCCCGAGGTGCCGGGCGACCTCAACGGCCTCCGGCTCGGCACGCCGGAGCTCGTCCGCCGCGGCGTGACCGAGGCCGACGCGCCCGAGCTCGCCCGGCTGATCGCCCGGGCGCTCAGGGGCAACGACCCCGAGGCGCTCGCGCCCGAGGTCGCCGCGCTGCGTGCCCGCTTCACCGGGCTGCACTACGTGCTCGCCGGCTGACGCGCCGGGCGAGGCTCAGCGCCCGTCGCGCCGCCCGTGGCTGCGCCCGTAGCCGTTCGGGGCCGGGGGCGCCCAGCCGGCGGGCGGGGCCTCGGGGGCGAAGGTCTCGACCAGCAGCGGGAAGCAGGCGGCCGCATCCGAGGAATGTTCCGCCGAGCAGTCGCCGCCGGGGCAGGCCGAGAGCGCGCCCAGAAGGTCGATCTCGGCCAGGAACTCCAGGTGATCGCCCGGCCGCACCGGCGAGGCCTTCATGAAATACTGCCCCGTGTCGCGGGTGAAGCCGGTGCACATGAAGACGTTGAGCACGTCGTGGACATGCATCTCCGCCTCGGCCAGCGGCAGGCCGGTCGCGTCGGCGAGCGCCCGCGTCAGGTTGGAATGGCAGCAGTGGTGGTAGTCGCCCCCCGAGAGCAGCCGGTGCGTGTAGGGATCGCAGCGCGTGCCGATCACGTCGTGCACGCTGCCGCCGAAGGGGTCGATGCCATACCAGCCGAGCGTGTCCGCCACGATCGTCGCCATCGGCCGCAGGAAGGGCAGGGCGGACCACATCCGGTCGCCCGTGCTCAGGTGCGAGCCGTGCAAGGCGCGCGTCTTGCCGGAATAGAAGCGCTCCGAAAGGTCGGCGGCGTTCCACAGGTTCAGGTCGCCGACCTGCGGCCCGCCCACGCAGGTGATGCGGAAGAAGTGCCCCGCCGGCACCCGGAAGCAGCGCCCCTCGCGCGGCGGCACCAGCACCTCGCCGGTCTTGCGCGCCGTGGCGCGGGCGGCGCGATAGGCGGCAAGGTCGGGAACCGGCAGGGTCTCGACCGGGTAGCAGATCACCGGGGCCACGGCGCGGCGGGCCTCGGCATCGGGGGGCGGGGCGGGGGTGTCGTGCGGCATCTCGGTCCTCGTGCGGGCTTGCGCCGCATCAAGGCGCGCCGGCGCAGCGAGCGCAAGGGACCGGGCGGCGGCGCGACGCCCGGCGGCGCGTTGCCCCGACCTCCGCCCTCCCCCACTGCGGCCGGGGGGCGGCGCGGCGCCGTCGCCGCCCTCCCGCGCCCGACCGGCCGCCGCCGGGCCGTCAGGCCGCCTGCGCCGCCTTCCGCTTCGGCCGCCGCCGGCGGGCCGACCGGCCCGGCCGGGCCGTCGCCGCGGCGCGCTCCGGACGGGCGGGCGCCTGTTCCGGCGCCCAGGGGGTGCCGCCGATCACCGGGATGCGGGCCTTCATCGCCGTCTCGATGGCGCGCAGGTCCGCCATCTCGGCCGGCGCGCAGAGCGCGATCGCCCGGCCCGCCGCCCCGGCGCGCGCGGTGCGGCCGATGCGGTGGACGTAGTTCTCGGGCACGTTCGGCAGGTCGAAGTTGTAGACGTGGCGCACCTGCGGAATGTCGAGCCCGCGCGCCGCGACATCGGTCGCCACCAGCACCCGGACCTCGCCCGCCTTGAACGCGGCAAGCGCCCGGTCGCGCTGGCCCTGGCTCTTGTTGCCGTGGATCGAGGCGGCGGCGAAGCCCCAGGACGCGAGCAGCTTCATCAGCTTCTCCGCGCCGTGCTTGGTCCGCGCGAAGACCAGCGCGAGGTCGTCGCGGTGGGTGTCGAGATAGCTCTCGAGCAGCCGCGCCTTGTCGCCCTGGGTGACGAAGTGCACCGCCTGGTCGATCCGGTCGGCGGCCCTGCCCGGCGGGTTGACCGCGACCCTGACCGGGTCGGTCAGGTAGCTTGCGGCGACCTCCTCCATCAGCTTCGGCATGGTGGCCGAGAACAGGAGTGTCTGCCGCTCCCGCGGCAGGTGGCGGACGATCCGGCGCAGCGCGTGGATGAAGCCCATGTCGAGCATCTGGTCGGCCTCGTCGAGCACGAGGAAGCGCACCGCCGAGAGATCGGCCGCCCCCCGCTCGAGCAGGTCGATCAGGCGGCCGGGCGTGGCCACCAGGATGTCGGCGCCGCGCTCCAGCCGCTGCGCCTGCCCGTTGATCGAGGGGCCTCCTGTCACCACGAGGGTGCGCGCCGGGGTCCCGGCGGTGAAGCCGGCGAGCGTCGCCTCGATCTGCCTGGCAAGCTCCCGCGTGGGGGCAAGGATCAGCGCGTGCGCCGTCCTCGCCGCGGGGCGCGCCTTCGGCAGGCGCTGCACGAGCGGCAGCCCGAAGGCGGCGGTCTTGCCGGTGCCGGTCTGGGCGAGGCCCATCACGTCGCGGCCCTTCAGCACCTCGGGGATCGCCTGCGCCTGGATCGGGGTCGGGCTGGTCAGCCCGAGCTCGGCCAGCCGGGCGACGAGCCGGTCGTTCAGGCCGAGTGTCTTGAAATCGGTCATGTCTGTCTTTCGGTTCGGGCCCTCGGGCCCGGTCGGAGGGGTGCGCCCGGCACCGCGGGCGCGGCGGGGCGGATGCGTTCGGGTGCGGCCGGTCCTCGCGCCGCGGGCCGCATGCCCGGGGTGCCGTCCGGCCGTCGCCTCCCTCGCGTGACGGTGGAAGCTCGTTGCGGGCCGAAGCCCTTCCCCGGCCTGCCGCGCGCCTGGCGCGGACCCCGCTCACGCGAACGGGGGGCCCTGGGGTGGCGCCTGCATCGCCCGCCGGGGGCGGGAAGTCAATGCCCGATCGGCCCGGCCGCGGCCGGGGTCGGGCCGCAGGCGCGGCGGGCGCCGGGCGGCGCGGTCACAGGCCCAGTTCGCGGGCCGCCTCGGCCATGCTGCGCACGACGGTGGCGCCCAGCGCGGCCAGCGCCGCCCCCTCGCCCTCGGGCGCGAAGCCGAGGCAGCGCATGCCTGCGGCGCGCGCGGCAGCGGCGCCTGCGGGGCTGTCCTCGATCACCACGCAGTCCTGCGGCGCCCGCCCGAGCCGGGCCGCCGCGTTCAGGAACAGCCCCGGATCGGGCTTGGCCACCCCCTCCTCGTGGGCCGAGAGGATCCGCCCCTCGAACCGCGGCCAGAGCCCGGTCTGGCCGAGCGTGATCGCCATCTTCTCGCGCGGGCCGTTCGAGGCGACCGCGTAGGGCACCCCGGCGGCGTCGAGCGCGTCGAGCAGCGCCACCACGCCGGGGATCGGCGCCACCCCCTCGCTGAGGCGCGCGAACATCTCCCGGTAGGCGGCCTCCACCCAGCCTTCGGGGATCGAGGCCCCGCGCGCCGCGGCGGCCTCGCCCACCATCCGCATCGTGCCACCCAGCGCCATCGCGCGGTAGGCGGCACGGTCGAGCGGCAGGCCGTGCCGGGCGAGGTTGGCCATGATCACCTCCTCGGTCGCGGGCTCGCTGTCCACCAGCACGCCGTCGCAGTCGAAGATCACGGCCCCCGGCAGGCGGCGCGGCTCAGCCACGGGCGGGCTCCGGGGCGATCCGGGCGAGCGCCTGCGCGAAGTCCGCGCCGCCCTCGCCGAGGCGCGCGAGCAGCTCGCGCTGGAAGTCGTCGGCCACGACCGCAAGCTCGGCCATCATCGCGTGGCCGCGCGCGGTCAGGCGCAGCTCGACCAGCCGCCGGTCGGCAGGGTTGACCCGCTTCTCGACATAGCCCGCCGCCTCCAGCCGCGCCGCGGCGCGGCTGACCTTCGACTTGTCCATGTCCACGCGGGCGTGGATCTCGCGCACGCTGACCGCGCCCGCCTGCGACAGGTGCGCCACCACCCGCCATTCGGGGATCGAGATGCCGAACTTCTCGCGGTAGCGCTGCGAGAACTCGCGGCTGAGCCGCCCCGCCGCCACCGTCAGCCGGTAGGGCAGGAAGTCGTCGAGGTTGAACCGCACGCTGTCCGTCACCGCTCCCACCGCCTCCGTCGCTGCCGCAGCAAGGCACGGAACGGCGCCGGATTCAATCGGGGGGCGCCCAGGCCTCGGTGCCCCAGAGCGGCACCGACGAGATCGCCATCTTGGCCGAGCCCTGCGTCAGCTCGGCGGCATGCACCAGGTAGACCAGCGTCTGGCGCCGGGCATCGAAGATCCGCTTGACGCGGAGCGACTTGAAGACGAGCGACCGCCCCTCGCGGAACACCTCCTCCCCGTCGGCGTCCCGCTCGATGTCGCCGAGCACGATCGGCCCGGTCTGGCGGCAGGCGATCGAGGCATTCGAAGGGTCCTCGAACCAGTTGCCCTGGCTCAGCCGGTCGATCACCGAACGTTCGAAGTAGGCGATGTGGCAGGTGACGCCCTGCACCTTAGGGTCCTCCAGCGCCTCGACGATGATGTCGTTGCCGATCCAGTCCACGCCGATTTCGGCGATCTCCTCGGCGGCCGCGGGCAGGGGAAGGGCGAGGGCCGCGGCGAGGGCGGCGGTTCGGGCGGCGGTGAGGGCGCCGGTTAGGGCGGCGGTGAGGGCGCCGGTGAGGGCGCGGCCGGCGGCGCGGGCCGCCGGTCGCTGCGGGACGGGTTCCTGTCGCATCGGGGCTTCTTTCCTGCGGGGGTTGTCCTTAGGCTGTGCCAGGGAGGATAGGCGATGCAGGCCCTGCTCGACCACATCCGCGCGACGCTCGCCGGGATCGAGGCCGAGGGGCTGACCAAGCGCGAGCGGCTCATCACCTCGCCGCAGGGCGGTCACGTCACGATCGGCGGGCGCGACGTGCTGAACCTTTCGGCCAACAACTATCTCGGGCTGGCCAACCACCCCGCGCTGGTCGCGGCGGCGAAGGCCGCGCTCGACGACCGCGGCTTCGGCATGGCCTCGGTCCGCTTCATCTGCGGCACGCAGGACCTGCACCGCGCGCTCGAGGAGCGGCTGGCCGCCTTCCTCGGCAAGGACGACGCGATCCTGTTCGCGGCCTGCTTCGACGCCAACGGCGGGCTCTTCGAGCCGCTCCTCGGCCCCGAGGACGCGGTGATCTCGGATGCCCTGAACCACGCCAGCATCATCGACGGCATCCGCCTGAGCAAGGCGCGGCGCTACCGCTACGCGAATTGCGACATGGACGACCTCGCCCGCCAGCTCCGCGCCGCGCGGGCCGACGGTGCGCGGCATCTGGTGATCGCCACCGACGGCGTGTTCTCGATGGACGGGCACCTCGCGCCGCTCCCCGGGATCGTGCGCCTCGCCGCCGAACACGACGCGCTGGTGATGGTCGACGACTGCCACGCCACCGGCTTCATCGGGCCGCAGGGCCGGGGCACGCCGCACCACTTCGGCGTGGCGGAAGGCGTGCACGTCCTGAGCGGCACCTTCGGCAAGGCGCTCGGCGGCGCGCTTGGCGGCTATGTCGCGGGGCCGCAGCCGGTCATTGACCTGCTGCGCCAGCGGGCGCGGCCCTACCTGTTCTCGAACGCGCTGCCGCCGCCGGTCTGCGCCGCCGCGCTCGCCGCGCTCGACCTCGTCGAGGGGGCGGAGGGCGAGGCGCTCCGCGCCCGCCTCGCCGCGAACGCCGCCCGCTGGCGCGCGGGGCTCGCCGGGCTCGGCTTCGAGCTGCTGCCCGGGAGCCACCCCATTGTGCCGGTCATGCTCGGCGAGGCGCGCCTTGCCCAGGATTTCGCCGCGCGGCTCTTCGCCGAGGGCGTCTATGCCCCCGGCTTCTCCTTCCCCGTGGTGCCGAAGGGCAGGGCGCGGATCCGCACCCAGATGTCGGCCGCTCTCGCCCCCGAGGACCTCGACGCCGCGCTCGCCGCCTTCGCGCGCGCCGGCCGCGCCAGCGGAGTCCTGCCATGACCAACGAGATGAAGGTGCTTGCCAAGTCCCGCCCCGAGCCGGGCCTCTGGATGGAGACCCGCCCGATCCCCCGGATCGGCCCCGACGACGTGCTGATCCGGGTGCACAAGACCGGGATCTGCGGCACCGACGTGCACATCTGGAACTGGGACGACTGGGCACGCCGCACCGTGCCCGTGCCCCTCGTCACCGGGCACGAATTTGCGGGCGTGGTGGTGGAGGTCGGCCGCAACGTCACCGACGTCGCGGTCGGCCAGCGCTGCTCGGGCGAGGGGCACCTGATCGGGCGGCACTCGCGCCAGAGCCGGTCGGGCCGCTTCCACCTCGACCCCGAGACGCGCGGCATCGGCGTCAACGAACCCGGCGCGTTTGCCGAATACCTGCGCCTGCCCGCCTTCAACGTCGTGCCGCTGCCCGACGACATCGACGACGAGATCGGCGCCATCCTCGACCCGCTCGGCAACGCCGTGCACACCGCGCTCAGCTTCGACCTCGTGGGCGAGGACGTGCTCATCACCGGCGCGGGGCCGATCGGCATCATGGCCGCCGCCGTCGCCCGCCACGTCGGCGCCCGGCACGTGGTGATCACCGACATCAACCAGGACCGGCTCGACCTCGCCGCGCGGGTGGCCGACGTGGTGCCGGTGAACGTCGCCCGGCAGGACCTGCGCGAGGTCGAGGGCGCGCTGGGGATGAAGGAGGGCTTCGACGTCGGCATGGAGATGTCGGGCAGCCAGGCCGCGCTCGACCAGATGGTGGAGAACATGGTGATGGGCGGGCGCATCGCGCTCCTCGGCATCCCGCCCGGCAAGTCGCCGGTGGACTGGAGCCGAATCGTGTTCAAGGCGATCACGATCAAGGGCGTCTACGGCCGCGAGATCTTCGAGACCTGGTACAAGATGATCGCCATGCTCCAGAACGGGCTCGACGTGCGCGGCGTGATCACTCACCGCATGAAGGCCGAGGACTTCGCCCGCGGCTTCGAGGTGATGCGCTCGGGCGCCTCGGGCAAGGTCGTGCTCGACTGGACCTGAGGGATCCACAGATCCCCCTCGCGGCGGAAGCGGTCCAGCCGGTCGGGTCGGAAGCGCAGGTCGTCGCCCGCGGCATGGCGCTCCACGGTCAGGTCGGCACCCTCGACGGTCAGCAGGTTGAAGTCGTTCGCCTCGCCGCGCAGGCGGGTGGAAAGCGCGGTGCCTGCCTGCACCATCAGGATCTCGCGGGAACCCCCGCGCGCGGTCATCGGCGCGGCCGCCCAGGCATGGAGGTGGCCGCAGAGCACCACGTCGGCGCCGCAGGCCGCCAGCGCGGAGAGCGCCTGCGGCGCGCCCGCCATCAGGCGCTTGGTCACCTGCGGCCCGTGCACGAGCGGGTGGTGCATCGCCACGATCCTCAGCCGCCCCCGCGCGCGGGCGAAGCGGGCGCAGACGCGCCGCGCCTCGGCGTCGGCAAAGCGCCCGGCCTGCCAGACCCAGGGGTTGACCGTGTTCACCCCCGCAAGCTCGATCTCGGCGTCCCCGTGCCCCGGCGCGGGATCGCGCGCGATGTGGCGCCGGTAGCCCGCGAAGGGGGCGAGCAGACGCGCCGGCAGGTTGAAGAGCGGCACGTCGTGGTTGCCCGGCACCGCCAGCCAGGGCGCGGGCAGCGCCTCGAGGAAGGCCCGCGCCCGGCGGAACTGCCAGGCCCGCGCCCGCTGGGTGAGGTCTCCCGTGACCACCACGAGGTCGGGCGCAAGCCGGGCGAGGCCGGCAAGCAGGCTTTCCGCCAGCCCGTCCGGCTCGGTGCCGAAGTGCAGGTCCGAGAGATGGGCGATGCGTCTCACGGCGCGGCAGCCCCCCGGTCCGCGCCTGCGGCGCCGCCGCCGCCCGCGCCCGGCGCGTCTCCCGGCGTGTCCCCCGGCGTGTCCCCCGGCCCGTCACCTGGTGCCTCACCTGGCGCGCCCCCGGCCGGGACGATCACGGTCAGCGCGCCGGGGGCGATCGTCAGGGTCAGCGGCGGCTCGATCCATTCCTTCTCGCCGTCGCGGGCGACCAGCCGGTCGGTGTGGCGCCCGTCGGCGGCGTCGATCACCACCTCGCGCCCGCAGAGCAGCTCGAAGTCCTTGCCGCGCCGCAGACCCCGGACAAGCAGCCGGAGCGCGAAGCCGAGCAGGCCGAACCGCCCGCAGTCGGGCGCCACGAGCACTGCGAATTCCCCCCGACGCACCCGGTCGGCGCCGGCGAGCCCGAAATGCTCGAGCTGGAAGGCGTTGAACGCCACGAAGACGAGCGGCGTCTTCACCCGCCGGGCGCGGCCGTCCACCACCACCTTCAGCCGGCGCGAGCGGCGGAAGCCCGCGACGGTGCGCACCACCGACCAGTAGGCCGCGACTCGGCTTCGGCCCCAGCGGCGGTAGACCGCCTCGCGGTCGAGCAGGATGCGCGGGTAGATCCCGATGCTCGCGTTGTTGAGGAACAGCCGGCCGTTCACGAAGGCTGCGTCGCGCGGCTCGGCGTGGCCCTGCTCCAGGAGCGCCAGCGCCTCGGGCAGCGACTCGGGAATGCCGTTGGCGCGGGCGAAGAAGTTGAAGGTGCCGAGCGGCAGGACACCCAGGCGCAGGCCGGTCCCGACCAGCCCCGCCGCCACGCCGGCCACCGTGCCGTCGCCGCCCGCCGCGACGATGGTGCCGAAGCCGTCGCCTGCCGCCGCGCGCGCGGCCTCGGCAGGCGAGGTGCCGGGCGCGATCAGCCGCAGCACGGCCCCCCCGCCCCGCGCGGCCACCCAGTCGGCGAGCGTTTCCCCGGCGCCGTCGCCGCCCTTGCGGCCCGAACCGGGGTTCATCAGGATGCAGAGCCGCGCGGCATCCGCCGCCGCCGCGCCCGGTGCCGTGCCCGCCGCCGTGCCCGGTGCCATGTGCCCTGCCGGGCTGGCTTCGGCCGTCCCGTCCATGCCGCTGCCCCGATCCCCCCGTGTCCCCGCCCGTGCGATCCCCGCCCGCGACGGGCAGGCAACGCACAACCCCGCCGCCGCGTTCCCTCGGGCCCGGCGCGGTCTTGACCTTCCCCGCCGGGCCGGTCATGGCTGGCCCCGAGGGGTCCGGCTGCGCCCTGTGCCCCTCGTGCCTCCCTCGCCCCTCCCGGAGCCCCGCCCCATGGACCTCGCCGCCGCGCTTCGCTCGCGCCTGTTCTGGACCGGATCGGCCAGCTTCGTGCTGATCGGCGCGGCCGTCGCGCTCTACGGGCCGGCGCTGCCCGCCTTTGCCCGGCAGAACGGCATCGGGCTGGCCGAGGCCGGGCTGATCGTCAGCGCCCACAACCTCGGCGGTCTGGCGGGGCTCGCGGTGTCGGTCCTGTTCGGCATCGCCTCGGCGCGGCTGGCGCTCTCGCTCCTCGCGGCGGGGGCGGGGCTGATCGCGCTGGGCGCGGGCTGGCCGGTCACGCTGGCGGGCGCGGCCGTGCTGGGCGCGGGCTATGCGATGGTGACGGCGGTCTTCAACCGCCGCTTCCTGCTCGAGACCGGGCCGCGCGGCCCGGCGATGGTGGGGCTTCTCAACGCCATCTTCGGCTTCGGCGCGATCGGCGCGCCGCTGATGTTCGTGGCGCTCGGCAGCGCGCCCGGCCTTGCCTTCGGCATCGTCGCCGCCGCCATGGCGGCGCTGGTGCCGCTGGCCACGCCCGGCCCGGCGGGCACGCCGGTGCAGAACCTCGCCGCCGCGCCCGCGCTGCGCCGGCCCGGCGTGCTGCTGCTTGGCGCCGCGGCCGTGGGGCTCGAGACGGCGCTGATCGGTCTCGGCCCCGCCGCGCTCGTCGCGCGCGGGCTCGACGAGACCCGGGCGGCCGAGATGGCCTCGGCGTTCTTCGCCTGCTTCCTCGGCGCGCGCGTGGCGCTGTTCTGGCTGGCCGGGCGCTTCGCGCCGCTCGTGCTGCTGGCCGCCGGCTTCGGCCTGGCCGGGGGGCTTGCGGGGCTGGCGAGCCTGCTGCCGCCGGCCGCCTTCTACGCCGCGATCGGGGCGGCGACGGGCCTGCTCTTCCCCTCGTACTTCGTCGCCGCCACCGGCCACCTCGGCACCGGGCCGCGCGCCTCGGCGCTGATCGTCGCGGCGGCGAACATCGGCGCCATCCTGCTGCCGGCCGTCGCGGCCGGGGCGATCGGGCTGGCGGGCAGCGCCGCCGCGGTGCTGCCCTTCGCCGCCGCGCTCGGCCTCGCCGGCGGCCTCGCCACGCTGGCTTTCGCGCACCGCGCTTGACTTCATTGCAAATGCAACGATAATCGCGTCCACCGGTGCACGCGTTGTGCACGGGATGTGCACGGGATGTGCACACCGTCCGGGGGGAGGCCACCATGACCACGCATGCGCTGCCGCAGGGCATGATCCGCGCGCCCTCGATGCAGGGCCTGCACGAGGGCTACATGCCCGGCTTCGGCAACGACTTCGAGACCGAGGCCCTGCCGGGCGCCCTGCCGCAGGGGCAGAACTCGCCGCAGAAGTGCAGCTACGGCCTCTATGGCGAACAGCTTTCGGGCACCGCCTTCACCGCGCCGAGCCATCGGAACGAGCGCACCTGGTGCTACCGCATCCGCCCCTCGGTGAAGCACACGCACCGCTTCGAGCGCATCGAGCTGCCCTACTGGAAGACGGCCCCGCACGTCGTCGACGGCGTGATCTCGCTCGGCCAGTACCGCTGGGACCCGGTGCCCCACACCGGCGAGAGCCTGACCTGGCTGACCGGCATGCGGACGATGACCACCGCGGGCGACGTCAACACCCAGGTCGGCATGGCAAGCCATGTCTACCTCGTCACCGCCTCGATGGAGGACGCCTACTTCTACTCGGCCGACAGCGAGCTTCTCGTCGTGCCGCAGGAGGGGCAGCTGCGCTTCTGCACCGAGCTTGGCATCATCGACCTCGCGCCGCAGGAGATCGCCATCCTCCCGCGCGGGCTGGTCTACCGGGTGGAGCTGCTCGAGGGGCCGGCGCGCGGCTTCGTCTGCGAGAACTACGGGCAGAAGTTCCAGCTTCCCGCCCGCGGTCCGATCGGCGCCAACTGCATGGCCAACCGGCGCGACTTCAAGACGCCCGTCGCCGCCTTCGAGGACCGCGAGGTGCCCTCGACCCTCACCGTCAAGTGGTGCGGCCAGTTCCACAGGACGCGCATCGGGCACTCGCCGCTCGACGTGGTGGCCTGGCACGGCAACTACGCGCCCTGCAAGTACGACCTCAGGACCTACTGCCCGGTCGGCGCGATCCTGTTCGACCACCCCGACCCCTCGATCTTCACCGTGCTGACCGCGCCCTCGGGCGTGGAGGGCACGGCGAACATCGACTTCGTGCTGTTCCGCGAACGCTGGATGGTGGCCGAGCACACCTTCCGCCCGCCGTGGTATCACAAGAACATCATGTCGGAGCTGATGGGCAACATCCACGGCGTCTACGACGCCAAGCCGCAGGGCTTCGTGCCCGGCGGCATGAGCCTGCACAACATGATGCTGCCCCACGGGCCGGACCGGACCGCCTTCGAGCGGGCCTCGAATGCCACGCTCGCCCCCGAGAAGCTCGACAACACCATGAGCTTCATGTTCGAGACGCGCTTCCCGCAGCACCTGACCGCCTTCGCCGCGCGCGAGGCGCCGCTGCAGGACGACTACATCGACTGCTGGAAGGACCTCGAGAAGAAGTTCGACGGCACCCCCGGCCCGAAGTGAGACGCCGGCCCGCCGCGCCACGCGACCGGAGATCCCGATGCCGCCCATGCGAAGCTGGATCGAGAGCGCCAATGCGCCCGAGGCCGAGTTTCCGCTGAACAACCTGCCCTGCGGCGTGTTCTCCGGCGCGGGCGGGGGCCCGCGCTGCGGCGTCGCCATCGGCGAGCGGATCCTCGATGTCGCGGCACTGGAGCGCGACGGCCGGCTCGACCTGCCCGCCGCGGGGGTCTTCGCCGCGCCCGCCTGGAACGCCTTCATGGCGCTGGGGCCGGCGGCCTGGGCCGACTTCCGCGCCACGCTGACCGCGCTTCTGGCCGAGGGCGCGGCGGCGCGGGACTGGCTTGCGCCCTACCTCGTCCCGCAGGACGCCGTGCGCCTGCACCTGCCCTTCGCCGTCGCCGAATACACCGACTTCTACGCCAGCCGGCACCACGCCTTCAACGTCGGCGCGATGTTCCGCGGGCCCGGGAACGCGCTGCCGCCGAACTGGCTGTCGATTCCCGTCGGCTACAACGGCCGGGCCTCGTCGGTCGTCGTCTCGGGCACGCCGGTGCGCCGGCCCTGGGGGCAGATCAGGCCCGCCGACGCGGACCTGCCGGTGTTCGCGCCGAGCCGGCGTCTCGACTTCGAGCTGGAGCTGGGCGCGGTGGTCGGCCAGCCCTCCGAGGGCATGGTCACCGTCGCGCAGGCCGACGCGATGATCTTCGGCTTCGTGCTTCTCAACGACTGGTCGGCGCGCGACATCCAGGCCTGGGAATACCAGCCGCTCGGTCCCTTCCAGGCGAAGGCGACGGCGACGACGATCAGCCCGTGGATCGTGCCGAAGGCCGCGCTCGAGCCCTTCCGGGTGCCGACCCCGCCGCGCGAGCGGCCGCTTCTGCCCTATCTCGCCGAGCCGGGGCCGATGCTCTACGACATCGCGCTCGAGGTGGCGCTGACGCCGGCGGGCGGAGGCGAAACCGTGATCTCGCGCACCAACTACCGCGAGATGTACTACTCGGCCGCCCAGCAGCTCTGTCACCACACGACCTCGGGCTGCCCGATGCGGGTGGGCGACCTCCTCGGCTCGGGCACCATCTCGGGGCCCCGGCGGGAGAACCGCGGCTCGCTCCTCGAGCTGAGCTGGGGCGGGCGGGAGCCCCTGGCGCTCGCCTCCGGCGAGACCCGCAGCTTCCTCGAGGACGGCGACACCGTGACGCTCAGGGGATGGGCGCAGGGCGACGGCTACCGGATCGGCTTCGGCGCGTGCTCGGGCACGGGGCTGCCCGCCCATGCCGAGCCCGCGGGGGCCGGGCGGTGAGGGCGCGCCCTGCCGCCTCAGGCGCCGGCCTGCCACTCCCTGACCGACTCGAGCGGCCAGAGCAGCATCAGGATGTTGAGCGTGAGCCCGTCGCGGATGACGATCGCCGTCAGCACCTCGAAGCCGACGACGACCGCGATGCTGGCCCGGACCGGGATCACCCGGGCGAGCCAGAAGCCTGCGACCATCGCCAGGATGTCAGCCACCGAGTTGATGACCGAATCGCCGTAGTAGTCGAGCGAGATCGTCACCGCCCGGTAGCGCTCGATGATCGCGTCGGAGTTCTCGACGATCTCCCAGGCCGATTCGATCGCCGTGGCGATGGCAAGCCGCCAGCCGAAGGACAGTCGCCGCGCCACAAGCCAGAGGCCCGCGTAGAACAGGATGCCGTGGATGACGTGCGATGGCGTATACCAGTCGGAGATGTGCTGGGAGTTCTCCGCGCTCAGGGTCTCGCCGTGCCAGAGCTTGATGTAGCCGCAGTCGCACCAGGGCACCCGGCCGATCCAGAGGAGCCAGGCCGCAGTCGCCAGGATGATCGCCGCCGTGACGGCATGGGGGCGGAGGTCGCGGGTCATGGCGCCGATCCGATACCGATCGCCGGGCCGGCGTCCACCGCGACGAACGGCGCGGGGCAGAACGCGGCAGGCTGAGGAGCGCGCGCAACATGGGCAGGACCTTCGCCTCGACCGGCGACCTGACGGAGAAGCGGATCTCGTTCACCGAGATCGGCCCGGGTCTCTACGCCTTCACCGCCGAGGGCGACCCCAATTCGGGCGTGATCATCGGCGACGACGCGGTGATGGTGGTCGAGGCGCAGGCGACGCCGCGGCTCGCCCGCAAGGTGATCGACTGCATCCGCGAGGTCACCGACAAGCCGATCACCCATCTGGTGCTGACGCATCACCATGCGGTGCGCGTGCTCGGCGCCTCGGCCTACGGCGCGCGCGAGGTGATCATGTCGGAGCGCACCCGCGCGATGGTGGCCGAGCGCGGGGCCGAAGACTGGGCGAGCGAGTTCGGCCGCTTTCCGCGGCTGTTCCGGGGGCACGAGGAGATCCCGGGGCTTACCTGGCCCACCACCACCTTCGGCGACCGGATGACGGTGTATCTGGGGCGCCGGCGTGTCGAGATCCGGCATCTCGGACGCGCCCACACCGCGGGCGATGCGGTTGTCTGGGTGCCCGACGCGGATGTGATGTTCACCGGCGACATCGTGGAGGACCGCTCGGCCTGCTACTGCGGTGACGGGCATTTCGGCGACTGGCCGGCCACGCTCGACCGCATCGCCGCCTTCGAGCCCGCGGCGATCGCGCCGGGGCGGGGCGAGGCGCTCGTCGGGCGCGAGGCGGTGGGCCGCGCGCTGGCCTCGACCGCGGATTTCCTGGCCAGCACCTTCCGGCCGGCGGCGCGCGTGGCCGCGCGCGGCGGGTCGCTGCGGCAGGCCTGGGAGGCGGTGCGCGCCGAATGCGACCCGAAGTTCGCCGGCTATGCGATCTACGAGCACTGCCTGCCCTTCAACGTCAGCCGCGCCTACGACGAGGCGCTGGGGATCGACACGCCGCGGATCTGGACCGCCGCGCGCGACCGCGAGGTCTGGGAGGCGCTCCAGGGATGAGCGGCGGCACGCTCGGACGGTTTCGCGCCGCGCCGCCGGCACGCCGGGGGGAGCCCGCATGAGGCACGGGCCCGGCCGCGGCGAGCTTGTCTTCCGGCTTGTCGTGTCGCTGGCCGGCCTTGCCCTGCTCGGCGCGGCAGTCGCACTTCACGGCCTGCCCTCCGGCCCCGCCTTCGTCGAGATCGGCCTGCTCGCCGGCGGCTTCTTCGGCGGCACCGCCGGCTGGAGCCTCTGGCGCCTTCTCAGGCCTCCGAAGGACTGAGCCCATGCCCTATGTGCACCGGCGCTTTCCCTACCGCTCGCCGCCCGGCCTGACCGCGCCCGAGCCGCGGCATCCGGTGGTGATCGTCGGCGCGGGGCCGGTCGGGCTTGCGCTTGCGCTCGACCTCGCCCGGCGCGGGCAGCGGGTGACGGTGCTCGACGACAACGACGTGGTCTCGGTCGGCAGCCGGGCGATCTGCTGGTCGAAGCGGTCGCTCGAGATCCTCGACCGGCTGGGCGTGGGCGAGCGCTGTCTCGCCAAGGGCGTGACCTGGAAGGTGGGGCGCACCTTCCACCGCGACACCCAGGTGTTCGAGTTCGACCTCCTGCCCGAGGCGGGCCACAAGATGCCGGCCTTCGTGAACCTCCAGCAGTACTACGTCGAGGAATACCTCGCCGAGGCGGCGCTGGCCTCGCCGCTGATCGAGCTGCGCTTCCGCAACCGGGTGGAGGGGCTGGCGGTCGGGGAGGATCACGTGCGGCTCGGCGTCGGGACGCCGGAGGGACCCTATGCGATCGAGGCGGACTGGCTCGTGGCCTGCGACGGCGCGCGCTCGCCGGTGCGGCGGATGCTGGGGCTCGAGTTCGCGGGCGAGCTCTTCGAGGAGCGCTTCCTGATCGCCGACATCGAGATGAAGGCCGACTTCCCGGCCGAGCGGCGGTTCTGGTTCGAGCCGACCTTCCACCCCGGCCAGTCGGCGCTGCTGCACAAGCAGCCCGACGACATCTGGCGCATCGACCTCCAGCTCGGCTGGGATGCCGACCCCGAGGCCGAGAAGCGGCCCGAACGGGTGATCCCGCGCATCGAACGCATGGTCGGGCACCGCGACTTCCGGCTCGACTGGGTGAGCGTCTACACCTTCCAGTGCCGCAGGCTCGCGCGGTTCGTGCACGGCCGCGTGATCTTCGCCGGCGACAGCGCGCATGTCGTCTCGCCCTTCGGGGCGCGCGGCGGCAACGGTGGGCTCGAGGATGCGGCGGGCCTCGGCTGGCGGCTGGCGGCGGTGCTCTCCGGCCGGGCGGAGGCCGCGATCCTGGCCGCCTACGACCGCGAGCGCACCTTCGCCGCGGACGAGAACATCCTCAACTCCTCCCGCGCGACGCGCTTCATCTCGCCCGCGCCGGGGGCGGAGCGGCTGTTCCGCGACGCGGTGCTGGCGCTGGCCGCCGAGGCCGACTTCGCCCGGCCGATGGTGAATTCGGGCCGGCTCTCGCGGCCCTGCGTCTATCCGCTCGGGGCGCCCGACGACCCGCGCCTGCCGCCGGCGGCGCGCCCCGGCGCCGTCGCGCCGGACGCGCCGCAGGGCAACGGCTGGCTGACCGAGGCGCTGGGCATGGAGGCGACGCTGCTGGCCATCGGCGCCGAACCGCCCGCCACGGGCCTGCGCACGCTGCGCGCGGAGATCAACGCGGCGGTGGCCGACCGCTACCTCGGCCAGTCCGACCGGGCGCTCTACCTCGTGCGCCCCGACCAGGTGATCGCCGCGCGCTGGGTCGCGGCCGGCGCCGCCGAGGTCGAGGCCGCCGCGCAGGCGCTGTGGAGGGAGCCGGCATGACGCTGATCACGCGGCCCAACCTGCCCGATGCCGACGGGTTCCTTGCCGAGCTTCAGGCGGCGCATCGCGGGCTTGCCGAGGCCGAGAGCGCGGCGCTGAACGCCCGCCTCGTCCTGATCCTGGCCAATCACGTCGGCAGCCGCGCCGCGCTGAGCGAGGCGCTGGCGCTGGCGGTGCGGACCGGGGCGAGGGGGCCGTCTGCCCCCTCGCGCTCCCCCGAGGATACTTGAGAAAGGGGAAGAGGGGGGCGGGTCGGGCCGGCGTGTCGGCGTGGCGCGTCAGGGCGGCGGGGCCCAGAGCACGTCGTCGATGCGCGGCGCGCCGGTGGCGAGCATCACCAGCCGGTCGAAGCCGAGGGCGATGCCGCTCGCGGGGGGCATCCGGGCAAGGGCGGCGAGGAAATCCTCGTCGATCGGGTAGCGGGTGCCGTGGACCCGTGCCATCTCGTCCATCTCGGCCTCGAAGCGGCCGCGCTGCTCGGCCGGGTCGGTCAGCTCGCCGAAGCCGTTGGCGAGTTCCACCCCGCAGGCGTAGAGCTCGAAGCGTTCGGCCAGGCGCGGATCGTCGGGCGCGCGCCGGGCGAGCGCGGCCTCGGCGGCGGGGTAGCGGTCGAGGATCGTCGGCCGGCCGAGGCCGAGATTGGGCTCGACGAAGGTCACGAGCAGGCGCGAAAGGATGTCCGACCAGCCGTCGCCCGCGCGGATGGCGAGGCCGGCGGACCGGGCGGCCTCGGCGAGCAGGGCGGCGTCGGTCGTCCCGTCGGGGCGGATCGTGGCGAGGAGGTCGAGCCCCGCATGGCGGGCCAGCGCCTCGGCCAGGGTGAGCCGCTCGGGCGGGGCGAAGGGGTCGCAGCTGCGGTCGCGGAAGCGCAGCGTGCCGGCGCCCGCGGCGCGCGCGGCCAGCGCCAGCAGCGCGGCGCAGTCCTCCATCAGCGTCTCGTAGGGCGCAGCCGCGCGATACCATTCGAGCATGGTGAATTCGGGCGCGTGCAGGGCCCCGCGCTCGCGGTTGCGCCAGACATGGGCAAAGGCGAAGAGCCGCTCCTCGCCCGCGGCGAGCAGCTTCTTGAGCGCGAATTCCGGCGAGGTGTGCAGGTAGAGGCGGCGCGCCGTGCCGTCGGGCGCGACGGCTTCGGTGGCGAAGGCGTGCAGATGCGCCTCGTTGCCCGGCGAGACGGCGAGCGCGGCGGGGTCGGCCTCGGTGAAGCCGCGCGCCTCGAACCAGGCGCGGATCGCCGACCGGATGCGGTTGCGGGCGAGCAGCAGCGGCCGGCGGTCGGCGTGGCGGCCGGGGTCCCACCAGGGGGTGTCGGGGGCGGTCACGGGTGGCTCCGGGGGCGGCTTCTCTCTGGCGGAACGGCGGAAGATGCGCTAGGGGCACCCTCGACGGCCCCGCCATAGCCGGGCGCCCCAGCCTGCACAAGGACGACCGCCCATGAAAGTCATCGCCTCCTCGCTCCGCAAGGGCAACGTGCTCGACATCGACGGCAAGCTCTACGTCGTGCTCTCGGCCGAGAACTTCCACCCCGGCAAGGGCACGCCGACGACGAGCGTGGACATGCGCCGGATCTCGGACGGGGTGAAGGTGAGCGAGCGCTGGAAGACCACCGACCAGGTGGAGCGGGCCCATGTCGAGGAGAAGGCCTACGACTACCTCTACGAGGACGGCGAGGGCTTCCACTTCATGGAGCCCGAGACCTACGAGCAGATCACCGTGGGCGAGGACGTGATCGGCGACCAGAAGGTCTATCTCCAGGAGGGGATGCGCGTCTTCCTGCAGATCCACGAGGGCCGCGCGATCTCGATCGAGCTGCCGCAGAAGATCACGGTGGAGATCACCGAGACCGAGCCGGTGGTGAAGGGGCAGACGGCGTCCTCGTCCTACAAGCCGGCGATGACCGACATCGGCGTGCGCGTCATGGTGCCGCCGCACATCGACGCGGGCACCCGCATCGTGATCAACACCGCCGACAACAGCTACGTCGAGCGCGCGAAGGACTGAGCGCCCGCTCAGGAGCGTCCGCCAGCGCGGGCCGCGAGTTCCAGGACCCTGGGCCCGAGCGCCTCGACCACGAGCCGCACGCCCTCGGCGGAGGGGTGCAGGCCGTCGGGCTGGAGCAGGGTGCCGGCGCCTGTGCCGTTGCGGACCGCATCGGCCAGCGGCGCGAGGAGGTTGGCCACGAGGATGGCGTCGTGTTCGGCGGCCAGCTCGGGCCAGATCGCGTCGAAGGCCGCCTTGTAGTCGGGCCCGTAGTTGGGCGGGGCGGGAAGCCCGGCGAGCAGCACCGGCACGCCGGCCGCGCGCGCGGCCTCGAGGATGCCTTCGAGGTTGCGGCGGCTGACCGCCGGGTCGATGCCGCGCAGGAGATCGTTGCCGCCGAGCGCGACGATCAGCGCATCGACCTCGGGCGTGAGCGTCCAGCCGATGCGCGAGAGCCCGCCCGCGGTGGTATCGCCCGAGACCCCGGCGTTGATCAGGCGCACCCCGGCGCCCTGCGCGTCGAGCCAGGCCTGGAGCTGCGGCACGAGCCCGTCGGCCTCGGGCAGGCCGTAGCCCTGGGTCAGGCTGTCGCCAAGCGCGGCGATGGTGACGGGTTCGGCCGCGGCCGCGCCGGCGCCGATCGCGACCGCGGCGGCGAGGTTGCGAAGGCGCCGGAGCGCGCCATATCCCCATGAGGCCAGCCGACCGAAGGATGCCATGCCCGACCCGATCCTTGCGCTCAGAGACGTGCGGCTCACGCTTTCCGGAAACGCCGGGCCGGTCGAGATCCTGCGCGGGATCACGCTTGATGTCGCGGCGGGGGAGAGCCTTGCGCTGGTCGGTCCGTCGGGGTCGGGCAAGTCGTCGCTCCTGATGCTCATGGGCGGGCTCGAACGCGCCACCGGCGGAGAGATCCGCGCCATGGGGCGGGACCTCTCGGCGATGGACGAGGATGCGCTTGCCCGCTTCCGCCGCGACAATATGGGCGTGGTGTTCCAGTCCTTCCACCTGATCCCGACGATGACCGCGCTGGAGAACGTGGCCACGCCGCTCGAGCTTGCCGGCCACCGCGACGCCTTCGGGCGGGCGGAGGCGGAGCTGCGGGCGGTGGGGCTCGGCGCGCGGCTGGAGCATTACCCGGCGCAGCTCTCGGGCGGCGAGCAGCAGCGCGTGGCGCTGGCGCGCGCCGCCGCGCCGCGGCCGGCGATCCTTCTGGCCGACGAGCCGACCGGCAACCTCGATGCGGCGAACGGGCAGGCGATCATGGACCTGCTGTTCGGGCTGCGCGACCGGCACGGGGCGACGCTGGTGCTGGTGACGCATGCGCCCGAGCTTGCGGCGCGCTGCGACCGGGTGGTGCGGCTGATGGACGGGCGGGTGGCGGACGCGCCGGCGCGCAGGGCTGCCGAATGAGGCGCCGGGCGGCAGGCCGGGGAAGGGGGGGCGCCTGCCCCCCGTCGCCTGCGGCGACTCCCCCCGGGCGTACTTGCGACAAGAGGAAGGGGCGGTGAGCCCGGCCTGGGCCATCGCCCGGCGCGAGCTGCGCGGCGGGCTGCGGGGGTTCCGCGTGTTCCTCGCCTGTCTCGCGCTCGGCGTCGCGGCGATCGCGGCGGTGGGGTCGGTGCGCGCGGCGATCGAGGCGGGGCTGGCGCGCGAGGGGGCCGCGATCCTCGGCGGCGATGCCGAGCTGACCTTCACCTACCGCTACGCGGGCCCGGAGGAGCGGGCATGGATGGAGGACGTGGCCATCGAGGTTTCGGAGATCGTGGACTTCCGCTCGATGGTCGTGGTCGACCGCGCGGGCGGCCCCGAGCGGGCGCTGACCCAGGTGAAGGGCGTGGACGGCGCCTATCCGCTGAAGGGGGAGGTGGCGCTCGACCCGCCGATCGGTCTGGACGAGGCGCTGGCGGGCGCGGGCGGGCTGCCCGGCGGGGTGATGGAGCGGGTGCTGGCCGACCGGCTCGGCCTGGTGCCCGGCGACCGGTTCCGGCTCGGCACGCAGGCGTTCGTGCTGACGGCGGTCCTGCTGCGGGAGCCGGACGCGGCCGGGGACGGCTTCGGCCTCGGCCCGCGGACGCTGGTCAGGACCGGGGCGCTGGCGCAGTCGCAGCTTCTGGCGGAGGGCACGCTGTTCGAGACGCGCTACCGGCTGGCGCTGCCGGCGGGAGCCGATCTCGCCGCGCTTCAGGCGGAGGCGGCGGCCCGGTTCCGGGATGCCGGGGCGCGCTGGCGCGACGCCCGCGACGGGGCCCCCGGCGTGTCGCGCTTCGTCGAGCGGCTGGGCGCCTTCCTCGCGCTGGTCGGGCTTGCCGGGCTCGCGGTCGGCGGGGTCGGCGTGGCCGCCTCGGTCAGGGCCTACATCGAGGGCAAGGTTCCGGTGATCGCCACGCTGCGCACCCTGGGCGCGGACCGGCGCACGATCCTTGCCGCCTACTTCCTCCAGATCGCGGTGCTGGCGCTTCTGGGCATCGGGCTCGGGCTCGTGCTCGGCGCGGCGCTGCCGCTGCTGCTTGCGCCGCTGATCGCGGCCCGCCTGCCGCTGCCGGCGGCCTTCGGGCTCTACCCCGCACCGCTGGCCGAGGCGGCGCTCTACGGCGGCCTCGCGGCGCTGCTGTTCACGCTCTGGCCGCTGGCGCGGACCGAGCAGGTGCGTCCGGCCGCGCTCTACCGCGGGGCCGTGGAGACCGCGCGCGCCCTGCCGCGGCCGGCCTTCCTGGCGGCGACCGCCGTCCTCCTCGCGGCGCTGGCGGGCGCGGCGGCGCTGTTCTCGGGGCTGCCGCGCCTCGCGCTCGGGACGGTGGCGGGGATCGCCGGGGCGCTTGCGCTCCTGCTCCTGGCGGCGCGCGGGGCACGGGCGCTGGCGCGGCGGCTGGCGCGGGCGCGGGCGCTGCGCGGCCGGACGGCGGCGCGGCTCGCGCTCGGGGCGGTGGGCGGGCCGGGGACCGAGGCCACCTCGGTGGTGCTGTCGCTGGGCCTGGGGCTCTCGGTCCTGGCGGCAGTCGGGCAGATCGACTGGAACCTGCGCAACGCCATCGCCACGGAACTGCCCGAGGTCGCCCCTTCCTACTTCGTGGTGGACATCCAGCCCGACCAGATCGCGGGCTTCCGCGCGCGCCTGGCCGCCGACCCTGCGGTCGCGCGCGTCGAGACCGCCCCGATGCTGCGCGGGATCATCACCCGGATCAACGGCCGCCCGGCCGAGGAGGTGGCCGGCGGCCACTGGGTCGTGCGCGGCGACCGCGGTGTCACCTATTCCGCCGCGCCGCCCGAGGGCACGGTGATCACCGAGGGCGCCTGGTGGCCCGAGGCCTACGAAGGGCCGCCGCAGGTGAGCTTCGCCGCCGAGGAGGCGGCCGAGATCGGGCTCAGGCTCGGCGACGAGATCACGGTCAACATCCTCGGCCGCGACATCACCGCCGAGGTGACGAGCTTCCGCGCGGTCGATTTCTCGACCGCCGGGATCGGCTTCGTCATGGCGATGAACCCCGCCGCGCTGGAGGGCGCGCCGCACAGCTTCATCGCCACGATCCATGCCGAGGAGGCGGCCGAGGCGGCGATCCTGCGCGACCTGGCCGGGGCTTACCCGAACATCACGGCGATCCGGGTGAGGGACGTCGTGGACCGCGTCGCCGGCATCCTCGGCGGCATCGCCGCGGCGGTCACGGCCGCGGCGGGGGTGACGCTCGCGACCGGGGCGATCGTGCTCGTCGGCGCGGCGGCGGCGGGCGAGGCGGCGCGCGTCTTCGAGGCGGCGATCCTGAAGACGCTCGGCGCGGTGCGCGCGCAGGTGCTGGCCTGCTTCGCGCTCCGCTCGGCGATCCTCGGTGCGGTGGCGGGGCTCGTGGCCATCGCCGCCGGGGCGGTCGCCGGCTGGGCAGTGATGCGCTTCGTGATGGAGGCCGACTACCGGTTCGAGCCGGTCTCGGCGGTGCTGATCGTGGCCGGCGGGGCCGCGGCGACGCTGCTTGCCGGGCTCGCCTTCGCCTGGCGCCCGCTGTCGGCCCGCCCGGCGCGGGTGCTCCGGGCGCAGGAGTAGCCGGGGCCCGGCGGGCGGCCCGGGGCGGGCTTCTTGCGCTTCCTGCGGGCTTCCGCGATAAGGCCCGGAGGCGTTCGGAGAAGGCTTCCCATGCGCGCAAGGATCTACCGGCCGGCCAGGACGGCCACGCAGTCGGGCACCGCGAAGACGCGATCCTGGGTGCTGGAATTCGCGCCGGCGGCGCCGCGCGAGGTCGATCCGCTGATGGGCTGGACCTCCACGACCGACACCCAGTCGCAGGTGCGGCTGCGGTTCGAGACGAAGGAGGCCGCGCTCGCCTATGCGCGCGAGCACGGCATCGAGGCGGAGGTGATCGAGCCGAAGAAGCGCCGGCCGAACATCCGTCCGCGCGGCTACGGCGAGAACTTCGCCCCCGAGCGGCGCAGCGCCTGGACGCACTGATGCTCGAGATCCGGCGGGAGAGCCCGCTGGGGGCGGACCTCGCGCTGCTGATGGCGCGGCACGCCGCCGAGATGCATGCCGAGACGCCGCCCGAGAGCGTCCACATGCTCGACGCCGCGGAACTGGCGGCGCCGGGGATCGCCTTCTACGTGATGCGCGAGGCCGGCCGGCCGGTGGGGATGGGTGCCTTCCGCCGGATCGACGCCTGCCATGCCGAGCTCAAGTCGATGCACGTGCTGGCCGAGGCGCGGGGGCGCGGGCTGTCGCGGATGCTGCTCGACCACCTGGTGGCCGAGGCGCGCGCCGCCGGCTTCACCCGGCTGAGCCTCGAGACCGGCGTCGAGCCCGGCTTTGCGGCCGCCCGCGCGCTCTATGCCTCGGCAGGCTTCGAGGAATGCGGGCCCTTCGAGGGCTACGGGCCCGACCCCAACAGCGTCTTCATGACGCGGTCGATCTGAGCGCGCCCGCCAAGCGGCTTGATCCGGGCCGCCCGGTGGCGCAAAAGCGGGGCAGCGGTCCCGTAGCTCAACTGGATAGAGCAGCTGACTTCTAATCAGCAGGCTGAGGGTTCGAGTCCTTCCGGGATCGCCACGCCCGCGGGGCAGGACCCGCCTGTGGACATCGCCGGCGTGCGGGCGTAGGTCTGGCGCGTCGGCGGCGTCGGGACTGCCTTGGTCTTCATCGCGTTCGTGCACGGTCTGATCCTCGTCGTGGCGGGGGCGCTCCAGGGTCTGATCGGTCTGATCTTTCCCGAGACGCGCGAGGTGTTCCTGGGCTCCGGCGCGCTGCTCGCGCTGGCCGGCGCGCTTCTCGTGACGATCGCGCAGGGCCGGCCCATGCGGGTCGAGCGGCGGCTGGCCTTCCTGCTGACCGCCTCGGTCTGGCTGACGGCGGCCGGTGCCGGGGCGCTGCCGCTCTGGCTCTGGGGCCTGACCCCGGCGGATGCCTTCTTCGAGGCGATGTCGGGGATCACCACCACCGGCTCCACGGTCATGGTCGGGCTCGACGCGACGCCGCCGGGCATCAACCTCTGGCGCGGGCTCATCCAGTGGTTCGGCGGCGTCGGCTTCATCGTCGCGGGCATCGCGCTGCTGCCGGTGCTGCGGGTGGGAGGGATGCAGCTCTTCCGCACCGAGAGTTCGGAGCGGGGCGAGCGGGAGCTGAGCAGCGCCGCCGGCTTCGCCGCCGCCACGCTCTGGGTCTACCTGGCGCTGACCGTCGCCTGCGCGGTGACCTACCGGATCGGCGGGATGTCGGACCTCGAGGCGGTCGTGCACGCGCTGACCACGCTCTCGACCGGCGGCTACTCCACCTCGGATGCCTCCTTCGGCCATTTCCCGAACCCCTTCCTGCACTGGACGGCCTCGGGCTTCATGCTGGCCGGGGCGCTGCCCTTCGCCTGGTACATCCGGCTGCTGCGCGGGCGGGGGGCGCAGTCCGAACAGGTGCCGGCGCTGCTCGCCTTCCTCGGCCTGTCGATCGGCATTCTCACCCTCTGGCGCGTGGCCAGTTCGGACGCGCCGCCGTTCCAGGCGCTGACCGAGGTCACCTTCAACGTGGTCTCGGTCGTCACCACGACGGGCTACGCCTCGACCGACTACACGCTCTGGGGCGGGTTCGCCGTCATCGCCTTCTTCCTGCTGACGGCGGCCGGGGGCTGCACCGGCTCCACCGCCGGCGGCGTCAAGATGATGCGCTGGACGATCCTCATCCGCGCCATCCGCAGCCGGATCGCGCTGGTGCACAGCCCGCACCGGGTGATCAGCGTCCGCTACGAGGGCAAGCGCGTGACCGACGACCAGCTGAGCGGGGTGATCACCTTCCTCAACGTCTTCGCGCTGACCTTCATGTGGCTTTCCTTCGCGCTCGCCTTCCTCGGGCTCGATCCGGTCACGGCGGTGAGCGGCGCGCTGACCGCGATCTGCAACGTGGGGCCGGGGGTCGGGAAGGTCATCGGGCCGGCGGGCAACTTCTCGACGCTGCCCGACGCGGCGAAGTGGCTGCTGGCGCTCGGCATGTATGTCGGCCGGCTGGAGATGCTGACCGTCTTCGTCCTGTTCATGCCGCGTTTCTGGCGGGCCTGAGGGCGGGCCGGGAAACGGCACGCCGCCGGCCGGGCGGCCGGGCCGCCGGGCAGGTTGCGGGGCCTGTGCCCGCCTTGCCAAGCCCGGACCCGCATGCGACCTTGGCGGTCTCGCGGCCGAGGAGGGCCGAGCCCATGGACACATCCACCAAGACCCCGGCCGCCGCCGCCGCCGCGGCGGCGCACCTGCCGCAGGTGGGGCACCCGCGCAACGCCGGGATGGAGCTCGACCTCGACTGGGTGGCCGCGGTGCAGGCCAATACCTCGGCGATCGAGCGGCGCTGCGCCACGCTGCCGGGGCGGCGGACGGTGAAGAAGGAATGGCAGGCGGCCTGGCTCTGCCGCGCGATCAGCCTGATCGACCTGACCACGCTGGCGGGCGACGACACCGAGGGCCGGGTGCGCCGGCTCTGCGCCAAGGCGCGACGGCCGGTCCGCGCCGACCTCCTGGCCGCGCTCGGGATGGAGGGGCTGACGGTCGCCGCCGTCTGCGTCTACCACGAGATGGTGGCGCCGGCCGTCGCGGCGCTGCGGGGGACGGGGATCCCCGTCGCGGCGGTCTCGACCGGATTTCCCGCCGGGCTCTCGCCCTTCCGCCTGCGCCTTGCCGAGATCGGCGAGAGCCTCCGCGCCGGGGCGCAGGAGATCGACATCGTGATCTCGCGCCGGCACGTGCTGACCGGGAACTGGCAGGCGCTCTATGACGAGATGCGCGCCTTCCGCGAGGCCTGCGGGGCGGCGCATGTCAAGGCGATCCTGGCGACCGGCGAGCTCGGGACGCTGCGCAACGTCGCGCGGGCGAGCCTGGTCTGCATGATGGCAGGGGCCGACTTCATCAAGACCTCGACCGGCAAGGAGGCGGTGAACGCCACGCTGCCGGTCAGCCTGACCATGGTGCGGGCGATCCGCGACTATCACGAGCGCACCGGCTTCCGCGTCGGCTACAAGCCGGCGGGGGGGATCGCGAAGGCGAAGGACGCGCTCGTCTACCTGAGCCTGATGAAGGACGAGCTCGGCGACCGCTGGCTGCGGCCCGACCTGTTCCGCTTCGGCGCCTCGAGCCTTCTGGGCGACATCGAGCGCCAGCTCGAGCATTTCGTGACCGGGCGGTATTCCTCGGCCGAGCGGCATCCCCTGGCATGAGGCGGCGGGGCCGGGGGGCCGTCTGCCCCCCGGACCCCCCGAGAGTATTTCCGACAGGATGAAGGCATGAACGTCCGCGAGATCTTCGAGAGCATGGACTACGGGCCCGCGCCGGAGGCGGCGGGGGAGGCGCTGGCCTGGCTCGACCGGCACGGCCGGCGGTTCGGGCATTTCGTCGACGGCGCCTTCACCGCGCCGGGCGAGACCTTCGCGACGCGCAACCCCGCCACCGGCGAGGTCCTGGCCGAGGTGACGCAGGGCTCGGCGGCGGATGTCGCGGCGGCGGTGGCGGCCGCGCGGCGGGCCTTCGGGCGGTGGTCGCGGCAGGGCGGGCATGCGCGGGCGCGGGTGCTCTACGCGCTGTCGCGGCTGCTCCAGAAGCATGCCCGGCTCTTCGCCGTGCTCGAGACGCTCGACAACGGCAAGCCGATCCGCGAGAGCCGCGACATCGACGTGCCGCTTGCGGCGCGCCACTTCCTCTACCACGCGGGGCTTGCGCAGCTTCTCGAGGGCGAGATGCCGGGGATGGTGCCGCACGGGGTCTGCGGCGCGGTGATCCCCTGGAACTTCCCGCTGCTGATGCTGGCCTGGAAGGTCGCGCCGGCGCTGGCGGCGGGCAACACCATCGTGCTCAAGCCCGCCGAGTACACGCCGCTGACGGCGCTGCTCTTCGCCGAGATCTGCCGCGAGGCCGGGGTGCCGAAGGGCGTGGTCAACATCGTCACCGGCGACGGGGCGACGGGGGCGGCGCTGGTCGCGGCCGAGGTGGACAAGGTGGCCTTCACCGGCTCGACCGAGGTCGGCCGCAGGATCCGCGAGGCGACCGCCGGCACGGGCAAGGCGCTGACGCTCGAGCTCGGCGGCAAGAGCCCCTACATCGTCTTCGACGACGCCGATCTCGACTCGGCGGTCGAGGGGCTGGTCGATGCGATCTGGTTCAACCAGGGCCAGGTCTGCTGCGCGGGGAGCCGCCTGCTGGTGCAGGAGGGCGTGGCAGAGCGGTTCCACGCGAAGCTGAGGCGGCGGATGGACGGGCTGCGGGTCGGCGACCCGCTCGACAAGTGCATCGACGTGGGCGCGGTGGTGGACCCGGTGCAGCTTGCCACCATCACCCGGATGGTCGAGGAGGGCGGGGCGGAGGGCGAGGTCCACCGCGCGCAGGTGACGCTGCCCGAGCGGGGTTGCTTCTACCCGCCGACGCTGATCACCGGCCTCTCGCCCGCGGCGATGCTGATGCAGGAGGAGATCTTCGGCCCGGTGCTGGTGAGCGCGACCTTCCGCACCCCGGCCGAGGCAGTGCAGCTGGCCAACAACACCCGCTACGGGCTTGCCGCGACGGTCTGGACCGAGAACGTCAACCTCGCGCTCGACATCGCGCCGAAGCTCAGGGCGGGCGTGGTCTGGGTGAACGCGACCAACCTGTTCGACGCGGCCGCCGGCTTCGGCGGCGTCAAGGAGTCGGGCTTCGGCCGCGAGGGCGGCTGGGAGGGCCTGCGCGCCTACCTCCGCCCCGCCCGCAGGGGGCCGCGGCTCGCCCCGCGCGCGCCCGTCGCGGCGCCGGCGGAGGGCGGCGCGCCCGCGGGGCTCGACCGGACCGCGAAGGTCTACGTGGGCGGCAGGCAGGCCCGCCCGGACGGCGGCCATTCCCGCGCGATCTGGTCGCCGGGCGGGCGGCTTCTCGGCCATGCGCCCGTCGGCAACCGCAAGGACATCCGCAACGCGGTCGAGGCGGCGCAGGCGGCGCGCGCGGGCTGGGCACGGAGCCAGGGGCACCTGCGGGGCCAGATCCTCTACTACATCGCCGAGAACCTCTCGGCGCGCGCGGCGGAGTTCGCCGGGCGCCTGCGCGAGCTGACCGGCCGGCGCGGCGAGGCCGAGGTGGAGGCGGCAATCCGGCGGCTCTTCACCTGGGCGGCCTGGGCCGACAAGCACGAAGGCCGCGTCAAGGGCGTGCCGCTGAGGGGCGTCGCGCTCGCCATGACCGAGCCCGTGGGGGTGATCGGCGCGCTCTGCCCGGACGAGGCGCCGCTGCTCGGCTTCGTCTCGATCATGGCGCCGGCGATCGCCATGGGCAACACCTGCGTGCTGGTGCCTTCCGAGCCCTTCCCGCTGGCCGCGACCGACTTCTACCAGGTGCTCGACACCTCGGACGTGCCGGGCGGGGTGGTCAACATCGTTCCCGGCAGCCATGCCGAGCTGGGCCGGGTGCTCGCCGGGCACCTCGACGTGGATGCGGTCTGGTCGTTCTCCTCCTCCGACCTCTCGGCCATGATCGAGCGCGAGGCGGCGGGCAACCTCAAGCGCACCTGGGTGAACCACGGCCGCGGCCGCGACTGGGCGGGACCGGAGGGCGAGGGGCAGGAGTTCCTCGAGGCCGCGACCGAGATCAAGACGGTCTGGATCCCCTATGGCGAGTAGCGCCTCAGGCGCGGCGCAGCTCGAAGCGGACGGTGCCGACCCGCAGGCCCCAGCGGGTGACGACGGCGTCGTTGATCACGAGGCCCGGCGCGGGGCGCCAGATCACGTCGGCGAAGCCCAGCCGGGTGACGCCCGAGGTCGAGCGGAAGTCGGCCAGGTAGCTCAGGCGGATCTCGCGGCCGTCCTCGACCACCTTCGCAGTGCCGACGGTATCCTCGCGCCGGCCGTCCCACGTTCCCTCGCCGGTCCGCCGGAAGACCCAGGTCAGGCGGTCCTGCTGCCCGTCGTCGTAGACGAAGTCCTCCACGACGGTCAGCGTATCGCCGCGCAGCCGCCCGTCGAGGCGGGCGGTAAAGCGCCGCTCGATCCCGGCGAGCGGCGCGCGGAACAGGCCCGCGCCGCGGGTGCGGCCGCGGAAGGCCTCGACCAGCGTGATCGGCAGGGCGCGCGCGGGCGAGGGCGGCGCGGCCGCGCAGGCGGCGAGCGGCAGGGCGGCGGCGAGCGCCAGGGCGGAGCGGCGTGTCAGGGTCATGGCCCTTCTACGTGCCGCGCGGCGGGGCGGATCGCTCAGGCCGCGTCGGCCAGCCCCCGGGCCCTGAGCAGCGCCTCCACCCCCGGCATCCGGCCGCGGAACGCCAGATAGAGCGCCTCCGCCTCCTGCGAGGCGCCGGCCGAGAGGATGTGCCGCTCGAGCCGCGCGGCCACCTCGGGGTCGAACGGCCCCCCGGCCTCCTCGAAGGCGGCGAAGGCATCGGCGTCCATGACCTCGGACCACATGTAGCTGTAGTAGCCCGCCGCATAGCCGTCGCCCGCGAAGACATGGGCGAAATGCGGGGTCGCGTGCCGCATCGGGATCGCCCCGGGCGCGCCGATCGCGGCCAGCACCTCGGCCTCGAGGGCCATCGGGTCCTCGGGCGCGGCCCCCTCGTGGAAGGCGAGGTCCACGAGCGCCGAGGCGAGGTATTCCACCGTCGCGTGGCCGGTGTCGGCGTTCCGCGCCGCCAGCATCCGCTCGCGCAGGTCGCCCGGCATCGCCTCGCCGGTGGCGGCGTGGCGGGCATGCCGCTCCAGCACCTCGGGCACCTCCAGCCAGTGCTCGAAGAGCTGGCTCGGCAGCTCCACGAAGTCGCGCGCGACATTGGTGCCCGAGATCAGGCCGAAGGTCACGTCGCTCAGCATCTGGTGCAGCGCATGGCCGAACTCGTGGAACAGCGTCCGCGCGTCGTCGTAGCTCAGCAGGCAGGGCTCCCCCGCCGGCGGCCGGGCGAAGTTGCAGACGTTGAGGACGATCGGCCGCACCTCGCCGCCCAGCTTGCGCTGCCCGCGCATCGCCGTGCACCAGGCGCCCGACCGCTTCGAGGGCCGCGCGAGCCAGTCGCCGATGAACACCGCCATGTGGCGGCCGTTGCGCGTCACCTCCCAGGCGCGGGCATCCGGATGGTAGAGCGCGACGTCGAGCGGGCGGAACTCGAGCCCGAAGAGCCGCCCCGCGCAGTCGAAGGCCGCCCCGATCATCGCGTCGAGCTGGAGGTAGGGTTTCACCTCGGCCTCGTCGATCGCGAAGTCGGCCCGGCGGCGGCGCTCGGCGTAGTAGCGCCAGTCCCAGGGCTCGAGCGGGCCGTTGATCCCGTCCTGCCGCAGCATCGCGGTCAGCACCGCGGCATCGGCCTCGGCGCGCGCCTTCGCCGGCCCCCAGACCGCCATCAGCAGCGCGCGCACCGCCTCGGGGGTGCGGGCCATCTCGGTCTCGAGCTTCCAGGCCGCGAATGAGGGGTAGCCGAGCAGCCGCGCCCGCTCCTCGCGCAGCTTCAGGATCTCGGCGGCGATGGCGCGGTTGTCGGTCTCGCCGCCGTTCGCGCCGCGCGCCGCCCAGGCCCGGAAGGCCGCCTCGCGCAGGTCGCGCCGCGGCGAGAACTGCAGGAACGGCACGATCAGCGACCGGGCGAGCGTCAGCACATGGCCCGTCTGCCCGCGCTCGGCCGCCGCGGCGCCCAGACCCGCCACCAGGAAGGCCGGCAGCCCCTCCAGATCGGCCCCGGCCAGCGGCATCGCCCAGGCGCGCTCGTCGGCCAGCAGGTTCTGGGCGAAGCGCGTGCCGAGCACGGCCAGCCGCTCCTGCACGGCCTTCAGCCGCTCGGCCGCCGCCCCCTCGAGTCCGGCCCCGGCGCGCAGGAACATCCGGCGGTAGAGCTCCAGAACCCGCGCCTCCTCGGCGGTCAGCCCGAGCCCCTCGCGCCGCTCCCAGAGGTCGCGGATGCGCGCCCAGAGCGCGCGGTTCATGGTGACCTCCGCGGAGAAGGCCGCCAGCCGCGGGGCAAGCGCGCGCATCAGCGCCTCGCGTGCCTCGGTCGCATCGGCCGAGGCCAGCGCGAAGAACACCCCCGAAACCCGGTCGAGCCCGGCCTCGGCCAGTTCCAGCGCGGCGATGGTATTCGCGAAGGTCGGCGGCTCGGCCTGCCCGGCGATGCGGTCCACCTCGGCCCGCGCCGCGGCCAGCGCCGCCTCGAAGGCAGGCGCGAAATGGTCATCCCGGATCCCGGCGAAGGGGGGAAGGCCGAAGGCCGCAGTCCATGGCTCGAGCAGGGGGTTGGTCATCGGGCGCTCCTCCGCGCCCTGGTTAGGCCGCCCCGGCGCCCTGGTCCAGCCTCCCCCTTCCTCTTGTTGCAAATACGCCGCGGGGAGCGCGAGGGGTGCGAAACCCCTCGCTCCCCCCTCACCGCGCCTCCTGCCGCCTCAGGCGCTGCTCCAGACGCCGCAGCAGCAGCGACAGCGTGACCGTCATCGAGAGATAGAGCAGGGCAACCACGTTGTAGGTCTCGAAGTAGCGGAAGTTGCCCGCCGCGATCACCTTGCCGAGCTGGGTGATGTCGGTCACGCCCAGCACGCTGACCAGCGAGGAATCCTTCACCATCGCCACGAAGTCGTTGCCGAGCGGCGGCAGGATCACCCGGAAGGCCTGCGGGAAGACGACGTGGCGGAAGGTCTGCCAGCGGCTCAGGCCCAGCGACTGCGCCGCCTCGGTCTGGCCCTTGTCCACCGACTGCAGCCCGGCGCGGAACACCTCGGCGATGAAGGCCGAATAGGCGATGGTCAGCGCGATGATCGCGCGCCAGAGCAGCGAGAAGTCGCGCGGCCGGACCGGCTCGGCGCCGATCCACCCCAGCACCGCGTTCACGCCCGCCACGGCAAGGGGCGCGAAGACGAAGGCGACGTAGAGCAGCAGCACGATGATCGGGATGCCGCGGATCACCTCGATGTAGAACCGCGCCGCCTGCCGCACCACCAGACGGCGCGAGAGCGACATCACCGCGAGCAGCAGCCCCAGCGCCGAGGCGAGCGAGAAGGCGACCACGGTCACGAACAGCGTGATGCGGATGCCGAGCGCCAGCTTGGCCAGCACATCGGCGTAGACCGGGTTCGACAGGACGTTCCAGAACAGCCAGGCGCCGATCCCGGCGAGGACCACGAGCCACCAGGGAAAGTCCTTGTCGGGGGCGGGCGTCATCGGAGGGTGCGGCCCCGGCCGCAGCCGGGGCCGGGGGCGGCTACTGGCCCATCTTGTAGTCGAGGAACCACTTGGTGTTCAGCGCGTCCAGCGTGCCGTCGGCCCTGAGCGAGGCGATCGCGGCGTTGATCGGTTCCACGAGGTCCGAGCCCTTGGGGAAGATGAAGCCGAAGTCCTCGGTGCCGAGCGGCTCGCCGATGATCTTGAGCCCGCCGTTCGAGGCCTCGACATAGCCCTTGCCGGCGGTGCCGTCGGTCAGCACCAGATCCACGTCGCCCGCCTTCAGCGCCTCGACGCCCGCGCCGAAGGTCTCGAACAGCTTGATGCGCGGATTGGCCTCGTTGCCGTCGAGCACCTCGTAGACGCCCACGTAGAACGGCGTGGTGCCGGGCTGGGCGGCCATCAGCAGGTCGGGGTTGGCGGCGAAGGAGGCCGCGTCGGTGAAGCGGTCCTCGTCGCCGCGCACCATCATCACCATCTCCGAGCGCATGTAGGGATCCGAGAAGTCCACCTGCTCCTTGCGGTCGTCGCGGATGGTGATGCCGGTCATCCCCATGTCGTACTGGCCCTCCGAGACGGCGGCGATCATCGCGTCCCAGCTGATGTTCTCGTACTTCACGGTGATGTTGAGCCGCTTCGCGATCTCGGCCATCGCGTCGTATTCCCAGCCGATCGCGTTGCCCGAGGCATCGAGGAACTGAAGCGGCGGGTAGGCGTTCTCGGTCACCACGACGACCTCGCGGCCGCCGAGGTCGGGCAGGTCCTGCGCGGCGGCAAGGGTGGCGGTCGCCGCGAGGGCGGCGGCGAGGGCGAGGGCAGCTTTCATCGGTGTTCCCCTGTTGGACGTCTTCGGCTCGCCCGGCAGTATGGCGCAGGCCGCGGCCAAGGCAAGACGGCCAGGAGGGGCAGGAGGGTCCGGGCGCCCCCCCCCGCGCCGTGCGCCGCGCGCCGCGGCGGCGCCCTTTGGACCGCCGCGATCCTCGCCGCCCCCCGGCGCGCGCCCCGGCTCCGGGCTCAGGCCGTCCGCCGCGCCAGCCAGGCGCGGAACTCGGCCGCCGAGCCGGCGAAGACGTTGATGTCGGTCTGGGTGGCAATGCCGGGCACGAGCCCGGTTCCGGTATACTGCCAGAAGGTCCAGTGCTGGCCGCCGTAGCGCTCGGACGGGTGCCGGGTGACCGAGCGCAGCCAGAACTCGTGGTTGCCCGGCAGGCGCCACATCTCGTTGTCGGTCCAGAAGTCGGGCGCGGAATAGAGGATCGCGGCCTGGCCGTAGTGGCGTTCGACGATCCCGAGATAGCGCTGCGCCTTCGCGCGCACCTCGGCCGCGGGCGGGCGGATGGTGCAGGTGGGCGAGAACGGCGTCCACTCGATGTCGAGCACCGGGGGAAGCGCGCCGGCCGCCCGCGGCACGTGGCGGATGAACCAGCGCGCCTGCTCCTCGGGTTCGCGGCAGTGGTAGTAGAAGTGATAGGCGCCGACCGGCACGCCGGCGCGGCGCGCCTCGCGCCAGTTGCGCTCGAAGTAGGGGTCCACGCGGTCCCCGCCCTCGGTGGCCTTGAGGAAGGCGAAGCTCACCCCGGCGTCGCGCGCCGCCACCCAGTCGATGTCGAGCTGGTAGCGCGAGACGTCGATCCCGTGCACCGGGTAGGCCGAGGGCGGCCGTCCGGTCCAGGCCACGGGCTTCGCGTCGCCGAACCGCGGCGGGCGCAGCTCGAGCGGCGCGGGGGCCGTGGCCTGCGAGAGGCGCTCCCGCGGGGCGCCGCCACAGGCCGCGGCGAGCGAGCCGGCAAGGAGGGCAAGCGCCGCGCGGCGGGGCAGGTGGGTCATCGGGGGCCGTGGTCCGGTCTGCTGCTCGGCCCGAATCATGCCACCCGCCGCCGCGCCTGTCACCCGCAAAGCTCAGCCGAAGCGCGCCGGCGAAAGCGCCGCGACGGTGGCCGCGTCGAGCTCGGGCGGCCTGCCGCCGATCAGGTCGGCGGCCAGGCGCGAGGCGGCGGGCGAGGACTGCATGCCGTAGCCGCCCTGTCCGCCGAGCCAGAAGAAGGCCGGGTCCTGCGGCGCGAAGCCGATCACCAGCACCCGGTCGGGGGCGAAGGTCCTCAGCCCCGCCCAGGTCGCGATCGGCCGGGTGACGGGCTCGGTCACCATCGCCTCGTAGCGGGCGAGGCCCTCGGCCAGAACCATGTCGTCGGCCCAGGCATCGTGCGGCTCGGCGGGGTCCTCCTCGGCCGGCGAGACCAGCAGCGCCCCCGCGTCGGGCTTGGCATACCAGCTCTCGCCGGGGCCGAAGAGCATCGGCCAGGCGCGCAGGTCGTGCCCTCCCGGCGCGGCGATCCGCGCCATCGAGCGGCGCATCGGCACGAAGCCGAGCGGCGCGATCCCGGCCATGCGCGCGATCTCGTCCACCCAGGCGCCCGCCGCGTTGACGAGAAGCCGCGCCTCGATCTCGCCCTTCGGCGTGGCGACCGCCCAGCCCCGCGGGGTCCGCACGATCCGCTCCGCCCGCGCGCCGGTCAGGATCTCGCCGCCATGCGCGCGCGCCTCGCGGGCGAAGCCCTGCACCAGGCGGTCGGTGTCGATGTCCTGCGCCGCCGGCGAATGGGCGGCCCAGGCGAGCCGGTCGTTCAGGATCGGCACCAGCGCGCGCGCCTCCTCGGGGGCGAGCGGGGTCAGCCCCATCGCGGCGGCGTCGGCCTCGGCGGCCTCGCGCCCCGCCGCATCGGCCACGACCATCAGCCCCCGCGGGCTCAGCACCCCCGCGGCCTCGTGCCAGGCCCGGCTCGCGCGGTTGAGCGCGATGGTCGCGGGCTTGCCGTAGCTTTCCTCGAACAGCGCCGCCGACCGGCCCGAGGCGTGGTAGGCAAGGTGGTCCTCCGCCTCGGTCAGCGTGACCGCGCCGAGCGGCGCCAGCCGCGCCGCCGCCGAGACCCCGGCGATCCCGCCGCCGATGATCAGGAAGTCCCGCACCGTGCCGTCCCTTCTCCTGCCGGCGCCGCCACGGTGCCGGTCCGTGCCGCGCCGCCACCGTGCCGCGCCGGTCCCTGCCGGGCACCACCGTGCCGCGCCGGGCCGGAACCAAGCCGGCGCCGCCGGCCGCGTCAAGGGCCCGCGCGAGGCGGAAGGGGCCCGCGCGCGGGGCCCCTTCCCGGACCCTGCCCGCCGGGTCGGGTCAGCTCGGGATGTCGCCCTTGATGCCCTCGACGAAGAAGTTCATCGACATGAGCTGCTCGTCGGTCGCCACCTCGCCCTCGGCCAGGAACACCGACCCGTCCTGCTTGTTGATCGGCCCGGTGAAGGGGTGGTAGCTGCCGGCGGTGATCGCCTCGATCATCGCCTGCGCCTCGGCGCGCACCTCCTCGGGCACCGCCTCGGTGATCTCGCCGATCACCACCTCGCCGTCCTTCATGCCGCCCCAGGTGTGGGTCGAGGTCCAGGTGCCGTCCAGCACCGCGCCGACGCGCTTGACGTAGTAGGGCGCCCAGTTGTCGATGATCGAGGCGACGCGCGGGGTGGGCTTGAAGGCGGACATGTCCGAGGCCTGGCCGAAGCCGATCACGCCGGGGGTCTTGGCCATCTCGGCAAGCGGCGCGGTCGAGTCGGTGTGCTGGGCGATCACGTCCACGCCCTGTTCCAGCATCGCCTTGGCGGCGTCGGCCTCCTTGGCGGGGTCGAACCAGGTGTAGGCCCAGACCACCGTCAGTTCCACCGCCGGGTTCACCTTGCGGGCGTGCAGGAAGTAGGAGTTGATGCCCTGGATCACCTCGGGGATCGGGAACGAAGCGATGTAGCCGATCTTGTTCGACTTCGTCATCCGGCCCGCGATCGTGCCGATCACCGCGCGGCCCTCGTAGAAGCGGGCGTCGTAGGTGGCCACGTTCTCGGCCCGCTTGTAGCCGGTCGCGTGCTCGAACTTCACGTTCGGGAACTTGGAGGCGACGTTGATCGTGGCGTCCATGTAGCCGAACGAGGTGGTGAAGATCAGCCCCGCGCCGCCCAGCGCCATCTGCGTCAGCACCCGCTCGGCATCGGCGCCCTCGGGAACGCTCTCCTGGTAGACGGTCTCCACCCGGTCGCCGTAGGCCTCCAGCACGGCGAGGCGCCCCTGGTCGTGCTGGTAGGTCCAGCCGCCGTCGCCGATCGGGCCGACGTAGACGAAGCCGACCTTGAGCTTGTCCTGCGCCCGGGCGGGCAGGCCCAGCGCGGCGGCCGCGGCGGCGCCGGCACCGGTGGCAAGAAGGGTTCTTCGCTTCATCCTTGGTTCTCCCTGTTTCCGCCGGGTCGGTGCCCGGCCGCGTGTGGCGCCCCTAGCTCGAGGCGTGGAATGTGCGCCCGAGCGCGGCGGGGGCGCTCAGCGCCGCCCGCGAGCGGTCGGACGAGATGATGACCAGCACCAGGATCGTTACCAGATACGGGGACATCGACAAGATTTCGACGGGCACCTTCAGCCCGGCGGCCTGCAGGTTGAGCTGGAGCACGGCGATGCCGCCGAACAGATAGGCTCCGAGCAACACCCGCCAGGGCTTCCACGAGGCGAAGACCACGATCGCCAGCGCGATCCAGCCCGCCCCGGCGGTCATGCCTTCCGTCCACTGCGGCACGCGCACGAGGCTGATGTAGGCCCCGCCCATCCCGGCCAGCGCCCCGCCGAAGGCGATGGCGGCAAGGCGGATGGCCACCACCCGGTAGCCGAGCGCATGCGCCGCGTCGTGGCTCTCGCCCACCGCGCGCAGGATGAGGCCGGCCCGGGTGTGGCGCAGGAAGGCCCAGACCCCGGCGACGAGCAGCAGCGAGAGGTAGAGGATCGGGTCGTGCCGGAACAGGACCGGCCCGATCACGGGGATGTCGGACAGCACGGGCACGTTCCAGTCGGCCAGCACCGGCGTCTTGATGCCGACATAGCCCTGCCCGAGCAGCGCCGAGAGGCCGAGCCCGAAGAGGGTGAGCGCAAGCCCCGTGGCCACCTGGTTCGACAGGAGGATCTGGGTGAGCAGGCCGAACAGCAGCGACAGCGCCGCCCCGGCGAGCGCCGCCGCCGCGAAGCCGAGGATCGGCGCGCCGGTCCGCACCCCCACGGCGAAGCCCGAAATCGCGCCGAGGATCATCATTCCCTCGACCCCGAGGTTCAGCACCCCCGCCCTCTCGACCACGAGCTCGCCCGTGGCCGCCAGCAGGATCGGCGTCGCCGCCACCATCAGCGAGGCGGCGAGCAGCACCCAGTTGATCGAGACAAGCGCGTCCATCAGGCGATCTCCCTCCGGCCGAAGCGGATGCGGTAGTTGGTCAGCACGTCCACCGAGAGCAGGAAGAACAGCAGCATCCCCTGGAAGGCCTGGATCGCCGCCGCGGGAAGCCCGAGGTTCGTCGCGGCGTTGTCGCCGCCGACGTAGGTCAGCGCCATCAGCAGCCCCGCAAGCAGGATGCCGACCGGGTGGAGCCGCCCGAGGAAGGCCACGATGATCGCCGTGAAGCCGTAGCCCGAGGCGAAGTCGATGCTGATCTGCCCGGCCGGCCCGGTCACCTCGAAGAGCCCCGCCATCCCGGCCAGCGCCCCGGAGACGCCCATGCAGAACACCGTCAGCCGCCCCGGACTCACGCCGGCGAAGCGCGCCGCCCGCGGCGCCTGCCCGGCGAGGCGGATGTGATAGCCGAGCTGATGGCGCGAGAGCAGCACATGGGCCCCGATCACCGCCAGGAACGCGGCCACCACGCCCCAGTGCATCCCCGTGCCGGGGATCAGCTCGGGGTTCGCCGCCGCCGGCCACTGCGACAGGTTCCGGCTGCCGGGAAAGCCCGCGCCCTCGGGGTTCCTGAGCCAGCCGAGCGCGGCCGAGGCGAGCAGGTTCTGCGCGACATAGACCAGCAGCAGCGAGACCAGGATCTCGTTGGTGCGGAACCGCACCTTCAGGATCGCCGGGATCATCGCCCAGGCCCAGCCGCCCGCCGCGCCCGCCGCCACCATCAGCGGGAACACCCAGCGCCCCGCGTCGGGGTAGAGCGCCAGCCCCAGGCCCGCGCCGGCGAGCGCACCCATGATGTACTGACCCTCGGCGCCGATGTTCCAGATCCCCGCCCGGAAGCCCAGCGAAAGCCCGATCGCGATCAGGATCAGCGGACCGCCCTTGACCAGAAGCTGGCCGCGGAAATACCAGGCGAACTCGCCGAACAGGGGGTCCCAGAAGATCGTGCGGATCGCGGCCAGGGGGTCCTTGCCGAGCAGGGCGAACATCGCGCCCCCGGCCAGCATCGTCAGCGCCACGGCCAGCAGCGGCGTCGCCGCCGTCCAGCCCTGCGAAGGCGAGGGCCGCTTCTCCAGCCGGATCATCCGCAACCCCTCCCTTCAGCCTGTTGCAAATACTCCCGGGGGGCCGCGGGGGGCAGGCGGCCCCCCGCGCCACGGCGGCCGCAGGCACGGCGCCGGGCGACCTCAGCCGGCATGGGCCTCGGCCTCGTGCGCGGCCGCGATGTCGGCCTCGTGCATCCCGTGCGCTCCCCCCATCATCAGTCCGATCTCCTCCAACGAAAGGCCCTGCGTCGGGCGCGGGGCGCTCAGCCGGCCCTCGTTCAGCGCGGCGAAGCGATCGGCGATCTCGAGCAGCTCGTCGAGATCCTGGCTGATCACGATCACCGCCGCGCCCCCGGAGGCGAGGTCGAGCAGCGCCTGCCGGATCGCCGCCGCCGCGGCGGCATCCACCCCCCAGGTCGGCTGGTTGACGACCAGCGCCTCGGGCCTCTGGAGCACCTCCCGCCCGATCACGAACTTCTGGAGGTTGCCCCCCGAGAGCGCCCGCGCCGCGACGCCGGGCCCCGGCGTGCGCACGTCGAAGGCCCGGATGATCCGTTCGGCAAAGCCGCGGGTCCGGCCCCAGTCGACGAAGCCGCGGGTGGCAAGGCCCTCGCGCACCACCCCGGTCAGCAAGGCGTTCTCGGTCAGGCTCATGTCCGGCGCCGCGGCATGGCCCAGCCGTTCCTCGGGCGCCGCGCAGAGCCCGAGCCGCCGCCGCTCGACCGGGCCGAGCCCGCCGATGTCCGCGCCGCGGAACCGGATCGCGCCCGGCGCCGCCCGGGCCTCGCCCGACAGCGCCGCCAGCAGCTCGTCCTGGCCGTTGCCGGCGACGCCGCCGATGCCGAGGATCTCGCCCGCCGCCACCGAGAAGCTCACCTCGCGCAGCGGCGTGCCGAAGGGGTTGGCCGAGGGCATGGACAGGCCGCGCACCTCGACAAGCGGCGCGCCCCGCGGCCGCTCGGCCCTTGCCGGCGCGGCGAAGCTCGCCCCCACCATCATCTCCGCCATCTCCCGCGCCGTGCAGGCCTTCGGGTCGCAGGTCGCCACGACCTTGCCGTGGCGCAGGATCGTCGCGGCATCGCAGAGCGCGCGGATCTCCTCGAGCTTGTGCGAGATGTAGAGGATCGCCGTGCCCTCGGCCGAAAGCTTCCTGAGCGTGTGGAACAGGATCTCCACCTCCTGCGGGGTTAGCACGCTCGTCGGCTCGTCCATGATCAGGAGCTTGGGGTCCTGCAGCAGGCAGCGCACGATCTCCACCCGCTGGCGCTCGCCCGCCGAGAGGTCGCCCACCAGCCGCTCGGGGTCCAGCGGCAGGCCGTAGGCCTGGCTCACCTCGCGGATCCGGCCTGACAGCTCGCGCATCGGCGGCGGCGTCTCCATGCCCAGCGCCACGTTCTCGGCCACGCCCAGCGCCTCGAACAGCGAGAAGTGCTGGAACACCATCGCCACGCCGGCCCGGCGCGCCTCGCTCGGGCTGGCGGGGGCGTAGTCGCGCCCCTCAAGCCGCATCCGCCCCGCGTCGGGCCGGATCAGGCCGTAGACGGTCTTGACCAGCGTGGACTTGCCTGCCCCGTTCTCGCCCAGAAGCGCATGCACCTCACCGGGGGCGACCGCGAAGCTCACCCCGCTGTTGGCCACCACGCCGGGATAGGCCTTGGTCAGGCCCTCGACCTCGAGCAGCATCCCCTCGGCCTGCCTCATGCCGCGCCCTCCCTTGCGCCCGCGCTCCGCCGACCCGCCGCCAGCAGCGCCGCCGCGACCGAGATCGCGATCGCCTGCGGATGCTTGCCGAGCGCGGGGTCGCCGATCGGGCAGTCGATCCGCGCGATCGCCTCCGGCGCATGGCCGAGCTCGGCGAGCCGCCGGCGGAAGCGCGCGCGCTTCGTGGCCGAGCCGATCAGCCCGCAGCGCGCGAAGCCGCGCCCGAGCAGCGCATGGCAGAGCGCGAGGTCGAGCGCGTGCGAATAGGTCAGGACGAAGTGCTCGGCCCGCGGCGGCGCGAAGGGCACGAGCGCGGCCGGGTCCGCCGCCACCACCGTCTCGACCCCCGGCGGAACCGCCGCGGGGAACCGCTCCGCGGCGGTGTCGATCCAGGTGAGCGACAGCTCGGGCAGCGGCGCGAGCACGGCCACGAGCGCGCGGCCCACGTGCCCCGCCCCCCAGATCCAGACCTGGCGCGCGGGCGCGGCAAGCGGCTCCACCAGCCAGCCCTCGATCAGCGCCGTCGCGCCGCGCGCGCCCTCTCCGCGCGCCGCCCGGAGCCGCCGGCGCACCGCAAGCGGCATCTCGGCCCCGTCCGACATTCCGCCGTCCGACGTTCCCGCCTCCGCCCCGCCCGCGACGCGCCGCGCGACGAGGCCCGCGGCCGGGGCAAGCCGGTCGAGCGCGTCCGCGTCGAAGACCTCGGTCACCAGCGTGACCGCCCCGCCGCAGCACTGCTGCAGGTCGGGGCCGAGCGCCTGGCGGTCCACCCTGGCGCCCGCGACCTGCGCGGCCCGGTCGAGCAGCGCGCGGGCGCGCGCCGTGGCCTGCCATTCCAGCGCCCCGCCGCCGATCGTCCCCTCCTGGCCGCCCGGCCAGACCAGCATCGCCGCGCCGGCCTCGCGCGGGGCCGAGCCCTTCGCCTCGGCCACGACCACGCGGGCGACGCGGCCCTCGCGGGCCACGGCGGCGCGCAGGGCCTCGAGGTCGAGGCTCATGCCGCCCCCCTGACGCGGCGCACCGCCGCCAGCACCCGCTCCGGCGTGGCCGGCGCGTCGAGCGCGGGGTAGACGGTGCCGTCGCCGCAGGCGGCCACCGCGTCCGACAGCGCCATCAGCGCCGAGATGCCCAGCATCAGCGGCGGCTCGCCCACCGCCTTCGAGCGGTAGATCGTCTCCTCGCGGTTCTCGCCGGGCCAGAGCGCCACGTTGAACACCCGCGGCCGGTCGGAACAGGCCGGGATCTTGTAGGTCGAGGGCGCGTGCGTCCTGAGCCGCCCCTTGGCGTCCCACACAAGCTCCTCGGTGGTCAGCCAGCCCGCGCCCTGCACGTAGCCGCCCTCGATCTGGCCGATGTCGATCGCCGGGTTCAGCGAGGCGCCGCAGTCGTGCAGGATGTCGGCCCGCAGGATGCGGTTCTCGCCGGTCAGCGTGTCGATCACCACCTCGGTGACGGCGGCACCATAGGCGAAGTAGTAGAAGGGCCGGCCCCGGCCGCGGATCCGGTCCCAGACGATCTTCGGCGTCCGGTAGAAGCCCGTGGCCGAGAGGCTGACGCGGTTCGCCCAGGCGTCGTGCGCGACCTCGGCGAAGCTGTAGTCGGCGCCCGCCACCCGCACCCGGCCGCCCTCGAACACGACCGAGGCCGGGTCGGCCTGGTGCCGGGCCGCAAGATGCGCGGCCATGCGCTCGCGGATCGCCTCGCAGGCGGCCTTGACCGCCATGCCGTTGAGGTCGCTGCCCGAGGAGGCGGCGGTGGCCGAGGTGTTGGGCACCTTGGCGGTGTCGGTCGCGGTGATCTTCACCGCCGAGACATCCACCCCGAAGGCCGCCGCGGCCACCTGCGCCACCTTGCGGAACAGGCCCTGTCCCATCTCGGTTCCGCCATGGTTCATGTGGATCGAGCCGTCCTGGTAGACGTGGACGAGCGCGCCGGCCTGGTTGAGATGCGTCAGCGTGAAGCTGATGCCGAACTTCACCGGCGTGAGCGCGATCCCCTTCTTCAGGATCGGGCTGGCGGCGTTCCAGGCCCGCACCGCGTCGCGCCGCGCCGCGTAGTCCGAGGTCCGCGCGAGCTCCGCCACCAGCTCGTGCAGCACGAAGTCCTCGACCGGCTGCCCGTAGGGCGTGGTCTGGGCGTCCGTCGCGCCGACGGTCGGCGGTGTCCGGGCTGCCGCCTGCGGCACTGCTCCCCCCTCGGCCCCGTGCCAGGCGAGGTCGGGCGTCGCCTCCGCTTCCGGCTCCTTCATCCTGTCGGAAATACTCTCGGGGGGGCGCGCCGAAGGCGCCGGGGGGGCAGACGGCCCCCCCGCCCGCGCCGCCGCCGGGCGGTAGAAGTTCAGCCGCCGCACCTCGAGCGGATCGCGGCCCAGCGCATGGGCGATGTGGTCCATCACCCGCTCGATCCCCAGCATGCCCTGCGGCCCGCCGAAGCCGCGGAAGGCGGTGGCCGACTGGGTGTTGGTGCGCAGCCGGTGGCTGACGATCCGCGCCGCGGGCAGGTGATAGGCGTTGTCGGCATGCAGCATCGCCCGGTCGGCGACCGGCAGGCTCAGGTCGAGGCTCCAGCCGCAACGGCAGAACTGCTCGAAGACGATGCCGAGGATGCGCCCCTCGGGCGTGATCCCGACGCGGTAGTCGATGCGGAAGTCGTGCCGCTTGCCGGTGATCATCATGTCGTCGTCGCGGTCGTAGCGCATCTTGCAGGGCCGGCCCGTGGCCCGTGCCGCGACCGCGCAGGCCACCGCCAGCGCGTTGCCCTGGCTTTCCTTGCCGCCGAAGCCGCCGCCCATCCGGCGCACCTCGACCCGCACCGCGTGCATCGGCACGCCGAGCGCCTCGGCCACCTTGTGCTGGATCTCGGTCGGGTGCTGCGAGGAGGCGTGGACGACCATGTCACCCCCCTCCTGCGGCAGCGCCAGCGCCGCCTGGCCCTCGAGGTAGAAATGTTCCTGCCCGCCGATCTCGATCCGCCCCGCGACCACCCGCGGCGCGGCGGCGATCGCGGCCTCGGCGTCGCCCGTCTCCCAGATCCGCGGGCCCTCCTCGAAGCGCCAGTCCGCGGCGAGCGCCTCGTCGATGGTGAGGACCGGCGCGCGCTCCTCGTAGCTCACGCGGGCGAGCCGCGCCGCCCTGCGCGCGGCGAGGTGGCTCTCGGCGACCACGAGGAAGAGCGGCATCCCGAGATAGTGCACCTCGCCCGACGAGAGCATCTCCTCGTGGAAGGCCGGCGCGGGCGAGACGTCGTTGGCATGCGGCAGGTCGGCCGCCGTCAGCACCGCCACCACCCCCGGCGCGGCGCGCACCGCCGAGAGGTCCATCGCCGTCCAGCGCCCGGCGGCGACCGAGGAGAGCCCGAAGGCGAGGTGCAGCGTGTTCGCGGGCACGGGGATGTCGTCGATGTAGCGCGCCCGCCCGGTGACGTGCAGGGCGGCCGCGTCGTGCGGCAGGGGCTGGTGCACGCTCACGGAGCCACCTCCAGCACCGAGACCGGGGTGCCCCGGCTTTCGTGGAAGGCCCGCAGCAGCATGCCGCGCGCCGCCTCCATCCGGTAGCCGGCCGAGGCGCGCATGTCGGAAATCGGCGTGAAGTCCTCGGCGAAGGCGGGCAGCGCCGCCTCCACCGTGGCCAGCGTCCAGGGCCGCCCGAGCAGCGCCGCCTCGACCCGCGCGGCCCGCTTCGGAATGCCCGCCATGCCGCCGAAGGCGATGCGCGCCCCGGTCACCACCCCGTCCTCGACGCGGATCAGGAAGCAGCCGCAGACCGCCGAGATGTCCTGGTCGAAGCGCTTGGAGAGCTTGTAGCAGCGCAGCTCTCCCGCCGCGGCGGGAACCGTCACCGCCTCGACGAACTCGCCCGGCTGCCGGTCCTGCCGGCCGTAGTCGAGGAAGAAGGCCTCGAGCGGGATCGTCCGCCGCGCCTCGCCCCGGCGCAGGTGCAGCGTCGCCCCGAGCGCGATCAGCGCCGGCGGCCCGTCGCCGATGGGCGAGCCGTTGGCGATGTTGCCGCCGATCGTGGCGCTGGCGCGCACCTGGGCCGAGCCGAAGCGGCGCAGCAGCTCGGCGAAGGACGGCTGCCGCGGCGCCATCAGGGCGCGCAGCTCCTCGATCGTCACGCCCGCGCCGATCCGCAGCCCCTCCGCGCCCTCCTCGACGCGGCGGAGGTCCGCGCAGCGGTTGAGGAAGGCGACCTTCGGCAGGTCGCGCAGCGCCTTGGTGACCCAGAGGCCGACGTCGGTCGCCCCGGCGACCAGGGTCGCATCGGGGTTGGCCAGATACCACGCGGCCAGCGCCTCCGCCGTCTCGGGGGCGAAGGCCGCGGGCGCGACCTCGGGCGGCACGTCGTCGATCCAGTCGGGCACGAAGGCCGGATCGACCGCCTCGGCCGCGCGCACGATCGGCGCGTAGCCGGTGCAGCGGCACAGGTTCCCGGCGAGCACATCGTCGAAGGCGCGGTCGCGCCTGAGGCCGGCGGCGACGAGCGAGGCCACGATCCCCGGCGTGCAGAACCCGCATTGCGAGCCGTGATGGTCGATCAGCGCCTGCTGCACCGGGTGCAGCCTGCCGTCGGGGGCGGCGATCCCCTCCACCGTGCGCACCGCCCGCCCGTGCAGCTGCGGCAGGAAGGTGATGCAGGCGTTCACCGCGGCCGCGCGCCGCTGCGCGCCCGCGCCGTCCAGCACGATGACCGTGCAGGCGCCGCAGTCGCCCTCGTTGCAGCCTTCCTTGGTGCCGGTCAGCCCGCGCCGCTCGCGCAGCCAGTCGAGCAGGGTGCGCGTCGGCGGCTCGCCCGTCACGGTGACCGTCTCCCCGTTCAGAAGAAACGTGGTCTCGGCCATGTTCGCAGACCCGCCGCCTTCTCCCCGTCCGGGCCACTTGCGCGACCGCCCGATGCGGCGTAAGGCAGGTCGCGCGCCCATTCCCTGGCGGAAGGGAACCACCTGGCGCGCCCGTCTGGCAAGCCTTTCCTCGCCGTCCCGGCATGCAGCACTTTCAAGAAATCCCGAAAAATGGGCCGCGTGCCCGGCCGTTCCGCAGACGCCCGTCCGGCGCGGAGGGTTGACTTCCGCCCGGCGATCCGGGGCAATCGCCGCGATGGGCCAGCCGCGATTCATCCACCTGCGCGTCCACACCGAGTATTCGCTGCTCGAGGGGGCGGTGCCGGTGCGCCGGCTGCCCGCCCTGGCCAAGGCGGCCGGGATGCCGGCCATCGCCGTCACCGACACCGACAACATGTTCTGCGCGCTGGAATTCTCGGTCGGCGCGCAGGCCGAGGGCGTGCAGCCGATCATCGGCTGCCAGATCTCGCTTGCCGGCGAGCCCGCCGACCCCGGCGGCCGGCCGCGCGATCCCGCGCCGGTGGTGCTGCTGGCGCAGAACGAGACGGGCTACCGCAACCTGCTCAAGCTCAACTCCTGCCTCTACCTCGGCAAGGCCGGGCAGCGCCCGCAGGTCACGCTCGACGAACTCGCCGCCCGTGCCGGGGGGCTCATCTGCCTCACCGGCGGACCCGACGGGCCGGTCGGGCGGCTGATCCGCGACGGCCAGGCGGCGCGCGCCGAGGCGCTGCTCGGCCGCCTCGCCGATGCCTTTCCCGGCCGGCTCTACGTCGAACTCCAGCGCCACCCCGGCGAGGGCGGACTGCTGCCCGAGGCGGAACGGCTGACCGAGCGCGGCCATGTCGAGCTCGCCTACGCGCACGGCCTGCCGCTCGTCGCCACCAACGACGTCTACTTCCCCTCGCCCGACATGTTCGAGGCGCATGACGCCATGCTCTGCATCGCCGAGGGCGCCTATGTGGACCAGCAGGCCCCGCGCCGGCGGCTGACGCCGCAGCACTACCTGAAGTCGGCCGACGAGATGGCCGCGCTCTTCGCCGACCTTCCCGAGGCGCTGGAGAACAGCGTCGAGATCGCCCGGCGCTGTGCCTTCGCCGCGGCCAAGCGCAAGCCGATCCTGCCGCGCTTCGCCGAGAACGAGGTGGAGGAGCTGCGCCGCCAGGCGCGCGAGGGGCTGGCCGCGCGGCTCGCCGTGGTCCCCCACGCCGCGCCGGTCGCGGACTACGAGCGGCGGCTCGACTACGAGCTCGGCGTGATCGAGCAGATGGGCTTTCCCGGCTACTTCCTGATCGTGGCCGACTTCATCAAGTGGGCCAAGGCGCGCGGCATCCCCGTTGGGCCGGGCCGCGGTTCGGGCGCGGGCTCGCTGGTCGCCTGGGCGCTCACCATCACCGACCTCGATCCGCTGCGCTACTCGCTGCTGTTCGAGCGGTTCCTGAACCCCGAGCGGGTGTCGATGCCCGACTTCGACATCGACTTCTGCATGGACCGCCGCGAGGAGGTGATCGCCTACGTGCAGGAACGCTACGGCCGCGACCGGGTGGGCCAGATCATCACCTTCGGCGCGCTCTTGTCGAAGGCGGCGGTGCGCGACGTGGGCCGGGTGCTGCAGATGCCCTACGGCCAGGTGGACAAGCTCAGCAAGCTGATCCCGGTCGAGGGGGTGAAGCCGGTCTCGATCGAACAGGCGCTGGCGCAGGAGGAGCGCCTGCGCGAGGCGGCCCGCAGCGAGGAGGTGGTGCGGCGGCTTCTCGACTACGCGCAGAAGATCGAGGGCCTGCTGCGCAACGCTTCGACCCATGCCGCGGGCGTGGTGATCGCCGACCGGCCGCTCGACGAGCTGGTGCCGCTCTACCAGGATCCGCGCTCCGACATGCCGGCCACCCAGTTCAACATGAAGTGGGTCGAGGCCGCGGGCCTGGTGAAGTTCGACTTCCTCGGGCTCAAGACGCTGACGGTGATCCAGAACGCGCTCGAACTGCTCAGGGCGCGCGGGGTCGAGATCGACATCGGCGCGATCCCGCTCGACGATCCCAGGACCTACGAGCTCTACGCCTCGGCGCGCACCGTCGCGGTGTTCCAGGTGGAAAGCTCGGGAATGATGGATGCGCTGCGGCGCATGAAGCCCACCTGCATCGAGGACATCGTGGCGCTGGTGGCGCTCTACCGTCCCGGCCCGATGGAGAACATCCCCGCCTACTGCGAGGTGAAGAACGGGCTCAGGCCGCGGCAGTCGATCCACCCTTCGATCGACCACATCCTCGAGGAGACGCAGGGCATCATCGTCTACCAGGAGCAGGTGATGCAGATCGCGCAGGTGATGGCGGGCTACTCGCTCGGCCAGGCCGACCTGCTGCGCCGCGCCATGGGCAAGAAGATCCCCGAGGAGATGGCCAGGGAGCGCCCGAAGTTCATCGAGGGCGCGGTGGCGAACGGCGTCCCCCGCGAGAAGGCGGGCGAGGTCTTCGACCTCCTGGAGAAGTTCGCCAACTACGGCTTCAACAAGTCGCACGCCGCCGCCTATGCGGTGGTCAGCTACCAGACCGCCTGGCTCAAGGCCAATCACCCGGTCGAGTTCATGGCCGCGGTGATGAACTGCGACATCCACCTGACCGACAAGCTCGGCACCTACGCCGACGAGGTGCGCCGGGGCCTCGGCATCACCATCGTGCCGCCCTGCGTCAACCGCTCGGAGGCGACCTTCAGCGTGAAGGACGGGCAGATCGTCTACGCTCTGGGGGCGCTCAAGAACGTGGGCGTCGAGGCGATGCGGCTGATCACCGAAGCGCGGGGGTCGCGGCCCTTCGTCACGCTGTTCGATTTCGCCCGGCGGGTGGATCTCAAGCGGATCGGCAAGCGTCCGCTCGAGATGCTGGCGCGCGCCGGGGCCTTCGACGTGCTCGACCGCAACCGCCGGCGGGTCTGCGAGGCGCTCGACGCGCTGGTCGCCTACTCGGCGGCGGTGCACGAGGGTCGCGCCTCGGCGCAGGTCTCGCTCTTCGGCGAGGCGGGCGAGGACCTGCCCGAGCCGCGCCTGCCCCCGGTCGAGGACTGGCTGCCCGGCGAGCGGCTGGCCGAGGAACACAAGGCGGTGGGCTTCTACCTCTCGGGCCACCCGCTCGACGACTACACCGGCGCGCTGCGGCGCAAGGGGATCCACAGCTTCGCCGAGGTGCAGCGCATGGCCGAGCGGCAGCCGACCGTGGCGCGGCTCGCCGGCACGGTCGCCTATCTCCAGGTCCGCAAGAACGCGCGCGGCACGCGCTACGGCTTCGTCGGGCTTTCCGACCCGACGGGGCTGTTCGAGGCGATGGTGTTCTCCGACGTGCTCGACGCCGTGCGCGAGCTTCTCGAACCGGGGCGGAACGTGGTGCTGACGGTCGAGGCCACGGCCGAGGCCGAGCAGCTCCGGCTGCTGGCGCGCTCGGTGGCGCCGATCGACTCGGTCGTGGCCGACGCCGGCGCCTCCGGCCTGCGCGTCTTCGTCGAACGCCCCGAGGCGGTCAACGCGGTGGCCGCGCTGCTCGAGCGCGTCCGGCGCGACGTGCCGGCGCGGGCCTGCGGGCCGGTCACGCTCTGCCTGATCGCCCCCGACCTTCCCGGCGAGGTCGAGGTCAGCGTGGGCGAGGCGCTGCCGGTCACGCCGCAGGTCAGGGGCGCGCTGAAGAGCCTCGGCGGCGTGATCACCGTCGAGGAACTCTAGCCCCTTCCGGGGGGCGCGGCCGGCCCCCCGCTGCCGCAGGGGCGGGCGCCGGCCGCCGGCGACGCGGGCTCCGGCCGGAGCGGGGCCGCGGGCGCGATCCCCCTTGCGGCCGGGCACGCGGGAACATACCCCTGCCGTTCGTGCGGCAACGGAGAACGGCATCATGGGCGAGTTCGGGGCCTTCCTGCTCGTCGGCTTCCTCGCGCAGCTCGTGGACGGCGCGCTCGGCATGGGCTTCGGGGTGATCTCCTCGGCGATCCTGCTCGGCCAGGGCCTGCCGCCGCCGCTGGTCTCGGCCTCGGTCAACGCCGCCAAGCTGCCCACCGGCGCGACCTCGGCCGCCTCGCACCTGTGGCACGGCAACGTGGACTGGGCGGTGGTGCGCAAGGTCGCCGGCTACGGCGCGGCCGGCGGCATCGCCGGGGCGCTGCTGCTCACCAGCCTGAAGGGCCCGGTGCTGGCCTGGCTCATCAACCTCTACCTCACCGGCATCGGCCTGATGATCCTCTGGCGGGGCCTGCGCGGCATCGCGCCTGTGGTGATCTCGGGCAACCGGCTCAGGCTGATCGGCGCCTCGGGCGGCGCCATCGAGGGCATCGGTGGCAGCTGGGGCCCGATCGTCACCTCGGGGCTGCTCGGTTCGGGGCTGGCGCCGCGCTACGCGGTGGGCTCGTCCAACATCAGCGAGTTCGCGGTCAGCGCCGTGGTGTTCCTCACGCTCTTCGCCGCCTTCCACCTCGGCCACTGGGGCGAGACGGGCGACTGGCGCGAGGTGCTCTATCCGGTCGCCGGCCTCGTCTGCGGCGGGGTTCCGGCCGCCTTCGCGGGCGGCTGGCTCGCCGCGCGGGCGCCCAAGCGCCCGCTCACCGTCGCGGTCGGGCTCCTCGTGCTCGGCATCGCCGCCTACCGGATGCTGGGCTAGCCGGCCTCGGCCGTGACCGCGCCGGTCAGCGGGCTTGCCGGATCGGCCAGCCCCTCGACCACGTCGAAATGGTGCCGCCCCGGCTCCTCCGTCAGCCGCGCGCCCCAGGCCGCGGCGAGGCCCCGCGCCTGGTCGAGGAACGCCGGCCGTTCCGCCGCACCCACCCAGACATGCACCTCCGCCTGCGGCGGCGGCGGCAGGCGAACCGGGCTCTCGGCCGCCGCCTCGGCCGCATCGATGCCGAGCTCGGCGTTCATCGCGGTGTGCATCAGCGGCGCGAGGTCGCCCAGCGGCGAGACCGGCACCACCCGCCGCAGCCGGTCGCGCGCGGGCAGCGCGAAGTCCGCCGCGGCGATCCGCGCCACGATCTGCCCGCCCGCCGAATGGCCGGCCAGCACCAGCGGCCCGGCGACCCGCGCCGCCGCCGCCCCGACCGCGGCGGCCACCTCGCGCGCGATCGCCCCGATCCGCGCCTCGGGCGCCAGCGTGTAGGAGGGCACCGCCACCGCCCAGCCGTGCTCGGCCGGCCCCGCGGCGAGATGCGACCAGGAATTCTTGTCGAACCTGAGCCAGTAGCCGCCGTGCACGAAGACCACGAGCCCCCGTGCCGGTCCGGCGGGCAGGAACAGATCCCACACCTGCCGCGCCCCCGGCCCGTAGCGCAGGTTGAGCATGGCCCGCCCCACGGCCTGTTCCACCGCCCGGTGCTCGGCGGCCAGCCGCGCCCACTTCGCGGGAAACTCCGCGCCGCCGGGGATGTGCGCGGCATTGGCATAGGCGTCGTCCCAGTCCATTGCGGATGCCTCCCGCGGTGCTATCGTGTCGGCCGACAGCTAATCCGCACGCGCCGTCCCGGCCAAGCCCCGAAGGAAGGGTTCCCCCATGCTCGACACCGCCACCGATCTCCGCTCGCTCCTGAGCGATCCCTCCCTGCTCTGCACGAAGGCCTTCGTCGCGGGCGAGTGGGTCGATGCCGACGACGGCCGGACCTTCGAGGTCCGGAACCCCGCGCGCGGCGACGTGATCTGCACGGTCCCCGACCTCTCCCGCAAGGAGGCCGCCCGCGCGATCGACGCCGCCCACGCCGCGATGAAGGGCTGGGCCGCGCGCACCGCGAAGGACCGCGCCAGCGTGCTGCGCCGCTGGTTCGACCTGATGATGGCGAACCAGGACGACCTCGCCCGCATCCTGACCGCCGAGATGGGCAAGCCCCTCGCCGAGGCGAAGGGCGAGATCGCCTATTCGGCGAGCTTCATCGAATGGTTCGCCGAGGAGGGCAAGCGCATCTACGGCGAGACGATCCCCGGCCACCAGCCCGACAAGCGGCTCCTCGTGCTGCGCCAGCCGATCGGGGTGGCCGCCTCGATCACGCCGTGGAACTTCCCCTCGGCGATGATCGGCCGCAAGGTCGGCCCCGCGCTCGCCGCCGGCTGCGGCTTCGTCGCCCGGCCCGCGAAGGAAACCCCGCTCTCGGCGCTGGCGATGGCGGTGCTGGCCGAGCGGGCGGGGGTGCCGAAGGGGCTCATCTCGGTCATCACCTCGGCGCGCGCCTCCGACATCGGCAAGGAGTTCTGCGAGAACCCCAAGGTGCGCAAGCTCACCTTCACCGGCTCGACCGAGGTCGGGCGGATCCTGCTCAAGCAGGCCGCCGACCAGGTGATGAAGTGCTCGATGGAACTCGGCGGCAACGCCCCCTTCATCGTGTTCGACGACGCCGACCTCGACGCCGCCGTGCAGGGCGCCATCGCCTGCAAGTACCGCAACAACGGCCAGACCTGCGTCTGCGCCAACCGCATCTACGTGCAGGCCGGCGTCTACGACGCCTTCGCCGAGAAGCTGAAGGCGGCGGTGGCCAGGCTCAAGGTCGGCGACGGGCTCGAGGCGGGCACCGACCTCGGCCCCCTGGTCAACATGGATGCGGTGCTCAAGGTCGAGGAGCACATCGAGGACGCGGTGTCGAAGGGCGCGCAGGTGATCCTCGGCGGCAAGCGCATCGAGGGCTGCTTCTTCGAGCCCACCATCGTCACCGGCGCCACGAAGGACATGGCCTTCGCGCACGAGGAGACCTTCGGCCCCCTCGCGCCGCTCTTCCGCTTCGAGACGGTCGAGGAGGTGATCGAACTGGCCAACGACACGATCTTCGGGCTCGCCTCCTACTTCTACGCCCGCGATCTCAGCCGTGTCTGGAAGGTGGCCGAGGCGCTGGAATACGGCATCGTCGGGGTCAACACCGGCATCATCTCGACCGAGGTCGCCCCCTTCGGCGGGGTGAAGCAGTCGGGCCTCGGCCGCGAGGGCTCGCGCCACGGGATCGAGGACTACCTCGAGATGAAGTACGTCTGCATGAGCGTCTGATCCGCCGCGCCGCCGGGCGGCGCTACGCCCGGCGGTCGGCCTGCCAGCGCGCCAGCGCCGCCTCGTCCTCCGCCCGCGCGGCGACCCAGGCGGCGCCGCCGCCGGCGCCGATCTCCTTCTTCCAGAAGGGGGCGCGGGACTTGAGGTAGTCCATCAGGAACTCGGCCGCAGCGAAGGCGTCGGCGCGGTGCGGCGCGGCGGTGGCCACCATCATGATGTGCTCGCCCGGCGCCATGGCCCCGTGGCGGTGGATCACCAGGCTCGCCGTCAGGCTCCAGCGCGCCGCCGCCTCGGCCTCGATGGCGGCGATCGCCCGCTCGGTCATGCCGGGGTAGTGCTCGATCTCCATCCGGGCGAGCCGCCCCCCCTCGTCGCGCACCACGCCGGTGAAGGTGACGATGGCGCCCGCGCCCGCCGCGGCGGCGGCGAAGGCCGCCGTCTCCTGCCCGAGGTCGAACGGCGCCGCCTGCACCCGGACCGCCACCTCAGCCCCCCACCTCAGCCACCCGTCATCGGCGGGAAGAAGGCGACCTCGCGCGCGCCGGCGAGCGGCGTGTCCCACTCCGCCAGCTCCTGGTCGATGGCGACGCGCAGCGCGGCAAGGTCGGCGAAGGCCGCAGCATAGCGCGCCTCCCGCGCGCTGAGCTCGGCCACCAGCTCGGCCGGCGTGGCGGCGCGCGTCTCGACCCGCTCCCGCGGCAGGCCGATGCGCTCGCGCACCCAGGCGAAGTAGAGCACTTCGATCATCGCGGCCCCCCGTCGCGCAGGTAGGGCAGCGCCTTGCGGAAGTAGTCCCATCCCGTGGCCAGCGTCAGCCCCGCCGCCACCCAGATCAGCGCGTAGCCGACGAACCCGGCCACCGAGGCGCAGCTTCGCTCGCCGCAGGCGCGGATCGGGTCGGCCTCGCCCGCGGCCACCGCCAGCGCATACTGCTCGGGCGTCATCCCCTGCATCGCCACGCCGTTGAGGTAGTCGAGCCCGGTGCCGAGGAACAGCACCGCGATGGCCACCATCTGCGCGGTCGTCTTCCACTTGGCCAGCCGCGTCACCGTCAGCAGCTTCGCCTTCGCGCCCAGGAACTCCCGCAGGCCCGCGACGAAGACCTCGCGGAACAGGATCACCGTCGCCGGCAGGATCAGCCAGGGGTTCATGCCCGAATAGCCGGTCAGCACGAGAAGCGCGATCACCACCATCGCCTTGTCGGCGATCGGGTCGAGCATCGCGCCGAAGCGGCTCTCCTGCTTCCAGAGCCGCGCGAGGTAGCCGTCGAAGTAGTCGGTGATCGCCGCGCCGAGGAACAGCGCCAGCGCGAACCAGTCGGCCCAGGGCCGGGTGAAGTAGAGGAACATGACCGCCACCCCCGGCGCCGCGAGCAGGCGGAGCGTCGTCAGCACGTTCGGGATGGTCCAGGTCATGACCTCGGGCTTAGCCCATTCCGGGCGGCGGGGGAAGGCGGCGGCCCGGCGGCACCCTAGGCGCTGCGGCCCGCCTGCGCTACACTCGCCCCATGTCGCCCGCGCTGCGCCGCTATACCCGCGCCGAGACCCTCTCGGATGCCGTCGTCCACGTGGCGGGCCTCGCCCTCGTCACCGGCGCGGTGCCGGTGCTGATCGTGCTCACCGTGCTCATGCGCGGCGATGCCGCGGCGATCGCCGGGGTCTCGGTCTACGGCGGGGCGCTGATCCTGATGATCCTCTGCTCGGCGCTCTACAACATGATCGAGCGGCCCGGCTGGGGCTGGCTGCTCAGGCGGCTCGACCATTCGGCGATCTACCTCAAGATCGCCGGCACCTACACCGCCTTCATCGCCGTCTCCGGGCAGGGCTTCGGGCTGATGGCCGGGCTCTGGGGCGCGGCGCTCGCGGGGGTGGGGCTCAAGATCCTCTCGCCCGCGCGCTTCCGCTGGCTTGCCCTGGCGCTCTACCTCGGCATGGGCTGGGCCGGGGTGGCGGCGGGCGGCGCGCTGCTCGCCGCCCTTCCCGTGCCGGTCGTCGTCCTGGTGCTGGTGGGGGGCGGGCTCTACACGCTCGGCGTGATCTTCTACCTGTGGGACAGGCTGCCCTTCCACAACACCATCTGGCACGTCTTCGTGCTGGTGGCGAGCCTGGTGTTCTACGCCGCCGTCCTGGTCGCCGTGCTGGTCGCCGACTGACCTTGCGCGGGCCCGGCACTGGCCGCCCGCCCGGCACTGGCCGCCCGCGTGGAACTAGCCGCCCGCGTGGAAATGGTCGTAGATCGCCTGCGCCAGGGTCGCCGAGATCCCCTCGACCGCCGAGAGGTCCTCGACCCCGGCCCGCGCCACCGCCTTCGCCGAGCCGAAATGCGCCAGCAGCGCGCGCTTGCGCGCCGCGCCCACGCCGGGGATCTCGTCGAGCGGCGTGGCCGAGACCGCCTTCGCCCGCCGCGCCCGGTGCGCCCCGATGGCGAAGCGGTGCGCTTCGTCGCGCAGGCGCTGCACGAAGTAGAGCACCGGGTCGCCCCGGCGCAGCGCGAAGGGTGGCATGCCGGGGCGGTGGAACTCCTCCTTGCCCGCGTCGCGGTCGATTCCCTTGGCGATGCCGACCAGCGGAATGTCGTCGAGCCCCAGATCGGTCAGCACGCCGGCCGCGGCCGAGACCTGCCCGGCCCCGCCGTCGATCAGCAGAAGGTCGGGCCAGGCCTCCGACGCGCGGTCGGGATCCTCCTTCAGCAGGCGCTGGAAGCGGCGGGTCAGCACCTCGCGCATCATCGCGAAATCGTCGCCCGGCGCGGCCTGCCCGCCGCGGATGTTGAACCTGCGGTAGTCCGACCGACGGAAGCCCTCCGGCCCGGCCACGATCATCGCGCCCACCGCATCGGTGCCCATGATGTGGCTGTTGTCGTAGACCTCGATGCGCCGCGGCGGGGCCTCGAGCGCGAAGGCCTCCGCCAGCCCCTCGAGCAGCCGCGCCTGGGTCGCGCTCTCGCTCATCCGCCGGGCGAGGCTCTCGCGGGCGTTGCGTGCCGCATGGGCGACGAGCTCGGCCTTCTCGCCGCGCAGCGGCACGGCGATCTCCACCTTCCGGCCGAGCTTGCCGCTCAGCGCCTCGGTCATCAGGTCGGCGTCCTCGATCGGGTGCGACAGCAGGATCAGCCGCGCCGGCTCGCGCTCGGCGTAGAACTGGCCGAGGAAGGCCTCCAGCACCTCGGCCTCGGCCGCGCCCGCGCCGGTGCGCGGGTAGAAGTCCTGGTTGCCCCAGTTCTGGTGGGCGCGGATGAAGAAGACCTGCACGCAGGCCTGCCCCCCCTCCATGTGCAGCGCCACCACGTCGGCCTCGGCCACGCCCGCGGGGTTGACCCCCTGCGAGGACTGCACCTGCGTCAGTGCCCGGATCCGGTCGCGCAGCGCCGCCGCGCGCTCGAACTCCAGCGCCTCGGAGGCGGCCTGCATCTCGGCCGCCAGCGTCGCCTGCACCTTCGTCGTCTTGCCCTGCAGGAACCGCTCGGCATCGGCGACCAGCGCGCCGTAGCCCGCCTCGTCGATCAGCCCCACGCAGGGCGCGCTGCACCGCTTGATCTGGTAGAGCAGGCAGGGCCGGGTGCGGCTGGCGAAGGTCGCGTCCGAACAGCTCCGCAGCAGGAAGACCTTCTGCAGCTGGTTCAGCGTCCGGTTGACCGCGCCGGCCGAGGCGAAGGGGCCGTAGTAGCTGCCGCGCTCGCGCCGCGCGCCGCGGTGCTTGCGGATCTGCGGGAAGGGGTGCTCGCGGCTCACCAGGATGCTGGGGAACGACTTGTCGTCGCGCGCCAGCACGTTGTAGCGCGGCTTGAGCTGCTTGATCAGGTTCTGCTCGAGCAGCAGCGCCTCGACCTCGGTCGCCGTGGTGAGGAACATCATCGAGGCGGTCTCGGCGATCATCCGCGCGATCCGCGGCGAATGACCGCTGGGGCGCGCATAGGCCGCGACGCGCGCGCGCAGGTTGCGCGCCTTGCCCACGTAGAGCACCTGCGCCCGGGCGTCGAGCATCCGGTAGACCCCCGGCCCCTGGCCGAGGGCCGGCAGGTAGGACTGGATCACCGCCGCCCCCGAAGGCGGCCTCTCCTCACCCTGCGTCATCTCCCTGGGGCCCCGATTCCCGCCCCCCGCTGCCCCGCCGCGCGCGCGGATTCAAGCGAAAACATCTCCACCGCTTCTGTGGATAACTCCGGAGATAACTTTCCGGGCATCGGGAATTTTCCTTGTTTTCGGCCCGCTTCCTCACATTGCCCAAAATTTGGGCGATCCGATAAGTTCATGATTCCAAAGGAAAGATTTCTGGCTTCTCGGCAAATCCCTGATTTCCCTGACAGAATCGTAACGCAATCGTGACGGCTGTGTCCGACGTGCACAAGTCAAGCCCCGCCGCGGCGCGCCGGGCTATTCCGGGCCCAGCACGTCGGGCGTCCGCCAGGCCAGATGCTGTCCGCCGTCCACGCAGAGCAGCTGCCCGGTGACGGCCGGCGCGTCGAGGAAATAGCCGAGCGCGGCGGTCACGTCCTCGGGATTCGCGCCGCGGTTGAGGATCGTCGCGGCCCGCTGCGCGGCGAAATGCGCCTCGCTCTGGCGCGCCCCGCGCAGGGTCGGCCCGGGCCCGATGGCGTTCACCCTGACCCGCGGCGCCAGCGCCTGCGCCGCGGTGCGGGTGAAGGCCCAGAGCGCCATCTTCGCGATCGTGTAGGTCATGAACTCGGGCGTGGGCTTCAGCACCCGCTGGTCGATCATGTTGACGACGAGCGCGCGCGCCACCGGCTCGCCGTTCGCATCCCGCGCCGGTTCCGGCGCCTCCCGGGCAAGCGCCTGCGTCAGCACGAAGGGTGCGCGCAGGTTCGATTCCAGGTGCCGGTCCCAGCTCCGGCGGGTGGCCGACCGCAGCGTGTCGTATTCGAAGATCGAGGCGTTGTTCACCAGCACCGTGAGCGGCCCTCCCAGCGCCTCCGCCGCGGCCGGCCCCAGCGCGGCGGTCTCGGCCTCCGAGAGCAGGTCGGCCCGCAGCGTGACGGCCCTCCGGCCGAGCGCGCGGATCGCGGCCGCGACCTCCTCGGCCTCGGCGGCGGAAGTCGCATGGTGCACCGCCACGTCGAACCCCCGCTGCCCGAGGTAGAGCGCCATGGCCCGGCCGAGCCGCCGGCCCGCCCCGGTCACCAGCGCCCGTCCCGCCGCCGTGTCATCCGCCATCTCCGCCTCCTCCCACCGCCCCGTCACCGGCCCCGCCCCGGCCCGCCGCCGCAGGGGCAGGGGCCGCGTCCGGCGACCGGCGCGCCGCAGCCCGCGCAGCGCGCTGCCCGGGCCCGCCCGGTCCCGCGCCGGCGCGTGCCGAACCGCCCCGCAAGCGCGAGCAGCGCCATCCCGGCCAGGAACAGCGCGACCGACTTCACCAGCATCTCAGAACCCGAACCGCGCCCAGAGCGCGCGTTCCTCCAGCGCGCCCGCCACCTCGTCGGTCAGGCTCGCGCCCAGCCGCTGCAACAGCGGACGCCGCCGGCCGTATTCCAGGAACCGCACCCTCTCGCCGAAGCGCCGCCGCATCTCCGGCACCAGATGCCCGACCCCGTCGGCCAGACCCAGCGCCACCGCCCGCGCCCCGGTCCAGACCTCGCCGCCGAAGAGCTCCTCCCCCTCGGCCAGCCGGGCCCCCCGGCGCGCCTTCACCTGCGCGATGAAGGCCGCGTGGATCGGCTCCTGCAGCGCCTTCAGCCGGGCGACGTCGGCCTTCTTCTCCGGGCTGAACGGGTCGAGGAAGCTCTTCGACCGCCCCGCGGTGTGCACCCGCCGCTCCACCCCGTGGCGCTCCAGCAGGCCGTGGAAGCCGAAGGCCGCATAGATCACCCCGATGGAGCCGACGATCGAACAGGCGTCCACCCAGATCTCGTCGGCGGCGCTGGCCAGCCAGTAGCCGCCCGAGGCGGCGAGGTCCTCGACGAAGGCCAGCACGGGAACCTTCCGCTCCTCGGCAAGCCGGCGGATCCGCGCCGCGATCAGCGCCGACTGCACCGCCGACCCGCCGGGCGAGTTGACGGCCAGCGCCACCGCCTTCGGCCGGCCGCGCCGGAAGGCGCGTTCCAGCACCGGCGCCAGGCCCGCATCCGACAGCCCCCGCGGCCCGGCGGCGATCATGCCGTGCAGGCGCACCACGGCCACGGCGGGCGAACGGTCGAGCAGCGGGATCCGCATGCGCCCCATCTAGGCCGGCCGGCGGCAGGGAACAAGGGCGGCCCGCCCCTCCTTCCCCTTGGTCCAAATACGCCACGGGGGGTCCGGGGGGTGTGAACCCCCCCGGCGCCCGCTGCGGCCGGGGGCTCACGCCACCAGCTGCTCGGCGCGCCTGAGGTCCACGCTGACGAGCTGGCTCACCCCCTGTTCCTGCATCGTCACGCCGAACAGCCGGTCCATCCGGCTCATCGTCACCGCGTGATGGGTGATGATCAGGAACCGCGTCGCGGTGCGCCGGCACATCTCGTCGAGCAGGTCGCAGAACCGCGTCACGTTGGCGTCGTCGAGCGGCGCATCCACCTCGTCGAGCACGCAGATCGGCGCGGGATTGGCCAGGAACACCGCGAAGATCAGCGCCAGCGCCGTCAGCGTCTGCTCGCCGCCCGACAGCAGCGACAGCGTCGAGAGCTTCTTGCCCGGCGGCTGGCACATGATCTCCAGCCCCGCCTCCAGCGGGTCGTCGCTCTCCACCAGCACCAGCCGCGCCTCGCCGCCGCCGAAGAGATGCGTGAACAGCAGCGCGAAGTTCGCGTTCACCTGCTCGAAGGCGGTCAAGAGCCGCTCGCGCCCCTCGCGGTTGAGCCCGGCGATGCCGGCGCGCAGCTTGCGGATCGCCTCCTCGAGATCGGCCTTCTCGGCCGACAGCGCGGCATGCTCGGCCTCGACCTCGCGGGCGTCCTCCTCGGCGCGCAGGTTCACCGCGCCGAGCGCGTCGCGCTGGCGGCGCAGGCGCGTCACCTCGGCCTCGATCGCCTCCGCGCCGGGCATCGCCTCGGGGTCGGCGCCCAGCGCCTCGAGCAGCGCCGCGGGCGTCGTCTCCTGTTCCTCGGCGATGCGGTGCACGGCCTGCGCCACCGCCTCGCGGGCGGCCTCCGCGCGCGCCCCCGCCGCGGCGCGGGCCTCGCGCGCCTCCGAGGCGGCGCGCTCGGCCTCGCGCTCGGCCGCCG
>JANZZL010000108.1 GCA_026419405.1 Paracoccaceae bacterium | reverse complement strand
CGCCCGGGCCGCCGCCGCCACCGCCACCGCCACCGCCGCCCGAGCCGCCGCCGCCACCGCCGCCCGAGCCACCACCGCCCGAGCCGCCGCCGCCCGAGCCGCCACCCGAGCCGCCCCCGCCACCCGAGCTGCCGCCGCCCGCGCCGTAGGAGAAGGGATTGTCGACGATCGCCGGCCCGCCCGAGCCGCCCCCGCCGGCGGACGCCGATCCGCCCGCGCCGCCGCCGCTGCCCGCGCTGCCCGCGCCGCCCGCCGAGGCGCCGACCGGCGCCGGCACGGGCTCGATCTGGGCGAGGTCGTCGCCGATCGCGTCGGCGCGGCCCATGCTGCCCTGCGAGATCAGGGAGCCGGCGACGATCCCCAGCACCACGACGACGCCGCAGACCGCCACCATCTCGATCGAGACCGCGCCGGCCTCGTCCGCCAGGAACCTCCGCTTCGCACGCTGCCGGTCGCGGAACCGGATACTCGTCAAGATTGTGCGCATCTCGCAACCTACAATTATTGCGCTTGCGGAAACAACAACCCACAAGATCTCTGCCCAGTCTTCGCGGCAGATTGCGGCGGAACTCGGGCAGAACCGCAGAAATTCACGGGCCGTTCATCTTGATGCCGCTTCAGAGGGGCCGCTGCAGGGGGGGTCGTTTCCTTCCCGGCAACGGTTCCCGTGGCTGCGGGCGGCGATGCGGCCCCGAGTTTAGAACCGTTCCAAATCTTGACATGGCCGGCGGCGGGGCGCATCTAAGAAGGCAACGCCGGAGATGCGCCCCATGTTCATCCAGACCGAGTCCACCCCGAATCCGGCCACGCTGAAGTTCCTGCCGGGCCAGACCGTGCTCGAGACCGGAACCGCCGACTTTCCCAGCAGCGAGGCCGCCGTCCGCTCGCCGCTCGCCCGCCGGATCTTCGGCGTGCAGGGCGTGACGGCCGTCTTCCTCGGCAACGACTTCGTGACGGTCACCAAGTCCGACGCCGTGGAGTGGGACCACATCAAGCCCGCGATCCTCGGCGCGGTCATGGAGCACTTCCAGTCGGGCCTGCCCGCGCTGGAGGACGAGGCCGGGGGCGGCGGCGGCCATGCCGCGCACGAGGGCCCCGACGCCGCGATCGTCGAGCAGATCAAGCAGCTTCTCGATACGCGCGTCCGTCCGGCGGTGGCGCAGGACGGTGGCGACATCACTTTCCACGGCTTCGACCGCGGCGTCGTCTACCTGCACATGCAGGGGGCCTGCGCAGGCTGCCCCTCCTCGACGCTGACGCTGAAGATGGGCATCGAGAACCTGCTCAGGCACTACATCCCGGAAGTGATCGAGGTCAGGCCCGTTGCGGCCTGACGCGCCGGTCCTCGCCTTCGACACCTCGGCCGCGCATTGCGCGGCCGCTTTGCTTCGCGGCGGAGAGATCCTGGCCGAACGCGCCGAGCCGATGGAGCGCGGGCAGGCGGAGCGCCTGATGCCGATGCTCGCCGGGATGCTGGCGGGGCAGGGCCTGGCCTGGCGCGACCTCGGGCTGATCGCGGTCGGCACCGGGCCAGGCAACTTCACCGGCGTGCGGCTTGCGGTGGCCGCGGCGCGCGGGCTGGCGATGTCGCTCGGGGTTCCCGCCGTGGGGGTCACGGCGCTCGAGGCCGCGGCATACGGCCTGCCGCGACCGGTGCTGGCCGCGCTCGACGCCCGCCGGGGCGAGGTCTTCCTGCAGCTCTTCGACGGGGCGGAATCGCCGCCCCCGGCGCTTGCCCGCGACGATGCGCTGCCCTCCTGGGCGTTCTCGGCCGGGGCCGTCGCGGGCGACGCGGCGCCGCGGCTTGCCCCGGTGCTCGGCGCGGTGGCGCTGGCGCAGCCCGTGCCGCTTGCGGTCGCCATCGGCCGCCTTGCCGCGCTGGCCGCCGGTGCCGGTGCGCCACCCGGCCGGCCGGCGCCGCTCTACCTGCGCGCGGCCGATGCCGCGCCACGACGCGAGGCGCCGCCGGAGCTGCTGCCGTGACAGCGGAGGAGCTGGCCGCCCTGCACGCGATCTCCTTCGCGGTTCCCCGGCCGTGGACGGCCGCGGAGTTCGACGAGGTTCTCGCCACGCGCGGCGCCTTCCTGCTGGAGGAGGGCCGGGCATTCCTGGTGGGCCGGACGGTGGCAGACGAGGCCGAGCTGCTCACCCTTGCCGTCCCGCCCGAGCTGCGCCGGCACGGGCTGGGCCGACGACTGCTCCGGGCATTCCATGCGCGCGCCCTCGCCCGTGGGGCGGAAGAGGCCTTCCTCGAGGTGGCCGAGGACAACGCCGCCGCCCGCGCGCTCTACCGCGCCGAGGGCTGGGCGGAGGTGGGCAGACGCCCCGGCTACCATGCGCCCGGCATCGCCGCGCTGCTGATGCGCCGCGACCTGCGCCCTGCCTGAGCCGCTGGCGGCCGGCCGGTCCGGCGCGCGTCACGCAGCGGCCGGAGCGCCGGGTCCGTGCCGCCGCCCGCCGGCGGAGCAACATGCCTATTGACCACCCCTGCCCCCTCGGCCCTAAATCCGCGACGATCCGACAGAGATCCGCGGATTGACGTGCCGCCGGGACGGACCCGGGGCCGAACACCAACCGGGAGATTTCCATGAGCTATCTCAAGAGCATCCTCGGCGCCGCCGCCACGCTGGCGCTGGCCTCGGGCGCCGCGCTCGCCGAGCCGGCGCTGATCTTCGACCTCGGCGGCAAGTTCGACAAGTCGTTCAACGAGGCCGCATTCAACGGCGCCGAGCGCTGGAAGGCCGAGACCGGCGGCACCTACCGCGAGCTCGAGATGCAGTCCGAGGCGCAGCGCGAGCAGGCCCTGCGCCGGCTGGCCGAGGCCGGGTCGAACCCGATCGTGATGACCGGCTTCGCCTTCGGCGACGTGCTCAACAAGGTCGCGCCCGACTACCCCGACACCAAGTTCGCGATCATCGACATGGTGGTGGACCAGCCGAACGTGAAGTCGGTGGTGTTCAACGAGCACGAGGGCTCCTACCTCGTGGGCATGATGGCGGCGATGGCCAGCAAGACCGGCACGGTAGGCTTCGTGGGCGGCATGGACATTCCGCTCATCCGCAAGTTCGCCTGCGGCTACGCCCAGGGCGTCAAGGCGGTGAACCCCGACGCCACGATCATTGCCAACATGACCGGCACGACCCCGGCGGCTTGGAACGACCCGGTGAAGGGCGGCGAGCTGGCCAAGGCGCAGATCGCCCAGGGCGCCGACGTGATCTATGCCGCGGCCGGCGGAACCGGCATCGGCGTGCTCCAGGCCGCGGCCGACGAGGGCAAGCTCTCGATCGGGGTGGACAGCAACCAGAACTACCTGCACCCCGGCTCGGTGCTGACCTCGATGCTCAAGCGGGTGGACAATGCCGTCTACGAGGCGTTCAAGGAGGGCGAGAACCTCCAGCCCGGCGTCAACGTCATGGGCATCGCCAACGGCGGCGTCGGCTATGCGCTCGACGAGCACAACGCCTCGCTGGTGACCGAGGAGATGAAGGCCGCCGTGGACGCTGCGGCCGCGAAGATCGCCTCGGGCGAGCTTCAGGTGCACGACTACATGTCGGACGACAGCTGCCCCGCGCTGTCGTTCTGAATGACTCCCAGGGACACATCGGGGCGGCCGGAGACGGCCGCCCCCGGCATCGCCCCGGCGATCGAGCTGCGGGGGATCTCGAAGGCCTTCGGGCCGGTGCAGGCCAACAGGGACATCTCGATCCGCGTGATGCCGGGCACGATCCACGGCATCATCGGCGAGAACGGCGCCGGAAAATCCACCCTGATGTCGATCCTCTACGGCTTCTACAGGGCCGATGCCGGCGAGATCTGGATCAACGGCCGGCGCACCGAGATCACCGACAGCCAGGCCGCGATCCGCGCCGGGATCGGCATGGTGTTCCAGCACTTCAAGCTGGTGCCGAACTTCACCGTGCTCGAGAACGTGGTCCTCGGCGCCGAGGACGGCGCGCTGCTGCGTCCCTCGCTTGCCAAGGCGCGCCGGCTGCTCCGGCAGCTGGCCGAGGAATACGAGCTCGAGGTCGATCCCGACGCGACGATCGAGGATCTCTCCGTCGGCCACCAGCAGCGCGTCGAGATCCTCAAGGCGCTCTACCGCAAGGCCGACATCCTGATCCTGGACGAGCCGACCGGCGTGCTGACGCCGGCCGAGGCCGACCACCTGTTCCGCATCCTCGAGGGGCTGAAGCAGCAGGGCAAGACGATCATCCTGATCACCCACAAGCTGCGCGAGATCATGGAGATCACCGACACGGTAAGCGTGATGCGCCGCGGCGAGATGACGGCCACCGTCCGGACCGCCGAGACCAGCCCCGAACAGCTTGCCGAGCTGATGGTCGGGCGGAAGGTGCTGCTGCAGGTCGAGAAGCGGCCGGCGGCCCCGGGGCGCGAGGTCCTGGAGGTCGAGAACCTGAGGGTCGTCGACGACCACGGGGTGGAGCGGCTGCGCGGGATATCGCTGCAGGTGCGCGCCGGCGAGATCCTCGGGATCGCCGGCGTCGCCGGGAACGGCCAGTCGGAGCTTCTCGAGGTGCTGGGCGGCATCGGCAAGGCGACGGGGCGCGTCCGCCTCGACGGCCGGGAGATCGACCTGACCGGCCGCCATGCCGACGGCCGCACCCGGCGCGCGGGGGGAATCGCGCATGTCCCCGAGGACCGCCAGCACCTGGGCCTGATCCTCGATTTCACGGCGTGGGAGAACCTCGCCTTCGGCTACCACCACGATCCGGCCTATCAGCGCAATGCGCTGCTGATGGACAACGGCAAGCTCATCGCCTCGGCCGAGGGCAAGATCGAACGCTTCGACGTGCGCCCGCCCAACCCGCGCCTGCCGGCGAAGAACTTCTCGGGCGGCAACCAGCAGAAGCTCGTTCTGGCGCGCGAGATCGAGGCCGAGCCCCGGCTTCTCCTGGTCGGCCAGCCGACGCGCGGGGTGGACATCGGCGCGATCGAGTTCATCCACAGGCGGCTCATCGCGCTGCGCGATGCGGGTGCGGCGATCCTGCTCGTCAGCGTCGAGCTCGACGAGATCCTTTCGCTGTCGGACCGCATCCTGGTGATGTTCGACGGCCGGATCATGGGCGAGCGGCTGCCGCAGGAAACCGACGCGCGCGAACTCGGCCTGATGATGGCGGGCATTGCCGCCGGGAAGGAGGCGGCATGAGGCGGCACGCGCGGGCGCCGGCCGGGCGCCACGTCGGGGAGGGGTGCGCATGACGCGGCTTCCGGTCTGGGCGGACGTGGTCCTCGTGCCGCTCCTGTCGCTCGTCCTGGCGCTGCTGATCTCGGCGCTGGTGATCCTGGCGATCGGCGCCGACCCGGTCGAGGCGATGCGGACGATGCTTCAGGGCGCGGTCGGCTCGGCCTACGGCTGGGGCTACACGCTCTACTACGCCACCTCGTTCATCTTCACCGGACTTGCGGTGACGGTGGCCTTCCACGCCGGCCAGTTCAACATCGGCGGCGAGGGGCAGGCGCAGATCGGCGGGCTCGGGGTGGCGATCGTCTGCCTCTCCCTGCCCTGGCCGCACTGGACGCTGGCATTGCCGGCGGCGATGCTCGGCGCGGCGCTCTTCGGCGCGGCCTGGGCGGCGATCCCGGCCTATCTCCAGGCCCGGCGCGGCAGCCACATCGTGATCACCACGATCATGTTCAACTACATCGCGGCCTCGCTGCTGGTCTACCTGCTGGTCAACGTCTTCCGCCCGCCGGGGACCATGGACCCCGCGACCGCCCGCTTCCCTGCGGGCGCGGGCCTGCCGACGCTGCACGACCTGCCGCTGGTCGGCAGACTGTTCAGCCCCTCGGTGCCGGCGAACATCACCCTCCTGCTGGCGATCCTCGCCTGCTGGCTGGTCTGGCTGCTGCTGTGGCGGACGCGGCTCGGCTACGAGATCCGCGCCTTCGGCAAGTCGGAAGCCGCGGCGGTCTACGCCGGGATCTCGCCCTTCCGCATCATCATGCTGTCGATGCTGATCTCGGGCGCGCTCGCCGGGCTGATGGCGATCAACAACGTCATGGGCGAGAGCGAGCGGCTGGTGCTGAACTCGGCCGAGGGGGCGGGCTTCATCGGCATCGCGGTCGCGCTGATGGGCCGCAACCATCCGGTCGGCGTGTTCCTCGCCGCGCTGCTCTTCGGGATCCTCTATCAGGGCGGGGCCGAGATCGGGCTGTGGACCTCGATTCCGATCGAGCTGCGCACCGTGGTGCAGGCGCTCGTCATCCTGTTCACGGGGGCGCTCGACAACGCCATGCGGATGCTCGTCGGCTGGGGCTTCCGCACTTTCGGCCGGCGGCCGGCGGCGGGGGCGGCCTGATGGATTACGCGACCCTCCTCCAGATCCTCGACTCGACGCTCCGGCTCGCCACGCCATTGCTGCTGGCCTGCCTCGCGGGCCTGTTCTCGGAACGCGCGGGCATCTTCGACATCGGGCTCGAGGGCAAGATGCTGATGGCGGCGATGGCCTCGGGGGCGGTCGCCTTCCTGACCGGCTCGGCCTGGGTCGGGCTCATGGCGGGGATCGGCGCCTCGATGGTGCTGGCGGTGATCCACGGCCTTGCCTCGATCACCTTCCGGGGCAACCAGCTGATCTCGGGCGTGGCGCTCAACTTCCTCGCCTCGGGGATCACCGTGCTGGTGGCCGAGGATCTCTTCGGGCAGGGCGGGCGCACGCCACCGCTCGAAGGGGCCGCCCGCTTCCAGGCGCTGACCCTGCCGCTGTCCGGGACGCTCAGCGAGGTTCCGCTGCTCGGCCCGCTCTACGCCGAGGTCGTCTCGGGCCATACCGCGCTGGTCTACGTCGCGCTCCTCACGGTGCCGCTCACCTGGTGGGTGCTGTTCCGCACCCGCTTCGGCCTGCGACTGAGGGCGGTGGGAGAGAACCCCGAGTCGGTCGATACCGCGGGGATCTCGGTGACGCGGCTGCGCTACACGGCGGTGCTGATCACCGGCGTTCTCTGCGGGATCGCCGGCGCCTACATGGCGACCGCGCTCCAGGCGGGCTTCGGGCGCGAGATGACGGCGGGGCGCGGCTACATCGCGCTGGCCGCACTGATCTTCGCCAAGTGGCGGCCGTGGCATGCGCTCTACGCCTGCCTGCTGTTCGGGTTCCTCCAGGCGCTGGCGCTGCGCCCCGACGTGATCGAGGCCGCGGCCGGCTTCAAGGTGCCCGTGCCGTTCCTCGACGCGCTGCCCTACGTGCTGACCGTGATCGTGCTCGCCGGCTTCGTCGGCAAGGCCATTCCGCCCCGCGCGGGCGGGCAGCCCTATGTCAAGGAACGCTGAGGAGCTTGCCGCGCTGGTCCGCGCCCGCGCCGGCGCGGAACCGGTTCGGCTCGGCCTGGTGCTCGGCTCGGGCCTGGGCCACCTCGCCGGCGCGGTCGAGGGCGTGGCCGTGCCCTATGCCGACCTTCCCGGCTTTCCGCATGCGGGCGTCTCGGGGCATTCCCCGACCCTCGTCGTCGGGCGGCTCGAGGGCGTGCGCGTCGCCGTGTTCGGCGGGCGGGCGCACTACTACGAGACCGGTGACCCCGCGGCGATGCGCCTGCCGCTCGAGGTGCTGAAGGCGCTGGGGGCAGAGGCGCTGATCCTGACCAACGCCGCGGGGTCGCTCGACCCCGGCATCCGGCCGGGCGAGCTGATGCTGCTGTCGGATCACATCAACTTCTCGGGCCTGAACCCGCTGATCGGAGAACCGACCGACGCGCGCTTCGTGCCGATGACCGACGCGCACGATCCCGCCCTGCGCGCCGCGCTGCGGGCGGCGGCGGCGGCCGAGGGCATCGCCCTGGCCGAAGGCGTCTACGCCTGGTATTCGGGGCCGTCGTTCGAGACGCCCGCCGAGATCCGCGCGATCCGGACGCTCGGTGCCGATGCCGTGGGCATGTCGACGGTGCCCGAGGTGATCCTGGCCCGTTTCCTCGGGCTGAGGGTCGCCGCGATCTCGACGGTCACCAACATGGCGGCGGGCCTCTCGGAGGAGCGGATCAGCCACGAGCACACCAAGGCCATGGCGCCACTCGGCGCCGCGAAGCTGGAGCGGATCCTGCGGGCGTTCCTGCGCGCGATGGCGTGAGCCGGCGTGAGCCGGCGGCGCCAGCCGTTTGACATCGCCGAGCGGCCGCGCGAGTCTGGCGGCGGACCTCTCCCGTTCCGGCGGCGTTCCCGATGCAGCTGTACCTTCCCATCGCCGAGGTCTCGGTCAACATCTTCCTCCTTCTGGGGATCGGCGGGCTGGTCGGACTGCTCTCGGGGCTGTTCGGGGTGGGCGGCGGCTTCCTGATCACGCCGCTGCTGTTCCTCATCGGCATTCCGCCGCCCGTGGCGGTGGCGACCGGCGCGAACCAGGTGGTCGCCTCGTCGATCTCGGGGGTGCTCGCGCATGTGCGGCGCCGCACCGTGGACTTCGTGATGGGCAGCGTGCTGCTGGCCGGCGGCCTCGCCGGCTCGGCGGCCGGCGTCTGGGCGTTCAACCGGCTGCAGGACATCGGCCAGATCGACCTCGTGGTGCAGCTCTCCTACGTCGTGTTCCTCGGCGTGATCGGCCTGCTGATGTTCCAGGAAAGCCTGCGGGCCATGCTGCGCGCGCGGCGCGCGCCGGGCAGGACCGAGCGGCGCCAGCACCTCTGGGTGCACCGGCTGCCGTTCAAGGCCAAGTTCCGCACCTCGGGCCTCTACATCTCGGTCATCCCGCCGCTTCTGGTCGGCGCCTCGGTGGGCGTGCTGGCCGCCATCATGGGCGTCGGCGGCGGCTTCATCATGGTGCCGGCGATGATCTACCTGCTGGGGATGCCCACGAAGGTGGTCGTCGGGACCTCGCTGTTCCAGATCGTCTTCGTCACCGGCTTCACCACGGTGATGCATGCCGTCACCAACTATTCGGTCGACATCCTGCTGGCCCTCATCCTGATCCTCGGGGGGGTGGTCGGCGCGCAGATCGGCACCCGAATCGGCGCGCGGCTGCGGGCCGAGCAGCTCCGCATCCTTCTCGCGATCGTGGTGCTTTCGGTCTGCGGCAAGCTGCTGCTCGACCTGGTCATCGAGCCCGACGAGCTCTACTCGATCGGCTACCGGTCGTCGCGCGGATGAGGGCCGCCTTCCCCCTCGCCCTCGCCGCGCTGCTGGCGCTGCTTGCCGGCCCCGCCGCCCCGGCCGAGCGGATCGTCGCCGGGCTGAGCCAGACGCGCGTCTCGATCACGGCCAACTTCGACGGCTCCGAGATCCTCGTCTTCGGCGCCGCCCGGCGCGAGGCGCCGCCCCCCGAGGGTCCGCCGCTCGAGGTCATCGTCACGGTCACCGGGCCGGCCGCGCCGGTGAACGTGCGCAAGAAGAGCCGCGTCTTCGGCATCTGGATCAACACCGAGTCCGTCGAGATCGATGCCGCGCCGCGCTTCTACGCCATCGCCGCCACCGCGCCGCTGTTCGACATCCTCTCGCATACCGAGGATCTCCGCTACCGCATCTCGATCCCCATGGGCATCCGCTCGGTCGGCGCGCCGCCCGAGGTCGCCGACGCGGTGCAGTTCTCGGAGGCGCTGATCCGCCTGCGCCGGGCGAGCGGCCACTACCGGGTGGAGGCGGGCGTGGTCGCCCTTGCCGAGGAAACCCTGTTCCAGACCTCGTTCGAACTGCCGGCGAACCTGACCGAGGGGCTCTACACGATCCGCATCTTCCTGACGCGGGGCAGGCAGGTCGTGGACCATCACACCACCATCCTCGACGTGCGGAAGGTCGGGCTGGAGCGCTTCGTCTACACCCTCGCGCACGAGCGGCCGCTGGCCTACGGCCTCCTCGCCCTGGCGCTCGCGGTGTTCGCCGGCTGGGCCGCCTCGGCCGTCTTCCGCTTCATCCGCGCGTAGGGCTCAGTCGAAGCGGTTGGTCTTCGGAAAGCCGTGCGGCGGGCGCTTGCCGGCGCCCGCGCGCGGGCCGAGCCATTCGGTCATGTCGGGCTCGGTGCGCGTCCGCCCGCCCCCCATCGTCCAGGACAGGCCCTGCGCCCAGTCGAAGGTCGTCACGTCCGACAGGCCGCCGTCGAGTTCCAGCCTGCCCTGCCGGCCGGTGACCGACCTGTACTTCTGAAGCCGCACGCCCTTGCCGCGCGCCATCTCGGGCAGTTCCGAGAGCGGAAAGACGAGCAGCTTGCCGTTCTGGCTGATCACGGCGACGTGGTCACCACGCACCGGGCGGCAGGCGGCGGCCGCCACGCCCTCGGCGAGGTTCATCACCTGCCTGCCTGCCCGGGTCTGCGCCAGGACCTCGTCCTCGGGCACGACGAAGCCGTCGCCGGCCGAGGAGGCGACGATCAGCCTGCCGCCGGGGCGGTGGGGGAAGAGGGCGACGATCTCGGCCTCGTTCGGCAGATCGACCATCAGGCGCACGGGTTCGCCCATGCCGCGCCCGCCGGGCAGGTTCGCGCCGAGGATCGTGTAGAACCGCCCGTTCGAGCCGAACAGCAGGATGCGGTCGGTCGTCTCGGCATGGAAGGCGAAGCGGGGGCCGTCGCCGTCCCGGAACTTCACCTCGGCGTCGAGCGGCTGGTGCCCCTTCATCGCCCTGATCCAGCCCATGCGCGAGCAGATCACGGTGATCGGCTCGCGCAGGGTCATCGCCTCCATGGGCACGTCCTCGGCCTCGCCCGCCTCGGCAAAGGTCGTCCGCCGCGCGCCGCCGGGGGCGTCGCGGCCGAAGGCCCTGCGGGTCTCGCGCAGCTCCTCGGCGATGCGGGTCCACTGGAGCCCCTCGTCGGCCAGCAGGTCCTCGAGCGCGGCGCGCTCCTCGGTGAGCGCCTCGAATTCCCGGCGCAGCTCCATCTCCTCGAGCCGCCGCAGCGAGCGCAGCCGCATGTTGAGGATCGCCTCGGCCTGCACCTCGGTCAGCTCGCCCTCGCCGGGGGGCGGGCTCACATAGTCCTTCTCCGAGGTCGCGCGGACATGGGCGCGCCCCCAGTCCTCGCGCATCAGCGCGGCCTTGGGGTCGTCGTCGTAGCGGATGATGTCGATCACCCGGTCGAGGTTGAGGAAGGCGGTGATCAGCCCCTCGAGCACCTCGAGCCGGTGGTCGATCTTCTCCATCCGGTGCCGCGAGCGGCGGACCAGCACCTCGCGCCGGTGGGCGAGGAAGGCGCGCAGCACCTCCTTGAGCGAGCAGACCTTCGGCACGCGGCCGTCAATCAGCACGTTCATGTTGAGCGCGAAGCGCGTCTCGAGGTCGGAGTTGCGGAACAGCATCCCCATCAGCACCTCGGGATCGACGTTGCGCGACCGCGGCTCGAGCACGATGCGGATGTCCTCGGCGCTCTCGTCGCGCACATCGGCGAGGAGCGGCACCTTCTTCGTCTCGATCAGCTCTGCGATGCGCTCGATCAGCTTCGACTTCTGCACCTGATAGGGGATCTCGGTCACCACGATCTGCCATGTGCCGTGCGAGAGCTCCTCCTTCGTCCAGCGGGCCCGCAGGCGGATCGACCCGCGCCCCGTGCGGTAGGCCTCGCGCAGCGACTCGGGCGGCTCCACCACCCCCCCGCCGGTGGGGAAGTCGGGGCCGCGGACCATCTCGATCAGCGTCTCGTCGCGGACTTGATCCGAGTTCCTGGCCTTCGCGAGGTGGATGCAGGCCTCGAGCAGCTCGTCGAGATTGTGCGGCGGGATGTTCGTCGCCATGCCGACGGCGATGCCGCTCGCCCCGTTGGCGAGCAGGTTGGGGAAGGCGGCCGGCAGCACGACGGGCTCGGTGAGCGTGCCGTCGTAGTTCGGGCGGAAATCGACCGCGTTCTCGTCAAGCCCCGCCAGCAGCGCCTCGGCGGCGGCCGTCAGGCGGGCCTCGGTGTAGCGGCTGGCGGCGGGGGTGTCGCCGTCGATGTTGCCGAAGTTGCCCTGCCCGTCCACCAGCGGGTAGCGGATCGTGAAGTCCTGCGCCAGCCGCGCCATCGCGTCGTAGATCGCCGCATCGCCGTGGGGGTGGTAGTTCCCCATCACGTCGCCCGAGATCTTGGCCGACTTGCGGAACCCCCCTGTCGAGGACAGCCGCAGCTCGCGCATCGCCCAGAGGATGCGCCGGTGCACCGGCTTCAGCCCGTCGCGCGCATCCGGCAGCGCGCGGTGCATGATCGTGGAGAGCGCATAGGTCAGGTAGCGCTCGCCGATCGCGCGGGCAAGCGGCTCGGCAAGCTCGCTGCCTTCGGGGGGCTCGATCTTGGGGCCTTCGGTCGGCTCGGACATGGATGTTGTGTAGTGCCTTGGCCCGGCGCGGTCCAGCGCACAATCGCGCTTGCCGGGAATCGACCGGCCGCGTCAGACTTGCCGGAACCGGGGAGGAGAGCATGGGACTTCAGGAGGTTCTGGACCGCGCGGTCCGGCAGCAGGACGTGCCCTTCGCGGTCGGGATGACCGGGAACGCCGCGGGCATCACCTGGTCGGGCGCGGCCGGCGAGGCGGCGCCGGGCCTGCCGGCGGGCCCCGACACCGTGTTCCGCATCTTCTCGATGACCAAGGCCGTGGGATCGACCGCCGCGATGATCCTGATCGACCGCGGCGAGCTGGACTTCGAGACGCCGGTCGAGGAGGTCCTGCCCGAGTTCGCCGAGCTGCGCGTGCTGGAGGGCTGGGACGGCGACACCCCGCGCCTGCGCGCGCCGCGGGTGAAGGCCACCGCGCGGCATCTGGCCACCCATACCTCGGGGCTGGAATACGAGTTCTGGAACACCGCCCCGCAGGACTACATGGCGAGGACGGGGCATCCCTCGATCCTTGCCGGGACGAAGGCCGCGATGTTCTATCCGATGCTCACCGATCCCGGCACGCGCTGGGGCTACGGGGTGGGCATCGACTGGCTCGGCCTGATGGTCGAGCGGATCAGCGGTCGGCGGATCGATGCCTTCCTGAAGGAGAACCTCTTCGGCCCGCTCGGCATGGAGGACACCGATGTCGAGGTGCGCGACCACATGGCGCCGCGCCTTGCCGGCGTGAAGGCCCGCGGCGAGGGGGGCGGCTTCGCCGACTTCGCGCTCGCGCCGCCCTCGAACCCGGAGGTCTACGGCATGGGCCACGCGCTCTACTCCACCCCGCAGGACTACATGCGGTTCCTGCGCATGTTCCTCAACCGCGGCGCGCTCGACGGCAACCGGGTGCTGAGCGAGGAGGGCGTCGCGCGGATGCTCGAGAACCACATGGGGCCGCTCAGCTTCGAGCCGATGCTGACGGCGGCGCCGCCGGTCACGGCCGACTTCGACCCCTTCCCCGGCACGGTCAAGACGCACAGCTTCGGCTTCATGCGCAACGAATCCGACATTCCCGGCATGCGCCGCGCCGGGTCGCAGGGCTGGGCGGGCGTGCTCAACACGCACTACTGGTTCGACCCGGCCTCGGACCTCGCCGCCGTCATCATGACGCAGACGCTGCCCTTCGTTGAGCCGCGCTTCATGCGGACCTACGAGGCCTTCGAGCGCGCCGCCTACGCCGCCTGAGGGCTTGTCCGCCCGGCCCGCGTCGGGGCAGGGTGCGCCGCGCGACGGCGGAGGCGGGCATGGCGGAACGGACGCTGCTGATCACGGGGTGCTCCTCGGGCATCGGTCACGACGCGGCGCACGGGATGGCGCGGCGCGGCTGGCGCGTCTTCGCCACCTGCCGGAAGGAGGAGGACTGCGCGCGGCTGCGGGCCGAGGGGCTGGAGAGCTTCCGCCTCGACTATGCCGACGAGGAGAGCATCGCCGCGGCGGTGGACGAGGCGCTGTCGCGCACCGGCGGCAGGCTCGATGCGGTGTTCAACAACGGCGCCTTCGCCTGCCCCGGCGCGGTCGAGGACCTGCCGCGCGGCGCGCTGCGCGAGATCTTCGAGACCAACCTCTTCGGCGTGCACGACCTGACGCGGCGGGTGATCCCGGCGATGCGGCGCCAGGGCCACGGGCGGATCGTCAACTGCTCCTCGGTGCTCGGCTTCGTGCCGATGCGCTGGCGCGGCGCCTATGTCGCCACGAAACACGCGATGGAGGGGCTGACGGACGTGCTGCGGATCGAGATGCGCGACACACCCATCCGGGTGATCCTGATCGAGCCGGGGCCGATCACCAGCCGCATCCGGGCCAACTCGATCCCGCATTTCGAGCGCTGGATCGACTGGGAGAACTCGGCCCGCGCCGAGCAGTACCGGGCGAGCCTGCTGCGCCGGCTCTACGAGCCGCGCGGACCCGACCGCTTCGAACTGCCGCCCTCCGCCGTAACCGCCCGGCTCGCGCGCGCGCTCGAAAGCCCGAACCCGCGCCCGCGCTACTACGTGACCACGCCCACCTACCTGATGGGCGCGTTCCGCCGGCTTCTGCCGACGCGGGCGCTCGACTGGGTCATCGCGCGGGCCTGAGCCCCGATTACCGCTTCGCTTTTCCGCGCCGGCGGCCTACATCGGGGCGCACGCAGCCGGGACTCGCCATGCTTTCCGATCCGCTCTTCTACCTCATCGCGCTGGCCTGCCTTGCCACGCTCGCCATCCTCGCGCTCGGGATCGGGGGCTTCGCCCGCGGCGGCGAGGGCAGCGGCCGGCGCTCCAACCGGCTGATGCGCTGGCGGATCGCGGCGCAGTTCGTGGCCGTGGTGCTCATCGCCATCTTCATCTGGCTGCGCGGTCAGGGAGGGAACTGATGGTCGTCCTCAACAGGATCTACACCCGGACCGGGGACGCCGGCGAGACCGCGCTGGGCAACGGGGCACGGGTCGCCAAGCATTCGCTGCGCGTCTCGGCCTACGGCACGGTCGACGAGACGAACGCCACCGTCGGCCTCGCCCGGCTGCATGCGACCGGCGAGATGGATGCCGCGCTCGCGCGGATCTCGAACGACCTCTTCGACCTCGGCGCCGATCTCTGCCGCCCCGAGATGGAGAAGGACCACGAGGCCGGCCATCCGGTGCTGCGGATGGTCGCGGCGCAGGTGAAGCGTCTGGAGGACGAGATCGACGCGATGAACGCGCGGCTTGCGCCGCTGCGCAGCTTCGTCCTGCCCGGCGGCACGCCGCTGGCCGCGCATCTGCACCTGTGCCGCACGGTGGCCCGGCGGGCCGAGCGGCTGGCGGTGGAACTCGCCACGATCGAGCCGGTCAACGAGCAGGCGATTATCTACCTCAACCGGCTGTCCGACTGGTTCTTCGTCGCCGGCCGCATCGCCAACGACGAGGGCCGCGCCGATGTCCTCTGGGTTCCCGGGGCGAACCGCTGAGGCCGGCGCGGGCCGTGCGCGCCGCGGCGAGACGTGGCGTCGGCGGGCTGCGCCGCGTCGATTTTGCGCTGTTTTCGCGCGGCGCCAGCCGGTAAGTAGGCACCGAAGCTGCAAGGGAGACCCACGCCGATGAAGGTGCTCGTGCCCGTGAAGCGGGTGATCGACTACAACGTGAAGGTCCGGGTGAAGTCGGACGGGAGCGGGGTCGATCTGGCGAACGTCAAGATGTCGATGAACCCGTTCGACGAGATCGCGGTCGAGGAGGCGATCCGGCTGAAGGAGAAGGGCCTTGCCGAAGAGGTCGTGGCGGTCTCGATCGGGGTGAAGCAGGCGCAGGAGACGCTGCGGACGGCGCTGGCCATGGGGGCGGACCGGGCGATCCTGATCGAGGCGGCCTCGGACGTGCACCAGGATATCGAGCCGCTGGCGGTGGCCAAGCTCCTCAAGGCCGTGATCGAGGCCGAGAAGCCGGGCCTCGTTATCTGCGGCAAGCAGGCGATCGACAACGACATGAACGCCACCGGCCAGATGCTCGCCGCGCTGCTGGGCTGGGCGCAGGCCACCTTCGCCTCGAAGCTCGAGGTGACGGGCGAGACCGCGCGGGTGACGCGCGAGGTTGACGGCGGGCTCCAGACGATCGAGGTGAGGCTGCCGGCGATCGTGACCGTCGATCTGCGGCTCAACGAGCCGCGCTATGCCTCGCTGCCGAATATCATGAAGGCGAAGAAGAAGCCGCTCGAGGAGAAGACGCCCGCCGATTACGGGGTGGACGTGACGCCGCGGCTGACCGTGGTGAAGACCGTCGAGCCGGCCGGCCGCAAGGCGGGGGTCAAGGTGGGTTCGGTCGACGAACTCGTGGGCAAGCTGAAAGAGGCGGGGGTGATCTGATGGCGGTTCTGCTTCTGGCCGAGGTGACCGACGGCGCGCTGATGGCGGACGCGACCGCCAAGGCGCTGACCGCGGCGAAGATGCTCGGCGAGGTGACGGTGCTTGCCGCCGGCGCGCGGGCGAAGGCGGCGGGCGAGGCGGCGGCGAAGTTCGCCGGCGTGACGAAGGTGCTGGTGGCCGAGGATCCCTCGCTGGGCCACCGGCTGGCCGAGCCCACGGCGGCGCTGATCGCCGGTCTTGCGGGCGACTACGAGCACATCGTGGCCCCGGCCACGACCGATGCCAAGAACGTGCTGCCGCGGGTTGCCGCGCTGCTCGACGTGATGGTGATCTCGGACGTCTCCGGCATCGTCGACAAGGACACGTTCGAACGGCCGATCTACGCCGGCAACGCGATCCAGACGGTGCGTTCGTCGGATGCCAAGAAGGTCGTCTCGATCCGCACCACGGCCTTCGAGGCGGCCCCCGAGGGCGGCGCGGCCCCGGTCGAGACGGTGGCGGTGCCCGCGAACCCCGGACTCTCGAAGTGGATCGAGGACACGGTCGCGGCCTCCGACCGGCCGGAGCTGACCTCGGCGAAGATCGTCGTCTCGGGCGGGCGCGGCGTCGGCTCCAGGGAGCAGTTCGCGCTGATCGAGAAGCTCGCCGACAAGCTGGGCGCGGCGGTCGGCGCCTCGCGCGCGGCGGTCGACTCGGGCTATGCGCCGAACGTCTGGCAGGTGGGCCAGACCGGCAAGGTCGTGGCGCCGAACCTCTGCGTCGCCGTCGGCATCTCGGGCGCGATCCAGCACCTGGCCGGCATGAAGGACAGCAAGGTGATCGTGGCGATCAACAAGGACGAGGAGGCGCCGATCTTCCAGGTCGCCGACTACGGGCTGGTCGCCGACCTCTTCCAGGCCGTGCCGGAGATGATCGAGAAGCTCTGACCCCTCTCGGATCGGGGGCAACGGGGGGCGGCCGTGCGGCCGCCCCCTGCGCGTTTCAGGGCATCGCCGGCCCGAGCACGCCGGCGAGCGCCTCGGCCACCTGCCGGTGGACGGCCGCGTTGGCGGTGGTCGCCGCGACCGCCGCGTCCTCCGGCTCGAAGATCATGCCGGCCGTGCCGGCCGCGCGGGCGTCCTGGTCCTCGACCACCACGACCACGTCGGAGACGAGCGGGCGGAGCGTCTCGATCATCTCGCGGCTCACGAACAGCGGGTCGGGGGCGCGGGCATTCAGCACGGTGCCGTCGCCCGGCGCCTCCTCGCCGATCCACAGCAGGATCTTCCGCCCGCCGACGCGCTTCAGGAGCTGCCGCATCCGCGCCGTCCACGCGGCCTTCAGCTCGGCCACGACCAGCGCGAAGCGCTCCGGCGAGCGATCCTGGAGCGCGGCCAGGAGGTGGCGCGTGAAGTTGAACTCGGCGAAGTCGAGGTCGCGGTAGAGCGCGCCGAGAAGCGGCGAGACCGAGAGCAGCCGGTCGTTCCGGCGCGGGTGCACCGTGTAGAACCGGTTCGTCAGGTTCTGCGCCCCGAGCAGCTGGACGATGGTGACCTCCGCCCCGGCGCAGAGGCCCATCACCGTCTCGTCCTGGAGGAAGACATCGACGCCGGCATTGACGTAGCCGAAGTTCACCGTGCGCCGGCCGCACAGGCCCTCGAGCAGCGCGGGATAGGGCTGCTGCACGAAGCGCCCGTAGGTCTCGGTTCCGCCGATCACCGCGACGTAGGAATCCTCCAGCTTCCGCCGCGGCCCGCGGAACAGGAGTTTCGACGTGCCGTAGCGGCACGGAAGATAGTCGAGGACACCGTCCCCCCTGGTGACGTAGCTCATCTCACCCACCTCTGGTCGCTTCACCCGGAGCGGAGAATCGCGGCTGCGGGTTTCCAAAGGGCTAACCCGTCAATTCGAACGATCGCGCGGCCCGCAGGCTTGCGCCCGCCCGCGCCGCCCGCCTATGGTCGCGCGCGGCATCGGAAGGGACGGACGATGGAGATCAGGTCGGTCGGCGTGGTCGGGGCGGGCCAGATGGGCAACGGCATCGCCCATGTGTTCGCCCTTGCGGGCTACGACGTGCTGATGACCGACATCTCGGAACAGGCGCTGAAAACGGCGCTGGAGCTGATCGACCGCAACCTCGACCGCCAGATCGCGCGCGGCAAGATCACGGCCGAGGACAAGGCCGCCGCGCTGGGGCGCATCCGCACCACCCTGACGCTGGCGGATCTGGGCAAGTGCGATCTGATCATCGAGGCCGCCACCGAGCGCGAGACGGTGAAGCAGGCGATCTTCGAGGATCTGGTGCCGCATCTGCAGCCGCACACGATCCTGACCTCGAACACCTCCTCGATCTCGATCACGCGGCTCGCCTCGCGCACGGACCGGCCCGAGAAGTTCATGGGGTTCCACTTCATGAACCCGGTTCCGGTGATGCAGCTCGTCGAGCTGATCCGGGGCATCGCCACCGACGACGCCACCTACGAGGCCTGCCTGAAGGTGGTGGAGCGGCTCGGGAAGACGGCGGCCAGCGCCGAGGACTTCCCCGCCTTCATCGTCAACCGCATCCTGATGCCGATGATCAACGAGGCGGTCTACACGCTCTACGAGGGCGTGGGCAACGTGACCTCGATCGACATGGCGATGAAGCTCGGCACCAACCACCCGATGGGGCCGCTGGAGCTGGCCGACTTCATCGGGCTGGATACCTGCCTTGCCATCATGAACGTGCTGCATGACGGGCTGGCGGACACCAAGTACCGCCCCTGCCCGCTGCTGGTGAAGTACGTCGAGGCCGGATGGCTCGGCCGCAAGACGCAGCGCGGCTTCTACGACTACCGCGGCGAGACGCCCGTTCCCACGCGCTGAGCCGGTCCGGCCCGCCGAGAGCCGGGCTACCGCACCGGCTCCATCAGGGCATCCCGCATCCGGCAGTCGCGCACCGCATCGGCGCCGCAGCGGCGGGGCCTGAGGTCGCGGGTCAGGCACAGGCGCGCCTCCCGGATCCGCCCGTCCGTGCAGGTGATGGTCAGCATGTCGGGCGCCCAGCCTGGGTTGGCCTCGAGGAAGGCCTCTTCCACCACGCGCGCGGGCAGCCGGTAGGCCTGCTGCATCCGGTCGAAGAGTGCGGGGCGGTTGACGGCCGCGAAGGCCCGGCGGGCGGCGGCGAAGTAGTCGCCGGGCGCAAGGCCCGAACAGCGCCCGTGCTTGCGCCACTGGTGCCAGGCCGCGCCGGCCGAGCCCATGATGTCGGCCATCGCCGCCGTCTCGGCGCGGGTGGGGTCGCGCGCCTCGGTCCGGCAGTGGCTCGGCCAGCCCCGCTCGCCCTGGGGCCAGAGCCCGTGCAGCACCCAGCCCCGACCGGCGCCCTCGGCGCATTGCGGCGCCCCGCGGTCGTCGCCCTCGGCCGCACACCAGGCGGGCGACCAGGACATGGCGAGAATGTAGTAGTCGAACGCGCCCGCGCGCTCGCCCTCGGCGGCCGCGGGCGACGCGGCGAGGGCGAGCGCGACGAGGCCGAGGGCCAGCCGGTGCATTGTCTCTTTCCCTCCGCGGCGCTTGCGCCTATATAACGCGCGATTTCCCCGACATCGGAGAATCCCGGGAAGCCCAGGGCCCCGGAGCCGGGTTCCCGGCGTCGGAGAAGCAGTGTCAAGGAGCACGCCGATGAACAAGCCCCTGATGGCCAAGGCGACCGCCGTCTGGCTGGTTGACAACACCACGCTGAGCTTCAAGCAGATCGCCGACTTCTGCGGGCTGCACGAGCTCGAGGTGCAGGGGATCGCCGACGGCGATGTCGCGGCCGGCGTCAAGGGTTTCGACCCGATCGCCAACAACCAGCTCGACCCCATCGAGATCGAGCGCGGCGAGAAGGATCCGCAATACCGGCTGAAGCTGAAGTTCAACCCCGCCGCAGTGGGCGAGGAGAAGCGGCGCGGCCCGCGCTACACCCCGCTTTCCAAGCGGCAGGACCGGCCGGCCGCCATCCTCTGGCTCGTCAAGTTCCACCCCGAGCTGACCGACGGGCAGATCAGCAAGCTGGTCGGGACGACCAAGCCGACGATCCAGGCGATCCGCGACCGGACGCACTGGAACATCGCCAACATCCAGCCCATCGACCCGGTGGCGCTCGGCCTCTGCCGGCAGTCCGAGCTGGACGCCGCCGTGCAGAAGGCGAACCGCCGGAAGGCCGCCGAGGGCACGGCGATGTCCGACGACGAGCGGCGCAAGCTCGTCTCGACGGCGCAGTCGCTCGGGATGTCCGCCGCCGAGCCGCGCATTCCCTCGAGCATCGCCGGCCTCGAGACCTTCTCGCTCACCGGCGACGCGGACGAGAAGGAGCACCGGGCCCTGCCCGATGCCGACAGCTTCTTCAACCTGCCGGCCGGCGGCGACCACGACGACGATGACGAGGACGACCGCGGCAGCCGCCGCCGCTGAGGCCGCCGCCGCTTGACCTCGGCGCCCGTTCCGGCGCCGATACGGGCCGCAGGGGCGGGAGGAGCGGATGCGCACGGAATTCGACGGCGAGCTCGAGGCGCGGCTGGTCCGCTATGCGGCGATCGACACGCAGTCCGACGAGGATTCACCTGCCACGCCCAGCACCGGGCGGCAGTTCGACCTGCTGCGGCTGCTCGCGGCCGAACTGGAGGGGATCGGCGCGGCGGATGTGACGCTCACCGACTATGCGGTGGTGCTCGCAACCGTTCCCGGCACCGTGCCGGGGCCGACGATCGGGCTCCTGGCGCATGTGGACACCGCCCCGGCCTTCGCGGCCTCGGGCGTGAGGCCCGTGGTCCACCGCAACTATGCGGGCGGGCGGATCGCCTTTCCCGACGCGCCCGACCTCGTCCTGTCACCCGAGGATTCGCCCTATCTCGGCACCCGCCTCGGGCATGACATCGTCACCGCCTCGGGCACGACGCTGCTCGGCGCCGACGACAAGGCGGGAGTGGCCATCGTGATGACCGCCGCGCGGCACCTGCTTGCCGATCCCGCCCTGCCGCGCCCGCGGCTCCGGCTCGCCTTCACCTGCGACGAGGAGATCGGGCGCGGCGTGCGCGCAGAGCTCGCACGCGATCTCGGCGCCGACTTCGCCTATACGCTCGACGGCGGGGCGGTGGGCGAGATCGAGTTCGAGAGCTTCTCGGCCGACGGCGCCGTGGTGCGCATCGAGGGCGTGTCGGTCCACCCCGGCACGGCGAAGGGCAAGCTCGTCAACGCGCTGCACCTGGCGGCGCGGATCGTGCAGACCCTGCCGCAGGCCACGATGACGCCCGAGACGACCGAGGGCCGCGAGGGCTTCCTGCACGTCTACGAGATGCGGGGCACCGCGGCCTCGGCCGAGATCCGCCTGATCCTGCGCGACTTCGAGCGCGCGGGGCTCGAGGCCAAGGGCGCGCTTCTCCGGCAGGTCTGCGAGGCCGTCGCCGCGACCGAGCCGCGCGCGCGCATCACCTGCGAGATCCGCCCGCAGTACCGCAACATGCGCTACTGGCTCGAGGCCGACATGACGCCGGTGGAACTTGCCCGCGCGGCCTGCCGCGATCTCGGCATCGAACCCGTCTCGGCCGCGATCCGCGGCGGCACCGACGGCTCGCGTCTGACCGAGCTGGGCATCCCCTGCCCGAACCTTTTCACCGGCATGCAGGAGGTGCACGGCCCCCGCGAATGGGTCAGCGTGCAGGACATGGGCGCGGCGGTGCGCGTGCTGCTGCGCCTGGTCGCGCGCGCCGCCGGCGCGGGCGGGGCGGCCGGCGGCTAGAGCACGTAGCGGCTGAGGTCGGCCGAACGGGAAAGCTCGCCGAGGTTCGCCTCGACGAAGCCGGCATCGACAACGACCCGCTCGCCGCTGCGGTCGGGCGCGGCGAAGGAGAGCTCCTCGAAGACCCGCTCCATCACCGTGTAGAGCCGCCGCGCGCCGATGTTCTCGACGCTGCGGTTCACCTCCGCCGCGATGCGCGCCAGGGCGGCGATCCCGTCCTCGGTGAACTCCACCGTCACGCCCTCGGTCGCCATCAGTGCGGCATACTGGCGGGTGAGGGCATTGTCGGTCTCGGTGAGGATTCGCACGAAATCCGCCTCGGTCAGCGCGCCGAGCTCGACGCGGATCGGCAGGCGGCCCTGAAGCTCGGGCAGCAGGTCCGAAGGCTTGGCGATGTGGAAGGCGCCCGAGGCGATGAACAGGATGTGGTCGGTCTTGACCGGTCCGTACCTGGTCGAGACGGTCGTCCCCTCGATCAGCGGCAAGAGGTCGCGCTGCACGCCCTCGCGGCTCACGTCGGCGCCGCGCGTCTCGGCCCGGGCGGCGATCTTGTCGATCTCGTCGAGAAAGACGATGCCGTTCTCCTGCACCGCCTCGAGCGCCGCCTGCTTCACCTGCTCGTCGTCGAGCAGCTTGTCGGCCTCCTCGGCGATCAGCACCTCGTAGCTGTCGGCGACGCGCATCCGCCGCCGGACGCGGCGGCTGCCGAAGGCCTTGAACAGGTCGCCGAGGTTCATCATGCCCATGCCGCCCTGGCCGGGAAGCTCGAGCATCGGCGCGGCGGGGGCTTCCGAGACCTCGATCTCCACCTCGATGTTGTCGAGCTCGCCGCTCCGCAGCTTCTGGCGGAACATCTCGCGGGTCTGCGGCCGCGCGCCCTCGCCCGCGAGCGCCTCGATCACCCGCGTCTCGGCGGCCTCGTGGGCGCGCGCCCTGACCGCCTCGCGCATCCGCGCCCGCGTCTCGATCATCGCAGTGTCGACGAGATCGCGGATGATCTGGTCCACGTCGCGGCCGACATAGCCCACCTCGGTGAACTTCGTCGCCTCGACCTTGAGAAAGGGCGCCCTGGCCAGCTTCGCCAGCCGGCGGGAGATCTCGGTCTTGCCCACCCCCGTCGGGCCGATCATCAGGATGTTCTTGGGATAGACCTCCTCCCGCAGGCCGGGGGGAAGCTGCTTGCGCCGCCAGCGGTTCCTGAGCGCGACCGCCACGGCGCGCTTGGCCTCCCTCTGGCCGATCACGAAACGGTCGAGTTCCGAGACGATCTCGCGCGGGGTCAGGTCGGTCATGGGGCCTCCGGGTAGGGCGGCAGGCGCCGCTTCAGCGGGACGTCGGGCAGCGCCCGCATCAGCACCGCGCGCAGCGGCGTCCAGAAGGTGCCGAGCGCGGTGACGAGCGCGCCCAGCACCAGGAGCAGCAGCGGCCACGAGACCTCGGCCCCGCCCGCCCGCATCGCCCAGGCGAGCACCGTGCCGAGGTAGACCATGCCCGCCGTCAGGAACGACCGCCGGTCGATCACCAGCGCCAGCGCCGCGATGGCGGCGATGGCCGCCGCCGTCAGCAGGTAGCCGGCCGTGCCGCCGAGGTTGAGGAAGGTGAGCGCGACCGTGTTGACCAGCGCCGGCGCGGCCAGCAGGTGCAGCCAGAAGCCCGCGGCCGCGGTCCGGCCGAGGCGATGGGGGTCGCGCAGGTCGAACCACATCGCCCCCGCGAAGGCGAGGAGCCCGAAGGCGAGCATGCCGGGGGCGAGGCCCGAGGCATTGCGCAGGTCGAACAGCCGGTCGAGCAGACCGCCGAAGCCGCCGCCCGCCGGGCCGCCCGACCCGGTCAGCGCAAGCACCGCCGAAAGGCCGAAGAGGCCGAGCGGGAACATCGCGAAGGGCACCCGGAAGACGCGGTACCAGACCGCCATCGCGGCCATGCCGATCAGCCCGCCGGCCACCGTGTCGCCGGCGATTCCGTCGAACACGTCGCCGACCTCGAGCAGACGCGTGCCCGTCGCCCCCAGCACCCCCAGCGCGAAGCCGGCGGTCAGCACGATCGAGGGCAGGACCATCCGCTTCCCCAGCGTGAAAAAGCGCGCCAGGATCCAGCATGTCGCCGCCAGAACCAGCGGCAGGACGAACCAGGCGCCGGCGATCGCCGCGAAGCCGAGGATGCCCGCGATCATCAGCACGAGCCCGGTCGAGACGAAGATCTCGGCGAAGCCCCGGAAGAATTCGAAGGGTTCGTCGTCGGCGGCCGCCGCGCGCCGGCCCGCGCGCGCCTCGGCCAGCGCCTTCACCCCCGCCGCCTGCGCCTCGGTGATGATCCCGGCGGCGACGGCGGCCCGCAGGTCGTCGGGCAAGACGGTCACGGCGCGATCTTCTCCACGGTCAGGTTGCCGTTGGTGTAGACGCAGATCTCGGCGGCGATCGCCATCGCCCGCCGGGCGATCTCCTCGGCGGTCAGCGGCCCGTCGATCAGCGCCCGCGCGGCGGCCAGCGCGTACATGCCGCCCGAGCCGATCGCGGCGATGCCATGCTCGGGCTCGAGCACGTCGCCCGCACCGGTGATGACGTAGAGCTCGGCCCCGTCGGTGACGATCAGGAAGGCCTCGAGCTTCTGGAGGTAGCGGTCGGTCCGCCAGTCCTTGGCGAGTTCGACCGCCGCCCGCTGGAGCTGGCCCGGCGCGGCCTCGAGCTTCTTCTCGAGCCGCTCGAGCAGCGTGAAGGCATCGGCGGTCGAGCCGGCGAATCCCGCCACCACCTCGTGCCCGCCGGGCGAGAGCCGGCGGACCTTGCGGGCCGTGCCCTTGATCACGGTCTGGCCGAGGCTGACCTGCCCGTCGCCCGCCACCACGACCTCGCCGCCCTTGCGCACGGCGAGGATCGTCGTGCCGTGCCAGCCCGGGAAACTCTCGTCGGCCATGCCCACGCTCCGCCCTTCGCGCCCCGCCCTATATGGATGGCGCCCGCGGGCGCTGCAACGGCCGGCCTTGCATGTCGGCGGCCGCGGCCCTTAGCTGTGCCCGGACCGGCCCCGGAGGCGCCTGCGCGTGGACCCGCCCGTCAGCCTCTACAACCGCAGCCGCCTGGAGCTTTCCCTCGAGGCGGCCCACCAGCTCGAGCGCGACCTTGCGGACCATCCGCGGCTGGCCGGCCTGCGGGTGCTCGAGGTGCTCGGGCTCGACGGGCGGGGCGACGTCTTCGCCGTGCGCCTGCCGGATGGAGGGCGGGCGATCCTGAAGCGCTACCTGGGCCCCGATGGGGCGGGAACCGTGCTGCGGGCGAAGGCCGAGCTCGACCGGGTCGCCGCCACGATGTCGGATGGCCCGCTCAGGATCGTGCGCTGCCTCTATGCCGATCCGGACGCGGGGATCGTCCTGCTCAGCGAGGCGCCGGGCAAGCGGCTCGTCGATGCGCTGCGGGCCTCGGGCCCCGGCGGACAGCGGCGGCTGATCCGGCAGGCGTCGGAGTGGCTGGCGGCCTACACCGCCCCCGGGCGCAGGCTGCGGAGCTTCGACCCGGGCCACTGGCTCGACCGCTGCCGGCAGGCGGACCGGGCTGCGGCCGAACCCGCCGACCGCGCGCGGCTCGCCGCGCTCGAGGAGGTTCTGGCGCTGCGGCGCGCCGCCCACCGCGGCCGGCCGGTCACCCATGCCGCCACCCATGCCGACTTCACGCCGCGCAACCTCTCGGTGCACAGGGGCGTGATGACCGGCTACGACGTGCAGGGCCATGCGCGCTTCGCCATCGCCCGCGACGCGGCCCAGTTCCTGGTGTGGAGCGCGGTCCACTGCGCGCCCCGCGTGCCCGGCGCGCGGCGTCTCGGACTGCCCGTCGCGCATCTCGACGCCTTCGCCGAGGGCGGCGCGGTGCCCGAGGCCGAGCGCGACACCGCGCAGGCCTTCTTCATCGGCACGTTCCTGCACGCGATGCTGGCGACTCGCGCGCCGGGAAGCGAGGTTCTGGAGGAAATCCGCGCGGCGGTCGACGGCTACCTCGCCGCGCCGGTCGCGCCCTGACGCGGCAGGGCGGCGGCCGCCGCCCCGCGCGCGCCGGCCGGCGGGCGCGTCAGATCGCGCTTTCGATCCAGCTGGCGATCGAGGCCTTGGGCGCCGCGCCGATCTTGTTCGACACGACGTTGCCGTTCTTGAACAGGAACAGCGCCGGGATCCCGCGCACGCCCATCTGCGCGGGCGAATTCGGGTTTTCGTCGACGTTGACCTTCACGATCTTGACCTTGCCGGCGTATTCCTCGGAAAGCTCCTCCAGCGCCGGGCCGATCTGCTTGCAGGGGCCGCACCACTCCGCCCAGAAGTCGACGACCACGGGGATGTCGGACTGCCGCACTTCGGCGTCGAAGGTCTCGTCGGTGACGGCGTGGGTGGCCATGGTGCTCTCCTCGAATGGGGGGACGGACCGCGAAGCTATGGGTCGCCCCGGGCCGCGTCAAGGCGGGGTCGCCCGGGCAAGCGCGGCGGTCAGGAGGCCCGCCGGCAGCCGCATCAGCGAGGGCGCGGCCGTCCACAGGATCGCGCCCTCGACCCGGCGGCCGGGGTAGATCCGCGCGAGGCAGGCGGCATAGGCCGCCATCTGGCGCAGGATGCCCTCGGGCACCTCCTCGGGCTGCGCGGGAACGCGGGCATTCGTCTTGAAATCGGCGAAGAGGACGCGCTCCGGCGAGACCGCGAGCCGGTCGATCGACCCCGCGACCATCCGCCCGCCGAGCTCCGGCAGGGCCGCGGCAAAGGGCACCTCGGCCAGCGAGCCGGGCGCGAACACCTCCGCGAAGGCCGGGTCCTCGAGGATCCGCGCTGCCTCGGCCGCAAGCGCCTCGGCCTCGGCGGGGCTCGCCCCCGTCGCCGCCAGCAGTCGGCGCGCAAGCGCGGGGCGGTCGGCGGGCGGATGCGCGGGCAGGTGTTCGAAGAGCAGGTGCAGGCGCGTCCCGCGGGCGAGCGCCGCCGCCTCGTCGAAGACGTCCGCCTCGTCGAGGGCGCCCGCCTCGCCGGGCAGCGCCTTGGGGCCGCCGAGGTCGGAGGGAGAGATCGGCGCCAGCGGCTCGGCCGCGGGTGGCGGCGCAACCTGCGCCCATTGGGGCAGTCCGGCCGGAGCGTCCTCGCGCGCGGGCGGCGGAACCTCCGGCAGCCCGCGCCATCTGGCCTCGTCGCACAGGCGCCGGCCGGGGCCGCAGGGCGTGTCGGCCGCAACGGCGCCGACCCGCTCCATCGCCCGCGCGACCATCCCGTGCCAGCCGCGCGCCCCGGCGTCGTCCGGCTTGCCCACGTCGCCCGCGCCGGCCACGATCAGCCAGCATTCGGCGCGGGTCAGGGCGACGTAGAGCAGCCGCTGCTCCTCCTCCTCGCGCCGCCGCGCGGCCTCGGCCGCCAGGGCGGCGGCCTTCGGGTCGGCGTCCTGGTCTTTCGGCCACCAGAGCGCGCCGGCCTCCCCGCCGGCAAGGATCGCGGACCGACTGCCCTTGTCCCGCGGCGGGCGGGTGACGGGCAGGATCACCACGGGCGCCTCGAGCCCCTTCGCCCCGTGCACGGTCATCACCCGCACGACCCCGGTCGCAGTCGAGAGCTGGCGCTTGACCTCCACGTCCTCGGTCTCCATCCAGCCGAGGAAGCCGGTCAGCGAGGGCACCTCGCTGCGCTCGTAGGCGAGCGCCTGGGCGATCAGCGCGTCGATCCCGTCCTCTGCCTCGGCGCCGAGCCGGGCGAGCAGGCGCTGCCGCCCGTGGTGGCGGGTGAGGATGCGCTCGATCAGCTCGAAGGGCCGCAGGAAGTCGGCCGCGGCACGCAGGTCGTCGATGACCGCGAGCGTCTCGCGGTCGCGCGGATCGGGCGGATCGGCGTCGCGACGGGCGCGCAGCGCCTCCCACAGATAGCCGTCGCGGCCATGGGCAAGCCGGAACAGCCGGTCCTCGTCCCAGCCGAAGAGCGGCGACTTCAGCGCCGCGGCAAGCGAGAGGTCGTCCTCGGGCGTGGCGAGGAACGACAGGAGGGCGGCGAGGTCCTTCACCGCCAGCTCGCCCCCCAGCCGCAGCCGGTCGGCGCCGGCGATCGGCAGGCCCTCTGCCTTGCAGGCCCGGATCACCTCGGCAAAGAGCGTCGAGCGGCGCCGGACGAGAACGAGGAAGTCGCCCGGTTCCGGCCTGCGGCGGACCACGCGCCAGGCGCCGGTCGCCTCATCCCGGAGGCGGACGGGAATCGTCTCGCCGCCTGCCGGGTCGCAGAGGCGGCGGATCTCCGCGGCGATGCGCCGCGCCAGGACCACGTCGTGATGGGCGGGGTCCACCCGGTCGACCGGGTCGTCCCAGGCGGGAGGCGTCGCCTTCGCCTCACGCGTCACCAAAGGCCAGAGGTCCACCCTGCCGGGAAGGTCGGGATGCGCCGAGGCATGTTCCGTCGGCCCCTCGAGGCCGCGGTTCGCCTCCAAGTCGGCGAAGGTCGCATCGACCACGCGCAGGATCTCGGGCGCCGAGCGGAACGAGACGGGAAGCTCCACCCGGTCGAGCCGGCCGCCCACGGCCGCAAGCCTTGCGTCGAAATGCTTGGCCATGCGGCCGAAGCCCGAGGGATCGGCGCCCTGGAAGGAATAGATCGACTGCTTGGGGTCGCCGACGACGAACAGGCTGCGCGGCGTCTCTTCCCGGGCGCCGAGGCCGGTGGTGAACTCCTCGGCGATGAGGCGCACCACCTCCCATTGGGCGGGGCTGGTGTCCTGCGCCTCGTCCACCAGCACATGGTCGATCCCCCCGTCGAGCCGGTAGAGCACCCAGGCGGCAACGTCCGGGCGGGCGAGCAGCGCGCCCGCCTTCAGGATCAGGTCGTCGAAGTCGAGCGCCCCGCGCGCGGCCTTGCGCGCCTCGTAGGCGGCAAGGAAGGGCAGCGCGAAGTCCTGAAGCGCGAGCGCCCGGCGCGCGGCCAGGAGCGCGACGCGGCGCGCGCGGCCCTGTTCGACGCGGGCAAGGAACTCGTCCCAACCGTCGAGGCGGGCGCCGAGCTTCTCACGTATGGCCTTCTTCGGAAATGGCTGAGCGCTGGAGAGCGTCTTGGCACTGAACGGGGCTGTTGCCTTCGCTCCGGTGAGGCCGGCAACTTCGAACAGCGCAAGGTCGTCAAGACGCGGCGGGGCGATCGGACCCACTGCCGAAAGAGCGGCACGCGCCCCCTTCTCGTTGCGCGCTTGCGGGTCGAGCCACGGGAGGATCGCATCGACATAAGTGCGTTCGTGTCCCCGGAACACCTCGGCCAGCAGCGTTGCCTCGTCGTAGTCCGGCGGCAGGCCGAAGGCCGCCCACCAGGCGGCGCGGTCCTTCGCTGCAGTGAAGAGCTGCCGCCTGGCGGCCACCTCGTCGGCGAGGTCGGCAAGGCTCTCTCCGGTGTGGTGGCGCGCCACGGCCTCCACCGCCGCGGCCTCGGGGCCTTCGGCCATCGCATCGAGGATCTCCTCGATCATCAGCCGCCGGGCGCGCTCGTCGATCTCGGCGAAGTCCGGCGGAACGCCGGCCTCGAGCGGGAAGCGCCGGAGCAGCCCGGCGCAGAAGGCGTGGATCGTCTGGATCTTCAGCCCGCCCGGCGCATCGATCGCGCGGGCGAAGAGCCGCCGGGCGGCGCGCAGGGCCGCGGCCCCGCCCGGCACCGGCCCGCCCAGCGCCTCCAGTTCGGCGCGCAGCGCGCCATCCTCCAGCATCGCCCAGGCGCCGAGGCGCCGGAACAGGCGGTTCTGCATCTCGGCCGCGGCGGCCTTGGTGTAGGTCAGGCACAGGATGCGTTCGGGCGCCGCCCCGCCGAGCAGGAGCCGCGCGACCCGGTCGGTCAGCACCTTGGTCTTGCCCGAACCGGCATTGGCCGAGACCCAGACCGAGGCCCGGGGGTCGGCGGCGAGCATCTGCCGCGCGCTCGCCAGCGCGATGGCATCGGCGGCAGCGGTCATCCCACGTCCTCCCCTTCGGCCGGCTCGGTCGCCTCCCATTCCCCGAAGCGGGCGAGGTGGTCGTAGTCGCGCGCCGCATCGCGGCTCCTCTCCCGCTCGACCGCTCGGCGCGAGAGATAGCCGCGCGCCCGCGTGCCGTAGGCCGCCAGCAGCCGGCCGAGGCCCGCGAGCGCGGCCCGCGCCTCGCCGGGCGCGCAGTCGTGTTCCTCGAGCACGGGGTCGCTGCCCAGAGAGATGTAGCCCACCCGCGCCACCCTGACCGGGCCGAGCCCGCCGAAGGCGCCGGCCTCGGCCAGCGCGGCCAGCAGCGGCAGCTGCCGGTCGAAATGCGCCTGCTGGTCCTTCGAGGGCGGATCGCCCGTCTTGTAGTCGTGGATCACCAGGGTGCCGTCCGCCAGGATGCCGATCCGGTCGGCCTTGCCCTTCAGCGTGACGGCCGTGCCCGGCACCACCCGCTCTCCCGCCGCCTCGAGCAGCCGGCCCTGCTCGCCCGCCTGCCGCCGGGTCTCGCCTTCGACCAGCCAGTCGGCCACGCGGTCGAGCCGCGCCGCCCAGGCGGCCCGCGCCGCCGGCCAGGGCGCGAGCTCCGCGAGGACCTGCCGGGCCGTCCGGCGCAGGGCGTCGGCGCGCGCCTGCGGCGGCGTGGCGTCCCAGACCTCGCGCAGGAACACCTCGAGCACCTTGTGGATCGCCGAGCCGCGCAGCCGGGCATCGGGCGGGCGATGCAGCGGGTCGAGCGGCGCGAGGCGAAGAACGTGCCGGGCATAGATCTCGTAGGGGTCGCGGATCAGGGTCTGGACCTCGGTGACGCTGATCCGTGTCGGCCGTGCCGCGACCGGCGGCCTCGGCGCGGGGCGTCGGGCGCGGCGGACGGGCGGGCCTGGGTCCTCGAGCGCGGCCGCCTGCGCCAGCCGGAGCGCGCCGCGCCGCCGCATCGCCGCGAGCTCGGCGGGGGCGACCCCCTCGAGCAGCGTCGTCAGCCGGTTGAGCCAGCGCGAGGGCACCGTTTCGGCCTCCTCGTCGCGCAGCGCGCGGGTCAGCACGACCTCGGGCGCGGCGACGGCCTGCTGGAAGTCGTGCGCCGAAAGCCCGATCCGCCGTTCCGGCAGCAGCAGACCCGCATCCTGCCGCATCCGCCGGTTCATCCAGGGGTCGGGCGGCGGCGCGGCCGGCCAGGTGCCCTCGTTGAGACCGGCAAGGATCAGCAGCTCCGCCCCCTGCACCCGCGCCTCGATCGTGCCCCAGATCATGATCCTGGGATCGGCGCGGACGGCATCGCGCACGGGGCGATCCTCGAAGAGACGGCGCAGCAGGGCCAGATAGTCCTCGGCCGTGAGCAAGCCGCCCGCGTCGGCCTCGGCGGCAAGTTCGGTCATGGCAAGCCGCGCCTCCTCGCCCGCCGCCTCCTGCCAGAGCGCGCTGGCACCGCCCCGGGCGCCGGCGGCGACCGCCTCGGCCAGCGCAAGGTGGCGCTCGACCAGGTCGGCCAGCGGCAGCGGGCCGGGCGCGGTGGCCGCGGTCAGCCAGCCCGCCACCCAGCCGGCCCAGGCGGCGCGCGCGGCGCGGTCCCCGGCCCAGGCCCGGAGGTCGCCGGCCCCGGGTGCGGGCGGGCCGTGGCGGCGCAGGTGCAGCTCCCACTCCCGCGTCATCAGCAGGTGCGGCCCCCGGTCGCCGCCGGAATGGGCGATCGGGTGCTTGAGCAGCGCGATGAGGTCCTGCGATCGCGGCGGCCGCAGCAGGAGCGCCGCGGTCTGGAGCAGGAAGCGCCCCGGCGGCGTGAGGGCGAGCGGGCGGCCCGCGCTGTCGTCGGGCACGAGCCCCCAGCGGTCGAGCGCGGCGGCGACGCGGCGGGTCAGCATCCGGTCGGGCGTCACCAGGGCCGCGCGGCGCCCGGTCTCGGCCGCCTCGCGCAGCGTCAGCGCGATCGCCAGGGCCTCGGCGCGCGGTCCCGGCGCCTCGATCAGGGTCAGCGCGGCCGTCGCGCCTGCAAGATCGTCAAGCCGCGGCCCCTCCTCCTGCCAGGCGTCGGTGGCCGGGGCCGGCCGCAGTGCCAGGGAGATCAGCCGGTTGCGCGCGGGCGAGGGGGCGCCGGCCTCGTCCCACGGCCGCACCTCGGCCGGGGTCAGGCCGAGCAGGTCGAGGAAGCGCACGAAGCGGAACTGGGGGTGGTCCTCGACCGGCAGGCCGCCGCTCTCGCCCTTCAGCCGCTCCCAGGCCGCGGCGGGCAGGTCGAAGTCGAACCCCGGCAGGATCACCGCGCCCTGCGGCAGACGCGCCACCGCCGCCATGAAGGCCGCGGTGGCGCCGCGCGATCCGGTCGAGCCTGCCACGAGGACCGGCGTCGGCGGCGGGGCGGCCGCCCAGAGCGCCGCCCGCGCCTCGACCGCGGCGCGCTGGCGCGCCTCGGCGCCCGGCGCGGCGGTGCCGAGATACGTGCCGATCAGGGTGAGGAACCGCCGGCTGCGCTCCCAGTGCGCCGAGAGGTCGCCGAGGTCGAGGCGTTCGAGCGTCGCCAGCGGGACACCCTCGCCCGCCATCTCGTCGATCAGCCCGGCGAGGCTGTCGGCCAGGGCGAAGGCGGCGCTCGCGGGGGCGAGGTCGGGTTCCCGCGCGATCAGGGCGCGGACGAGCCGGGCCAGTTCCAGCCGACGGCGCAGCCCGGAGGCGGCGGGCGGCAGGTCGAGCGCGGGGTCGGCGCCGAGGTCGGTGACGAGCCGCAGGCGGGGCAGGAGCCGCGGCCCCCGACCGGCGAGCAGGTCGGCCAGGCGCCGCTGCATCCGGCGGGTGTTGACGTGGATCTCGACGCGCGCGAGCGCTTCGGGCGGCTGCCCCTCGAGCCGCCGGATGATCCCGTCGGCGACCCGGGCGGGGAAGTCCGCGCCGGGCGGCAGGGCGAAGACCCTCGGCGTCGCGCTAGGCGCGAACATCGTCCGCCTCTGCAAGCAGCGCCTCGGCCAGCGGGATCGACTCGGGGCGGCCCACGTCGCACCAGCCGCCCGGATGGACGACCCCGTGCAGGCGACCCTCGGGGATCAGCGCGTCCCACAGCCGGTTGAGCGAGAACGCCCGGTCGGGAACGGCGGCGAGCCGGCCGGGGTTGACGATCTGCGCGCCGCTGTAGACGAGCCCCGGCCCCCGGGCGAGCGCGCCGCCTGCCGCGCGCACGAAGTCGCCCGGCCCGGCGTGACCTGCCGCGCGCTCCCGCGGGAGGAGCAGCAGCAGCGCGTCCATCCGCGCCGGATCCCAGGCGGCGCGCAGGGTGGCGAGCGGGTTCGGCCCGGTCCAGACGGCATCCGAGTTGAGCGTGAAGACCGGCCCCGGTCCGAGCAGCGGCAGCGCCGCCCGCAGGCCGCCGCCGGTGTCGAGGATCTCGGGGCGCTCGACCGCGACCGACACGCCCGCCCGGCCTGCGAGATGCGCCGCGACCTGTTCGGCGAGGTAGTGGGCGTTGACGACGATGCGGTCGAGGCCCTGGCCCTCGGCCAGCGCCAGGGCGTGGTCGAGCAGCGCCCGGCCGGCGACCTCGATCAGCGGCTTGGGCCGCGTTGCCGTGAGCGCGCCCATCCGCGTGCCGAAGCCCGCCGCGAAGATCATCAGTGCGCGGGGAGCGTTCCGCATGAGGCTTCGAGCCTTGCGAGGAGAGCGGGGTCGGGGGCCGGAAGGGGTGCCGTGGCGCGGGCCAGATCCGCAAGTCCGGGATGGCTGAGGGCGCCCCTGAGCTGACCCCAGACGCGGGGCAGCAGGCCGAGATAGCGGGTCTTGCCGTCGCGCAGCGCAAGCCGCGCGAAGACGCCCAGGATCCGCAGGTGCCGCTGCGCGCCGAGCACGGCCAGCGCGGCATCGAGCGCCGCGCGCCCCCGGCCCGTGGCCGCGACGAAGGCGGCGATCGCGGCCTCGCGCGCGGCGGCAGAGACGTCGCGGCGCGCGTCCTCCACCAGCGAGACCAGGTCGTAGCCGGGGTGCCCGACATGGGCGAGCTGGAAGTCGAGCAGCCCGACGCGGGCCGGCCCCTGCCGGTCGGGCAGCCAGATCAGGTTCTCGGCGTGGTAGTCGCGCAGGATCAGCACGGGCTCGGGGCCGACCGGCGCGAGGCGCTCGAGCGCCTCGCCGAGCGCCGCGACGAAGGCCGCCCGCGCGTCCGACGGCGCCGGGCGCCCCGTGGCGCCGGCCAGATACCAGTCGAAGGCGATGGCGGCCTGTTCCGGCATGGTCGCGGCGTCGAGCCGGGGCAGGCCGGGCGGCGCGGCGTGGCGCTGGACCTCCGCCAGGACGTCGGCCGCGGCGGCATAGAGCGCCGCCTCGCGCTCCGGTGCCGTCGCGACGACGCGGCTGAAGAGCGCATCCCCCAGATCCTCCAGCAGCAGGAAGCCGCCGGGGATGTCCCCGGCCAGGATCGCGGGGGGCGAGAGCCCGATCGCCGCAAGGTGCCCGGCGATCCGGGCGAAGGCCGCCACGTCCTCGCCGGCGCCGGGCGGGGCATCCATCAGCACCGCGCGCGACCCGTCGGGACGGGTGAGCCGCTCGTAGCGGCGCATCGAGGCGTCGCCGGCGAGCGGCGTGCGCCGGGCATCGCCCCACCCGGCGGCGGCGAGGAAGGCCACGGCGGCGGCCGCGCGCTCCCCTGCGGCTGCAGGCTCCCCGGCCGGACCCGTCATCCTGCGGCACCCTGTGCGGCGAGCGGCGCGAGCCGGGCGCGCCACGCGGCCGGGCCGCGCAGGCTGACGTGGCGGGCCTCCGGCGCCGCGGCGGGCGCGAGCGCGACCGTGAGCGCCCCGGCCGGCGCCCGGTCTCCGAGGCGGTCGGGCCACTCGACGAGCAGGATCGCCGTCTCGGCCGCCTCCGCCAGGCCGAGCTCCTCGCAGTCCTCCGGGCCCGATAGGCGATAGAGGTCGGCGTGCCAGATCTCGACCGGACCGGCGGCATAGGTCTGGACCAGCGTGAAGGTGGGCGAGGGCACCTCCTCGGGGGCCTCCCCCGCGGCGGCCCGGAGCGCGCCGATCAGGGCGCGGGCGAAGGCGGTCTTGCCGGCCCCGACCGGGCCCTCCAGCAGGAGCGTGTCGCCGCGCCGCAGCAGCGGCGCGAGCGCCGCCGCCAGGCGCCGGGTGGCGGCCTCGTCGGCGAGGTCGGCGTCGAGCCGGAACGGGGTGTCGGAACGCGGCAGGGCGTCGGGCATGGCGCCACTCTGGCCGCCGGCGCGGCCGACGGCAAGGTCCGTGGCGCGACCTGCCCTCGCGGCGGCGCAGCGGGCGCTGGCGGCGGCCCGGCCGACCCCGCCCGGGGCCTCACGTGGTTCGTGGAGGCCCCCCGCCCGCGGTCCGCGGAGGCGCCCGCGCGGGGCCTCACGCCCGCGGTC
>JANZZL010000006.1 GCA_026419405.1 Paracoccaceae bacterium | reverse complement strand
AGATGTGTATAAGAGACAGGGCCGCGGCGCTGCCGGTGCAGGCCGTGCGCCCGGCGCCCGATCCGGGCGCGGCGGCCGCGTTCGCCGCGCGGCGGCCGGCAACGGTGGAGCGGGCCTCGACCTCGGGCGTGCTGGCCGCGCCGCGGGCGGGTCCGCGGGCCGCGGCCCGGCTTGCCGCGGGCCTTGCGCCGCAGGCGGCGCTGCGGCCGAGGGCGCGGCCGGTGGCCTTCGTGCGCCCGGTGAACCCGGCGCGCAACGTGCCCGTGGTGCAGCCGGCGACGCGGCAGGCCGTGCTGCGCTCGCCCCGGCCCCCGGCGCGGCCCGAGAACCACGCGCGGCGTTCGGTGGTGCTGGCCTCGGCGATGATCCCGACGCAGCCGGCGCCCGGCGCCATCCTCGGGCGGCGCGGCACGGTCTGCGGCGATCCGCGGCTTCAGGGCCAGACGGTGGCGCCGATCGCCGGCCGGGTGCAGGGCTGCGGGGTGGAGAACCCGGTCAGGATCACCGAGGTCGCCGGCGTGCGGCTGTCGCAGGCCGCGACGGTGGACTGCACCACGGCGAGCGCGCTCGCCGACTGGGTGGAGGGCGCGGTCAAGCCGACGGTCGGCCGGCTGGGCGGCGGGGTCGCCGGTCTTCAGGTCTTCGCGCACTACGCCTGCCGGCCGCGCAACAACCAGCGCGGCGCGCGCATCTCGGAGCACGGGCGGGGCCGGGCGATCGACATCGGCGCGATCGTGCTGGCGAACGGCGCGGCGATCTCGGTGCTGGAGCACTGGCGGGACGACCGGCTGGGGCCGCTGCTCAAGGCGATGCACCGCGGCGCCTGCGGGCGCTTCGGCACCGTGCTCGGGCCGCAGGCCGACCGGTTCCACCAGAACCACTTCCACCTCGACACCGCGCGCTACCGTTCGGGCGCTTTCTGCCGCTGAGACCGGCCGTCAGCGCAGCACGAAGCGCGGCGCGGGCCCGAGCGGCACCGGGCCGAGGGAGAGGCGCCCCTCGCGGAAGGTGAGCGGCAGCTCGAGCGTCCGGGGGTTGCCCAGCGCGGCGGCGAGCAGGTCGAGCCCGCTCTCGATCGGGCCGGCGAGCTCGGGCGGCACCAGCCCGTTCTCCCGCCCGAGCGCCAGCATCTCGCGCCAGTTGACGGCGCGGACCTGGATTTCGCCCGTGGCCATGCCGGCGGCGTCGATGGCCAGCGCGCCGGCGGCCTCGAGGTCGAGACGGCCCCAGGTGGCCTTGAGCCGGGAGAGGCGCAGCGACACCGGCTGCGGGCGGCGCTCCTCGATGGCGCGGCGGTCCCAGGGGCGGTCGAAGCCGACGGTGGCCTCGACCGAGACGAGCGCGATGGCCCGGGGCAGCCGCCCCTGCGGATCGAGCAGGTCGAGGAGCGGCTGGGCGGGTTCGATCGCGTCGGCCCGGAAGGCGAGGTCGTAGCGGTCGCCCTCGCCCGGCAGCCGGTCTAGGTCGAGCCGCGCCTCGGCGACCCGCGCCCGCCAGCCGGCGGTCGAGACGAGGCTTCCGGCGCTGACGCGGGCGCGGGCCGCGGAGAGGGCGAGCGCGGGGCCGGGGAAGAGGACGAGCGCCGCCTCCATCCCTTCGGAGGCGATGTCGATGCGCTCCTCGGGCGTGGCGACGACCTGCGCGCCGGGCCAGGAGGCGGCGACGTTCACCGGGTTCCAGGCGCGCGAGACGAAGCGGAACTCGGGGGCCGTCCAGGCGAGGCCGGTCGCCGGGTCGGCGAGCTCGAGGCCGGTCAGGGTGGCGACGAAGTCGAGCGGGTAGCCGGTGACGAGGATCCGCCCGGCGTCCGCTGCCCAGCCCTCGGCACGGCGCGCCGCGATCCAGGCGTCAAGCCCGCGCTGGAGCGCCGCGGCGCCGGCGATCCACCACAGCGACCAGACGATCGCCAGCGCGGCAGTCAGGCCGATCAGCTTGCGCAGCACGGGCCCGCCCCTTCCGTTCGCCTCCCGCCTGGTGTTTAGAGGGGCAGGCAGGAAAGGGCCAGCGCGATGCGCGACGGGTTCTGGGTATTCGGTTACGCCTCGCTGCTGTGGAACCCGGGGTTCCCGGTGGCCGAGCGGCGGCGCGCGCGGCTCGAGGGCTGGCACCGGTCGTTCTGCATGTGGTCGGTCCACCATCGCGGCACGCCCGAGCGGCCGGGCCTGGTGCTGGCGCTCGACGAGGCCGAGGGTGCGGTCTGCCATGGCGTCGCGCTCAGGGTGGCGCCGGAGACGGGCGAGGCGACGCTTGCCTATCTGCGCGAGCGCGAGCTTGTCTCCTCGGCCTACATCGAGCGCTGGCTGCCGGTGACCTTCGAGGACGGCAGCGGCCGCGGCGAGGCGCTGGCCTATGTGGTGGACCGGGCGCACGGGCAGTATTGCGGCGCGCTCCCGCTCGAGCGGCAGGCGCAGGTGATCGCGGCGGCGGCGGGCGGGCGCGGGCCCAACGCCGAATACCTGTTCAACACCTACGAGCACCTCGCCCAGCTCGGGATCGAGGATGCGGAACTGGCCTGGCTGGTCCGCCGGGTGCGGGCGCTGACCGGCGCGCCCCCGCGCGGATAAGCGGTTGGCAGCCGGTGAGGGCGGGCCTATTCTGGCGGCGTCGAGCGGACCGGCCGGAACCACGGATGACGTTCAGCGAAAAGAAGCCCGCACCCTACTTCTCCCAGCCGGTGCGGCAGATCCTGCTGATGCTGATCGTCGTCGCGCTGGTCGCGGCCGGCGCCTGGCTCGCCTTCCCGACCGTGGCGCCGGTCTTCCTGGCGAACCCCTGGCTCAACGGGGTGATCTTCGGCGTGTTCCTGATGGGCGTGCTGGCCTGCTTCCTGCAGGTGTTCCAGCTGATGAGCTCGGTGGCCTGGATCGAGGGTTTCGCCGGCGGCCGGCCCGGCGCCGACATCGCCGCCCCGCCGCGGCTGCTGGCGCCGCTCGCCAACCTGCTGCGCACCAAGGGGGCGCGGTCGAACCTCTCGGCCTCGTCCACCCGCTCGATCCTCGAGAGCGTGAGCAGCCGGATCGAGGAGGCGCGCGACATCACGCGCTACATCGTCAACCTGCTGATCTTCCTCGGCCTTCTGGGCACGTTCTACGGCCTTGCCACGACGGTTCCGGCGGTGGTGGACACGATCCGGGCGCTGGAGCCGCAGGAGGGCGAGGAGGGCATGGCGGTGTTCGACCGCCTGATGACCGGCCTCGAGGCGCAGCTCGGCGGCATGGGCACGGCGTTCTCGTCGTCGCTGCTCGGGCTCGCGGGTTCGCTGGTGGTGGGGCTTCTGGAACTCTTCGCCGGCCACGGCCAGAACCGCTTCTACCGCGAACTGGAGGAGTGGCTTTCGTCGATCACCCGGATCGGGCTTGCCGGCGGCGAGGGCGATGGCACCGAGATGGGCCTTGTCGCCACCATCCTCGACCAGATGGCCGAGCAGGTCGAGGTGATGAAGGCGCTGATGACCCAGGCCGACATGAGCTGGGCGGCGATGGACGAGCGCCTCGGCGGGCTGGCCGCGGCGGTCGAGGGTCTGGCCGCGCGGATGGAGAACGAGGGCGGCGCGGTGCCGATCCTGAACCGTCTGGCGGCGGTGGAGGAGCGGTCGCTCGCCACGCTCGAGCGGTCGCTCGCCACGCAGGAGCGGCTGGTGGACGGGCAGGGGCGGCTGGTCGCGGCGATCGCCTCGATCGAGGGGACCGATTCCGAGGGCTTCGACGGCGAGAGCCGGAAGCGCCTGCGGTCGATCGATACGCAGCTTCTGCGCGTGCTCGAGGAGGTCTCGGTCGGGCGTCAGGAGACCCTTGCGGAGCTGCGCACCGACATCGCCCAATTGACGCGGGCGGTGCGCCAGCTCGGCGCCGAGATTGCCGACGGCGGCCGGCGGAGGGAATAGGCGATGGCGCTGGCCCGGCGCAGCGGCGCGCGCTTCCAGGCGAGCATCTGGCCAGGCTTCGTCGATGCGATGACGGCGCTGCTGCTGGTGCTGATGTTCGTGCTGACGATCTTCATGATCGTGCAGTTCGTGCTGCGCGAGACGATCACCGGCCAGGAGAGCGAGCTCGACCAGCTTTCGGCGCAGATCGCGGGGCTGGCCGACGCGCTGGGGCTGGAGCGGCAGCGCTCGGCGGCGCTGGAGGGCGACCTGGGGCGGGTGACCGCCTCGCTGGCCGAGGCGCGCAGCGAGGCCGAGACGCAGGCGGCGCTGATCCAGCGGCTGCGGGCCGACCTCGCGGCGGGCGAGGCGGAGCGCGCGGCGCTGTCGGACCGCGTGGCGGACTTCGAAGCGCAGGTGGCGGACCTGCTTGGCCAGCGCGCGGCGCTGGAGGGGGAGCTTGCCGACGCGCGGTCGCGGATCGAGGCCGGCGCCGAGGCGGCGCGCCTGGCCGCGGCGCGCAGCGCGGCGCTGGAGGCGCTGGTCGAGGACCTCAGGCGGCGGAACGCCGAGGCCGGAGCCGAGGCGACGCGGCTCTCGGCGGAGCTTGCCGAGGCGACCGAGGCGCTTTCCGAGGCCGAGAAGCAGCGCCTGGCCGAGGCGGAGGCGGCGCGGCTGCTGCGGGAGCGGCTGCGGACGGCCGACACCGAGCTGACCGCGATGACGCTGGCGCTGGAGGAACAGCGCCGCCGCGCCGAGGAGACGCTGACGCTGCTCGCCGCGGCCGAGGCGGCGCGGCGCGATGCCGAGGGCCGGCTTGCGGCGCAGGCCGACGAGCTGACCCGCGCCGAGCGCGATGCGGCGCTGCTGGCGGTGGCGCAAGAGCGGCTGGCCAAGGAGCAGGCGGCGAGCGCGGAATCGCAGCGCCGGGTGACGCTGCTCAACGAGCAGATCGCCGAGCTCAGGGCGCAGCTCGACTCGCTCCAGGGCCTGCTCGACGCCTCGGCCGAGCGCGACCGCGCCGCGAAGGTGCAGATCGAGGCGCTGGGCAGCCAGCTCAACACCGCACTGGCCCAGGTGGCGGCGGAGCAGCGGCGCCGGGCCGAGCTGGAGGAGGCCGAGCGGCGGCGGCTCGAGGCGGAGGCCGCACAGCTGAAGGACGAGGCCAAGGAGCTTGCGCAGTACCGCTCGGAGTTCTTCGGGCGGCTGCGCGAGATCCTTGCCGGGCGCGAGGGCGTGCGCGTGGTGGGCGACCGCTTCGTGTTCTCCTCCGAAGTGCTGTTCGAGACCGGCTCGGCCGACCTCGCCCCCGAGGGGCGGGCGCAGATCGCCAGCGTGGCGCGGCTGCTGCTCGAGGTGGCCGAGCAGATCCCGCCCTCGATCGACTGGATCCTGCGGGTCGATGGCCATACCGACAACGTGCCCCTGACGGGCGGAGGCCGGTTCCGCGACAACTGGGAGCTGAGCCAGGGCCGGGCGCTGTCGGTCGTGCGCTACATGATCGACGAGCTGGGGTTCCCGCCCGAGCGCCTCGCCGCGACCGGCTTCGGCGAATTCCGCCCCGTGGCCGAGGGCGACAGCGAGGCGGCGCGCGCCCAGAACCGCCGGATCGAGCTGAAGCTGACCGAACGCTAGGCCGCCGCGTCGGCGGTCGGATGGCGCATCTGCCGAACGGCCCGGACGGTGCGGCGGAAGGCGAAGGGGGGCGCGGGTCGCGCGCCGCCCCTGTGTCCCGTTCCGGGCCGCCCGTCCCGGGGCCGCGGTTCCGCCGGTCAGTCCGCCGTCATCGGCCGGCCGTCATCAGTCGGCCGTCAGGAGCGGCGGCCTGGTGCCGGCGATGCGCGGCTTCTCGGGTTCGGCGATCTGCAGGTCGATCTTGTCGTCCTTGACCGTCACCCGCACGAGGCCGCCCTTGACCAGCCGGCCGAACAGCAGCTCTTCGGCGAGCGGCTTCTTGATGTTCTCCTGGATCACCCGGCCGAGCGGACGCGCGCCCATCTTGTCGTCGTAGCCCTTCTCGCCCAGCCATTCGGCGGCCTCGCGGGTGAGCTCGATCGACACGCCGCGGTCGAGCAGCTGCGCCTCGAGCTGGAGGACGAACTTCTCGACGACCTGGAGGATCACCTCCCGGCCGAGCGGCGCGAAGGAGATGATCGCGTCGAGCCGGTTGCGGAACTCGGGCGTGAAGGTGCGCTCGATGGCCGCCGTGTCCTCGCCCTCGCGCCGGTCGCGGCCGAAGCCGATGGCGGACTTCGCCAGTTCCTGCGCGCCGGCGTTGGAGGTCATGATCAGGATGACGTTGCGGAAATCGACCTGCCGGCCGTTGTGGTCGGTGAGCTTGCCGTGGTCCATCACCTGCAGCAGGATGTTGTAGACATGGTGGTGCGCCTTCTCTATCTCGTCGGGCAGGAACCCGGAGTGCGTGTGCTTGTCCACGCCATCGGTGAGCAGGCCGCCCTGGTCGAAGCCGACGTAGCCCGGCGGCGCGCCGATCAGGCGCGAAACGGCGTGCTTCTCCATGTATTCCGACATGTCGAAGCGCAGCAGTTCCACGCCGAGCGTCTGGGCGAGCTGGCGGGCGACCTCGGTCTTGCCGACGCCGGTCGGGCCGGCGAAGAGGTAGTTGCCGATCGGCTTCTCGGGCTCGCGCAGGCCGGCCCGGGCGAGCTTGATCGCCGAGCTCAGCGCCTCGATCGCCTGGTCCTGGCCGAAGACCACGCGCTTGAGCGACTTCTCGAGGTCCTTCAGCACCTCGGCGTCGTCCTTGCTGACGTTCTTCGGCGGGATCCGGGCGATCTTGGCGACGACGGCCTCGATCTCCCTGGCGCCGATGGTCTTGCGCCGCTTGCTCTCGGCCACGAGGTGCTGCGCCGCGCCGGCCTCGTCGATCACGTCGATCGCCTTGTCGGGCAGCTTTCGGTCGTGGATGTAGCGGGCCGAGAGCTCGACCGCCGACCGGATCGCCTCGTGCGTGTAGCGGATGTCGTGGTGCTTCTCGAAGTAGGGCTTGAGGCCCTCGAGGATCTTGATCGAGTCGGCCACCGTCGGCTCGTTCACGTCGATCTTCTGGAAGCGCCGCGACAGCGCGCGGTCCTTCTCGAAGTGCTGGCGGAACTCCTTGTAGGTGGTCGAGCCCATGCAGCGCAGCTTGCCGCCCTGGAGCGCGGGCTTGAGCAGGTTCGAGGCATCCATCGCCCCGCCCGACGTGGCGCCGGCGCCGATCACGGTGTGGATCTCGTCGATGAACAGGATCGCGTCGGGGTGCTCCTCGAGCTCCTTGACGACGGCCTTGAGCCGTTCCTCGAAGTCGCCGCGGTAGCGGGTGCCGGCGAGCAGCGCGCCCATGTCGAGCGAGAAGATGGTGGCGCCGCGGAGCACCTCGGGCGTCTCGCCCTCGACGATCTTCTTGGCCAGGCCCTCGGCGATGGCGGTCTTGCCCACGCCGGGGTCGCCGACGAGCAGCGGGTTGTTCTTGCGCCGGCGGCAGAGCACCTGGATGCAGCGCTCCACCTCGAGGTCGCGCCCGATCAGCGGATCGACATCGCCCCGGCGGGCCTTGGCATTGAGGTCAACGCAGTATTTCGACAAGGCACTCTCCTTCGCCTCGCCCCCCTCGTTCTGGCTGCTCGCGCGGGTCTCCTCGGCGTCGTCGGCGCCGGTGACGGGACGGGTCTCGCCGAAGCTGGGGTTCTTGGCGACGCCGTGCGCGATGAAGTTGACCGCGTCGTAGCGGGTCATCTCCTGCTCCTGCAGGAAGTAGGCGGCGTTCGACTCGCGCTCGGCGAAGATCGCGACGAGCACGTTGGCGCCGGTGACCTCGGTGCGGCCGGAGCTCTGGACGTGGATCGCGGCGCGCTGGATCACGCGCTGGAAGGCGGCGGTGGGGACGGCCTCGGACCCCTCGACCTCGGTGACGAGGGTGGACAGGTCGTCGTCGATGAACTCGACGAGGGTGCGCCGCAGCTCCTCGAGGTTGACGTTGCAGGCCTGCATGACCTTGGCCGCATCGGGCTCGTCGATGAGGGCGAGCAGCAGGTGCTCAAGCGTCGCAAGCTCGTGCCGGCGCGCATTGGCCAGCGCAAGCGCCGCGTGGATGGCCTGCTCGAGAGTGCTAGTGAACGACGGCACCTTGCGTGCTCCTTTCCTGTAAGGCCGGAGAGGGGGGGAAGGCCCGCTCCAACCCGTGGCCTCATGGTCATAGAGTTCGGTGTTATTTTTGTGGCTTCAAGTGAATTTTCTCGGAAAGTGCCGCAACGCTCGGCTTCGGCACAAATCGTGAGCGGCGGAGGCGCCGCCCCGCGGCAATGCCGACCCGCCCCGCGGGGCGTCAGAACCGGTCCTTGCGGCGGCGGATCTCGGCGAAGACCTCGACGTCGGGCGCGCCCGCCATCCCGAGGGCGGCCTTCACCGACGGCAGGCCCGCGCGCAGGAAGGGGTTGGTCGCCAGCTCCTCGGCGAGCGTCGAGGGAACGGTCGGCCGCCCCTCGCGCCGGGCCGCGGCGACCCGCTCGGCGCGCGCCGCCAGATCGGGGTTGGCGGGCTCGATGGTCAGCGCGAAGCGGGCGTTGGCCGAGGTGTATTCGTGGCCCGAGCAGACCAGCGTGCCGGGGGGCAGCGCGGCCAGCCGGCAGAGGCTTTCCCACATCTGCGCGGGCGTTCCCTCGAAGAGCCGCCCGCAGCCGAGTGCCATCAGGCTGTCGGCGGTGAAGACCGCGTTCGCGGCCGGGATGTGATAGGCCACGTGGCCGACCGTGTGGCCGGGCACCTCGATGACCCGCACCTCGGCCTGGCCGAGGCGGAAGCTGTCGCCACCGGCCACGGCGCGGTCGAGGCGGGGCAGGCGGTGGGCATCGGCCCGCGCCCCGGTCACCTGCGCCACGGCCGCCTGGCGCAGCGCCTCGACCCCGTCGATGTGGTCGGCGTGGTGATGGGTGATCAGGATGTCGGTCAGGTTCCAGCCGCGCCGCGACAGCTCGGCCTCGACCGGCGTCTCGTCGGGCACGTCGATCACCGCCGTTGCCCCGGTGGCCGTGTCATGCACCAGGAAGGCGTAGTTGTCGGCCAGGCAGGGGACGGTGACGATTTCCATGGTCATGGATCTCAGGTTAGGTTCTGGGCGGGGTGAAGTCGAGGCCCGGCCGGGAGGGGCGATGCATCTCGACGTCGTCGATCTTCGGACCTTCTACTACCGGACGAACCTGGGGCGGGTGGCGCAGAAGGCGATCCGCGACCAGGTGACGGCGTTCTGGCCCGAGGCGAAGGGCCAGACGGTCGCCGGCTTCGGCTTCGCGGTGCCGCTCCTTCGCCCCTTTCTCGCGGACGCGCGCCGGGTGATCGCGCTGATGCCGGCGCAGCAGGGGGTGATGCCCTGGCCGGCGGGAGCCGACAACGTGAGCGTGCTCTGCCCCGAGACGCTCTGGCCGCTGCCGGCGGGGTTCGTCGACAAGCTCGTGCTGCTGCACGGGCTCGAGACCTCCGAACAGCCCTCGGCGGTGCTGGAGGAGGCGTTCCGGGTGCTCGGGCCGGGGGGGCGGGCGCTGTTCATCGTGCCGCACCGGGGCGGGCTCTGGGCGCGCAGCGACCGCACGCCCTTCGGCTTCGGGCGGCCCTACACGCTGGGCCAGATCGAGGCGCAGCTGCGCCGCCATTCCTTCCAGATCGAGGGCCACCGGGCGGCGCTCTTCGCGCTGCCTTCGGAGCGGCGCTTCTGGCTCAGGACGGCGGGCCTGTGGGAGCGCGTCGGCCGCCGGCTTCCGGCGGGGCTGATGGGCGGGGTGCTGATGGTCGAGGCGACCAAGCAGGTCTTCGCGCCGCGCCCCACGGGCCTCAGGGAGCGGATGCGACGCCCGCTCGAAGCGCTGGAGGGCGGACTGCCCGCGCCGGCCCCGAAGCCGGCCTGAGCCGGGCGCGGGGCGGTCGAATCCGGCCTGACTCGGCGGCGGAACGGGCCAAATCCGGCGCGCGGCCCGCGGCGCAAAGCGCCGCAGCCGGGACCGGACGGGCCAGGCCGTTGGAAAGGCGCGACTTTCTGCCGAAAACGCCGCGCCGCAAGGCGGTTGCGGGGGGCCAAGTCCTCTGCTACACCCGCGCCGACTTCGGAGGCCGGGCGGATCGCCCGCGGCTCCGCACAGCCTCGCGCCGGGCCTACCTGCGGCGACGGGGGCATCCATAACGCGGGAAGGGTGGACGTGTCCGAACCAGCTTCGATCTCCTCCGGCATTGCGGCGCGCTACGCCACGGCGGTCTTCGACCTCGCGCGGGAGGCCGGATCGCTGCAGACCCTCGAGACGGACGCGGACGCGCTCGCCGGGGCGCTCGAGGCGAGCGCGGACCTGCGCGACATGATCGCCTCGCCGATCTACGGGCGCGAGGAGCAGGCGGCGGCGATCACGGCGGTCGGGCGCCGGCTCGGCCTGTCGGAGCTGATGCTGAACACCCTGGCGCTCATGGCCTCGAAGCGGCGGCTCTTCGTGCTGCCCCAGCTCGTCTCGGCGCTGCGCGCGATGATCGCCGCGGAGAAGGGCGAAGTCACGGCCGAGGTTGTCTCGGCCAAGGCGCTGACGAAGGCGCAGTCCGACGCGCTGTCGAAGTCGCTCAAGGCGCGCTTCGGCAAGACGGTCAAGCTTCAGACATCCGTCGATGAGAGCCTCATCGGCGGCCTCATCGTGAAGGTCGGCTCGAAGATGATCGACACCTCGATCCGCTCGCAGCTCGCCGCTCTCCAGAATGCCATGAAAGAGGTCGGATAATGGGCATCCAAGCCGCTGAAATCTCTGCCATCCTCAAGGAGCAGATCAAGAACTTCGGGCGCGAGGCCGAAGTCGCCGAGGTGGGCCGGGTGCTGAGCGTGGGCGACGGCATCGCCCGCGTCTACGGCCTCGACAACGTCCAGGCCGGCGAGATGGTGGAGTTTCCCGGCGGCATCCGGGGCATGGCGCTGAACCTCGAGACCGACAACGTCGGCATCGTGATCTTCGGCGACGACCGCGACATCAAGGAAGGCGACACCGTCAAGCGCACGAAGTCGATCGTGGACGTGCCGGTGGGCGACGGGCTGCTGGGGCGCGTGGTGGACGCGCTCGGCAACCCGATCGACGGCAAGGGGCCGATCCGGGCCACCGAGCGGCGGATCGCCGACGTGAAGGCGCCGGGGATCATCCCGCGCCGCAGCGTGCACGAGCCGATGGCGACCGGGCTCAAGGCCGTGGATGCGATGATCCCGATCGGCCGCGGCCAGCGGGAGCTGATCATCGGCGACCGCCAGACCGGCAAGACCGCGCTCGCGCTCGACACGATCCTGAACCAGAAGAGCTACAACGACGCCGCCGGGGCGGACGAATCCAAGAAGCTCTACTGCGTCTACGTCGCGGTCGGCCAGAAGCGCTCGACGGTGGCGCAGCTCGTCAAGAAGCTCGAGGAGACCGGCGCGATGGCCTATACCATCGTCGTCGCCGCGACCGCCTCGGACCCCGCGCCGATGCAGTTCCTCGCGCCCTATTCGGCGACCGCGATGGGCGAGTTCTTCCGCGACAACGGCCGCCACGCGCTGATGATCTACGACGACCTTTCCAAGCAGGCCGTCGCCTACCGTCAGATGTCGCTCCTGCTGCGCCGCCCGCCGGGGCGCGAGGCCTATCCGGGCGACGTGTTCTACCTGCACTCGCGGCTCCTGGAGCGGTCGGCCAAGCTCAACAAGGACCACGGCGCCGGCTCGCTGACGGCGCTGCCGATCATCGAGACCCAGGCGGGCGACGTGTCGGCCTACATCCCGACCAACGTGATCTCGATCACCGACGGGCAGATCTTCCTCGAGACCGAGCTCTTCTACCAGGGCATCCGCCCGGCGGTGAACACCGGTCTTTCGGTGAGCCGCGTGGGCTCCTCGGCGCAGACCAAGGCGATGAAGTCGGTGGCCGGCAAGATCAAGCTTGAGCTGGCGCAGTATCGCGAGATGGCGGCCTTCGCGCAGTTCGGCTCGGACCTCGACGCCGCGACGCAGCGCCTGCTGAACCGCGGCGCGCGCCTGACCGAGCTGATGAAGCAGCCGCAGTATTCGCCGCTGACCAACGCCGAGATCGTCGTGCTGATCTGGGCCGGCACGAACGGCTTCCTCGACAAGCTCGCGGTGAACCAGGTGGGCCGCTTCGAGGCCGGGCTGCTGACGCACCTGCGCAAGAACAGGCGCGACCTGCTTGACGACATCACCAACAACGACCGCCCGGTGAAGGACGAGCTGGAGGCGAAGGTCCGCGCCGCCGTCGAGGAATTCGCCAGGGACTTCGCCTAGGCGCGACCGGGAGGGAACAGGCCGATGCCGAGCCTGAAGGATCTCAAGAACCGGATCGGAAGCGTGAAGTCCACGCGGAAGATCACCAAGGCGATGCAGATGGTCGCCGCGGCCAAGCTGCGCCGCGCGCAGGAGGCTGCCGAGGCGGCGCGGCCCTATGCCGAGCGGTTCAACGCGGTGATGGCGGGGCTCGCCTCGTCGGTGAAGGGATCGGACAGCGCGCCGCGCCTGCTGGCCGGCACGGGGTCGGACCGCACCCACCTGCTCGTGGTGATGACCTCCGAGCGGGGCCTGTGCGGCGGCTTCAACTCCTCGATCGTGCGGCTTGCCCGGGCGCGCATCGCCGAGCTTCAGGCCCAGGGCAAGGTCGTCAAGATCCTGACCGTCGGCAAGAAGGGCCGCGAGCAGCTCAAGCGCGACTACGCGAGCCTCTTCGTCGGCCACGTGGACCTGAGCCAGGAGAAGCGGATCGGCTACGACACCGCCGCGGCGATCGCGCGCGACATCCTCGCCCGGTTCGACGCGGGCGAGTTCGACGTGGCCACGATCTTCTTCAACACCTTCAAGTCGGTGATCGCGCAGGAGCCGACGGCGCAGCAGATCATCCCCGCCGCCTTCGAGGCCGCCGGGGCCGAGTCGCGGCTCTACGACTACGAGCCCTCGGAGGAAGGGATCCTCGCCGACCTGCTGCCGCGCGGCGTGGCGACCCAGATCTTCACCGCGCTTCTCGAGAACGGCGCCTCGGAACAGGGCGCCCGGATGACCGCGATGGACAACGCCACCCGCAACGCGGGCGAGATGATCGACCGGCTGACGATCGTCTACAACCGCTCGCGCCAGGCCGCGATCACCAAGGAACTCATCGAAATCATTTCGGGCGCCGAGGCGCTCTGACCGAACCGGAGACCGACATATGGCAAAAGCTCAAGGCAGGGTGACCCAGGTGATCGGCGCCGTCGTGGACGTGCAGTTCGACGACCACCTGCCGGCGATCCTGAACGCGCTCGAGACCGACAACCACGGCAAGCGCCTGGTCCTGGAAGTGGCCCAGCACCTCGGCGAGAACACCGTGCGCACCATCGCCATGGACGCGACCGAGGGCCTCGTGCGCGGCCAGACGGTGACCGACACCGGCGGGCCGATTTCGGTGCCGGTGGGCAACGGCACGCTCGGGCGCATCCTGAACGTGGTGGGCGAGCCGATCGACGAGAAGGGCCCCGTGCGGGCCACGGAGACCCGGGCGATCCACCAGCCCGCCCCCGACTTCGCCGCGCAGGCGACGGAATCGGAGATCCTGGTCACCGGCATCAAGGTCATCGACCTGCTCGCGCCCTACGCCAAGGGCGGCAAGATCGGCCTCTTCGGCGGCGCGGGCGTGGGCAAGACCGTGCTGATCCAGGAGCTGATCAACAACATCGCCAAGGTGCACTCGGGCTATTCGGTCTTTGCCGGCGTGGGCGAGCGCACCCGCGAGGGCAACGACCTCTATCACGAGTTCATCGAGTCGGGCGTCATCAACATCGACGACCTCGAGAAGTCGAAGGTGGCGCTGGTCTACGGCCAGATGAACGAGCCTCCGGGCGCGCGTGCGCGCGTGGCGCTGACCGGCCTGACGCTGGCCGAGCAGTTCCGCGACCAGTCGGGGACGGACGTCCTGTTCTTCGTGGACAACATCTTCCGCTTCACCCAGGCGGGTTCGGAAGTGTCGGCGCTTCTGGGCCGCATCCCCTCGGCGGTGGGCTACCAGCCGACGCTGGCGACCGACATGGGCGCGCTGCAGGAGCGCATCACCTCGACCAAGGCGGGCTCGATCACCTCGGTGCAGGCGATCTACGTGCCGGCCGACGACCTGACCGACCCCGCGCCCGCGACCTCGTTCGCGCACCTCGACGCGACCACGGTGCTGAGCCGCGCGATCTCCGAGCTCGGCATCTACCCGGCGGTGGACCCGCTCGACTCGACGAGCCGGATCCTCGACCCGCAGATCGTGGGCGAGGAGCACTACACGGTGGCCCGCCAGGTGCAGGCGATCCTCCAGCGCTACAAGGCGCTGCAGGACATCATCGCCATCCTCGGGATGGACGAACTGTCGGAAGAGGACAAGCTGACCGTGGCCCGCGCCCGGAAGATCCAGCGCTTCCTCAGCCAGCCCTTCGACGTGGCGCAGGTGTTCACCGGCTCGCCCGGCGTGCAGGTGCCGCTGGAGAAGACCATCGCCAGCTTCAAGGCGGTGGTGAACGGCGAATACGACCACCTGCCCGAGGCGGCCTTCTACATGGTCGGCGACATCGAGGAAGTGAAGGCGAAGGCGCAGCGCCTGGCCGCGGAAGCGGCGTAAGGGGGCGAGATGGCCGAGACGATGCAGTTCGACCTCGTGTCGCCGGAGCGGCGCCTGGCGTCGGTGACGGCGCGCGAGGTGCGCATTCCGGGCGCCGAGGGCGACCTGACGGCGATGCCCGACCACGCGCCGACGATCACCACCCTGAGGCCGGGGATCCTGCGCGTGGTCGGCCCCGAGGGCGAGGCGGCCTTCGCGGTGACTGGCGGCTTCGCCGAGATCGGCGCGGGCGGCGTGACGGTTCTGGCCGAGCGCGCGCTCCCCGTCGGCGACATGACGCGCGCGGTGCTCGACGGCTACATCGCCGAGGCCCGCGAGTCGCTCGAGAAGGCGAAGGCGCAGGGCGACGGGACCCTTGCGGACGAGGCGGCCAAGCTGCTCGCCGACATGGTGGCCATGGGCGACCAGATCGGGCTCTGAATCCCGCGCCCGGACCGCCGCAGCACCGAAGGCCCCGCCGGACCGGCGGGGCCTTCTGCCTTGGGGCGCGTCAGGCGGGCACCGGCTCCTCGGCCTGGCCGGCCGGGCAGCAGCGGTATTCCTGGCTCTTCTCCAGCAGCGCGATCTGCTTCTCGAGAAGCTTGTTCTCGAGCGCCTTGCGCTCGAGGTCGAGCAGGATCGACCGCTTGCGCGCGTCCTCGCAGACGTTGCAGGGGTCGAGGCAGCCCTTCACGATCACCGCCTGGGTCGGCAGGCAGTAGCTGCGCTCGAACGACAGCTCCGCGGCGAGCTGCGGGTGCACCTCGTTCGACCCGACCCGGGCGAGGATCCCTTCCTTGACCAGCTCCTCGTCCACCTTCTTCAGCACGGCGTCCTGCACCTGCGGCGAGACCGGTTGCACGTTGGCGGCGATTCGCAGCGGCGTGAACACCCCGGCCGCCAGCGCGAGGCCGCCGACCGTTCCGGCCGGGCCCGCGCCGCCGATGTTCGACACCACGTTCGCCTGCTGCGCCGCCGCCGAGGTCCGCGCCACCGTCTCCACCTCGAGCCGCGCCGTCTTCGTCGCCAGGATGCCGTTCGGCAGGATCTTGACGCCCGTTGCGGGGCGGACCGGCCGCGCCACGGCCGCGCTGTCGGCCGCCGCATCGACCACCCGGCGCAGGACCGAGACGATCCTGAAGCGCAGGGTCTGCTTCTTCACGAGCTGATAGGCGAAGTAGGTGACGGCGTGGCACTCGTTGCGGTTCTCGAAGGTCCGGGTCGAGGCTTCGAAGGCGTCCTCACTCTCGCCCTCGGCATGGGTGCGGCTCTGCACCTCGCCGATCTGCACGGCGTTCGCCGCCCGTGTGGCCTGCACCGACCGGTCATGCGCGGTGCGGGCGTGGCTCGAGAGCTGGCGCAGGAAGGACGAGGCGCTGCGCGAGTTGAAGTTGCCCTCGACGTTGACGTTGCCGCCGCCCGCGAAGCCGATCGAGGCATAGGAGCCGTCGACGTCGGTCTCGAAGTCGGAATGCGACGAGGACTGCGCCGAGCCGCGGTCGGTCACCGTCAGGTCCGACATGTAGCGGTCCATCGACCGCATGTAGTAGGTCTCCTCGGACGACTGCTCGTGCCGGTAGCTGACCTTCGACTCGCTGTCGAAGGTGAAGCGGGTGTTCCGGGTCGAGGTGTAGAGGCGCACCTTCTCGCCGGGCAGCAGCGTGGTGCTGTAGACGATGTCGCCCAGCGCCATCGGCCCCGGGCAGCGCTGGAGCTCGGCGACGATGGTGATCTCCACCGGAACGTCGTTCAGGCGGTTGGTGAGCCGGTAGGAGATCCGGATGCTTTCGCAGCAGGGTTCGGGCGCGAGCTGCGGACAGCAGGGAATGTCGGCGGCAGAGACGAGTTGGTCGGACATGACGTCCTCCTAAAGGGATGATGAAAATCGGCTTCCCGTGGAATCGCGGCAGCGAGAATCGTCCGCGCGCTCCCGCAATGCGGGAATTAACCTTACGTCAACAATCGCAGGAATTGAATACACCTGCCGTGTGGGGCCCTGCGCGCCGGCCAGTTTCCGCCTTCCGCGGCGCGCCGGTCCGATCTATCCTCCCCGGCTGCGTCGTGGGTCTGGAGTGCGATGAAGCGGTTGTCGGTGGGCGCGGTCGGGCTCGATCAGGGCAGCGTGGTCCTGTTCTCGGACTTCGAGTCGGGCGGCGAGATGTGGACGGGCAGCGGCCGGCGCGAGCGGCGCCGCGAGGTGCGGTTCGCGTCCGGGTTCAGCGAGGTGCCGCTGGTGCATGTCTCGCTCTCGATGCTCGACATGGACCACGGCCACAACCACCGCATCGACCTGTCGGCCGATGCCGTCACCGAGACCGGGTTCCAGATCGTGTTCCGCACCTGGGGCGACACCAGGGTCGCGCGGGCGCGGGTCGACTGGCTGGCGATCGGAGTCGTGCCGAGCGACGACAACTGGGACGTGCGCTGAGGCCTGTCAGGCGCGGGAATACATCCCCTCGTAGATCGGCCCGAGCGTCTCGGTCTCGAACAGCGAGCTGACCGAGGTGCCGTTCCAGATGTTGATGATCGCCTGGGCGAACATCGGCGCGGTCGGGACGATGCGGATGTTCTTGGCCTTGCGCGTCGCCTCGGTCGGCTCGATCGAGTCGGTGATGACGAGCGACTTCATGACCGACCTGGTGATCCGCTCGACCGCCGGGCCCGACAGCACCCCGTGGGTGATGTAGGAGTGGACCTCCTTCGCGCCGTTGCCGATCAGCACCTCGGCCGCCTTGCAGAGCGTTCCCGCGGTGTCGCAGATGTCGTCGACGATGATGCAGCAGCGTCCCGTCACCTCGCCGATGACCGTCATCTCGGCGACCTCGCCCGCCTTCTCGCGGCGCTTGTCGACGATGGCGAGCGGCGCGTTGATCCGCTTGGCAAGCTCGCGCGCGCGGGCGACGCCGCCCACGTCGGGCGAGACCACGGTGAGTTCCTCGAGCCGGCCGCGGAAATGGTGCTCGATGTCGAGCGCGAAGACCGGCGAGGCGTAGAGGTTGTCCACGGGGATGTCGAAGAAGCCCTGGATCTGCGCGGCGTGGAGATCCATCGTCAGCACCCGCTCGATGCCGGCTTCGGCGATCATGTTGGCGACGAGCTTGGCGGTGATCGGGGTGCGGGCCTTGGTGCGGCGGTCCTGCCTGGCGTAGCCGAAGTAGGGAATCACCGCCGTGATCCGCGCCGCCGACGACCGGCGCAGCGCGTCGGCGATGATGAGAAGCTCCATCAGGTTGTCGTTCGCCGGGTTCGAGGTCGGCTGGATGATGAACATGTCCTCGCCGCGGACATTCTCGAAGACCTCGACGAAGATCTCCTGGTCGTTGAACCGCTCCACCCTGGCATCGACGAGGCTGACCGACATGCCCCGGTGCATCGACATCCGCCGGGCGATCGCGTTCGCCAGCGGCCGGTTGGCGTTGCCGGAGATCAGCTTCGGCTCGGAGAGTGCGGGCATGTCTGGAAGTCCCTCTGGCGATCCGGGCGTCACGGATTCGTTGCGTTGACACCGCTTAGCACCCGGCTAGGGTCTTGCCAAACGGGCGGAGGGGCGGATGGCGCGGATCGACTACTTCTTCACGACGCTGTCGCCCTATGTCTACCTCGCCGGCACGCGGCTCGAGGCGATCGCGGCCCGCCACGGCGCGACGATCGCCTACCGGCCGCTCGATGGTGCCGCGCTGCTGGCGCGAACCGGGGGCGTGGCGCTTGCGGACCGCCACCCGAACCGGCAGGCCTACCGGCTCCAGGACCTGCGCCGGCAGGCCGCGAAGCTCGGGCTGCCGCTGAACCTGCGCCCGGCGCACTGGCCGACCAACGGCGCGCCCGCGGCCTATGCGATCATCGCCGCGCAGACGGCCGGCGGGGGAGACCTGGGGCGGCTCGTGCACGGCATCGCCCGCGCCTGCTGGGCCGAGGAGAAGGACATCGCCGAGGAGGCGGTGATCTCCGACTGCCTCGCCGCGGCGGGCTTCGACCCGGCGCTCGCCGGGAAGGGAATCTGGACAGCCGCCTCCGCCTACGAGCGCAACCTCGAGGAGGCGGTGGAGATGGGCGCCTTCGGCGTGCCGTTCTACGTGACCGACACGGGCGAGCGGTTCTGGGGGCAGGACCGGCTGGAGGACCTCGACCTGCATCTGGCCGGGCGGCTCTGATGCCCGAGGCCGTCCTCGCGGGGACGCGGACCTTCTGGCGGGAATGGGGCACGGGTCCGCGCAGGGCGGTCGCGATCCACTGCTCGCTGGCGCATTCGGGGGCCTGGGAGGGGGTGGCGCTCCGTCTGGCGCCCGAGCTGCGCCTGCAGGCCTTCGACCTTCCGGGCCACGGCCGGGCCGCGGAGTGGGATGGCAGCAGGGATATCGCGGATCAGACCGCGGAGATGGCCGAGGCGCTGGCGGGGGGCGAGGAAATTGACCTCATCGGACATTCCTTCGGCGCCGTCGCCGCCCTGATTCTGGCCCTGCGGCGGCCGGATCTCGTGCGTACGCTTGCACTTTTCGAACCGGTCCTCTTCGCCGCCGCGCGGGCCGAGGGGGCCGACCCGCGCGCGCCCTTCGGCCCCTTCGAGGCGGCGATGGCGCGCGGCGACCGCGAGGCGGCGACCGAGCGCTTCACGGCGCTCTGGGGCGGGGCCGGCGCCCCCTGGAACGCGCTATCCCCCCGCCAGCGGGCGCAGCTCGCCGACCGGATCCACCTGATCCCGGCCGCGGACGCGACGCTGCACGGCGACCGCGCCGGCATCCTCGCCCCCGGCCGGCTGGAGGCGCTGCGCGCGCCGGTGCTGCTGATCGAGGGCGCGGTTTCGCCGCCGGTGATCGCGGCGATCCATGACGCCCTGGCCCGGCGCCTGCCGTGCGCCCGGCGCGTCACCATTCCCGGTGCCGGCCACATGGGACCGGTCACCCACCCCGCCGAGGTGGCGGCGGCGATCCGGGGCCACCTCGGCCTCTGAGCCGACCCCGTCGCCTCAGCCGGCGAGGATCGAGAGGAACCGGTCCACGTCGGCCTCGCTCGCCGACCAGTCGGTGACGAGGCGCGCGGTGAGCGGCTCGTCGTCGGGGCCCTCGAGCCCGCCGGACCACAGGTAGTAGCGCGCGCCCGCCGCGTGCAGCCGACGGTGCGCCGAGCGCGGCCATTCGGCGAAGGCGATGTTGGCCTCGGGCTCGTGCAGGAGCCGCACGTCGGGCAGGCGGCGCAGGCCGTCAGCGAGGCGGGCCATCGCCGCGTTCGCCGCCCGTGCGGTCTCGAGCCAGAGGCCGTCGGCGAGATAGGCCACCATCTGCGCCGAGAGGAAGCGGTGCTTGGAGAAGAGATGCCCGCCCCGCTTGCGGCGGAGCTCGAATTCCCAGGCCTTCGCGGGGTCGAAGATCACCGCCGCCTCGACGCCGAGGAGGCCGTTCTTGGTGCCGCCGAAGCTCACCGCGTGAACTCCCGACTTCCAGGTCATCTCGGCCGGTGTGCAGCCGAGCGTGACGAGCGCGTTGGCGAAGCGCGCGCCGTCGAGGTGGACGGGCAGGCCGTGGGCCGCGGCCACGGCGGTCAGCGCGCGCAGCTCGTCGAGCGTGTGGACGGTGCCCTTCTCGGTCGCCTGGGTGATGCTGACCGGCCCGCGCTGCTGGCCATGGACGCCCCGCGTTTCCTCGCCCGCGATCGCGGCGGCAAGCCCGGCGGGCGTCATCTTGCCGCCTTCGGTCGCGACCAGGGTCAGCTTCGAGCCGCCGGTGAAGAACTCCGGCGCGCCGCATTCGTCCTCGTGGACATGGGCGACGCGCGAGCAGAACACGGTCTGCCAGGGCGCGGCCAGCGTGGCCAGCAGCAGCGCGTTGGCGGCGGTGCCGGTGGCGACGAGATAGACCGCCGCCTCGGGCGCCTCGAAGATCTCGCGCACCCGGGCGCGGACCTCCTCCATCAGCGGATCGGCCCCGTAGGGCATGGCATGGCCCTCGTTGGCGCGGGCGATCGCCTCGATGATGCGCGGATGCGCGGGGCCGGTGTTGTCGGAGGCGAAGTTCACGTCGGGTCCTCGATGATGTGGTCCTCCCACTCCTCCTCGGGCACCTCCCATTCGGGGACGGTGCGGCCGCGCACCGAGATGCCGGCCTCGTGCACGCTCTCGCG
>JANZZL010000004.1 GCA_026419405.1 Paracoccaceae bacterium | reverse complement strand
GGCCCGTCTTGCCACAGATGCCCCGCGGCGGCAACACGGGGAACCGGCGGCGGCTGCGCCTTGCGCAGGGCCGCGGCTTGGTCTATCCCCGGCATGCTCCGGCGGGTTGGCGGAGAGGTTACGCAGCGGATTGCAAATCCGTGTAGACCGGTTCGATTCCGGTACCCGCCTCCAGGACCCCCTTCCCGTGACCCTGCCTGCAAGGCGCCGACGCATCCGCCATGGCCGAGCCCTACTTCACCCGCGAGGAGCTCGAGGCGGCCGCCGCGCTCGTCCATCGCCAGATGAGCCCGACGCCGCAATACGCCTGGCCGCTCCTGTCGCGGCGCGCGGGCTGCGAGGTCTGGGTCAAGCACGAGAACCACGGGCCGACCGGGGCCTTCAAGGTGCGCGGCGGCATCACCTACATCGACTGGCTGCGGCGGACCGATCCCGGCTGCCGGGGGATCGTCACCGCCACCCGCGGCAACCACGGCCAGAGCCAGGCGCGCGCGGCCCGGGCCGCGGGGCTGCGCGCCGTGATCTACGTGCCGCATGGCAACTCGGTCGAGAAGAACGCGGCGATGCGGGCCTTCGGCGCGGAGCTCGTCGAGTTCGGCCGCGACTTCGACGAGGCGCGGGAAGAGGCCTATCGCGTGGCCGCGGCCGAGGGGCTGCACATCGTGCCCCCCTTCCACCGCGAGCTGGTGCGGGGCGTCGCCACCTATGCGCTCGAGTTCTTCCGCGCCGCGCCGCCGCTCGATGCCGTCTACGTGCCGATCGGCTGCGGCTCGGGCATCTGCGGCGTGATCGCGGCACGCGATGCGCTCGGGCTCGCGACCGAGGTCGTCGGCGTCGTTGCCGAGGGGGCGCCGACGGCGCTCCTGTCGGCGGCGGCGGGGCACCCGGTCGCGACGCCGGTTGCGCGCACCTTCGCCGACGGCATGGCCGTGCGGGTGCCGGTGCCCGAGGCGCTCGAGATCTACGCCCGCGGCGCGGCGCGCATCGTCGCCGTCTCGGACGCCGGGATCGCCGAGGCCATCCGCGCCTACTACACCGACACCCACAACCTCGCGGAGGGCGCGGGCGCGGCGGCGCTGGCGGCGCTGCTGCAGGAGCGCGCGCGGATGGCCGGACGGCGCGCCGGCGTGATCCTCTCGGGTGCCAACATCGACGCCGCCTGGTTCCGCACGATCGTGGAGGGCGGCGTGCCCAGCCCCTGAGGGGCGCCTCAGCCGAGCGGGTAGCGCGCCAGCTCCTCGTAGTGCGACCCGCCGCGGCCGAGACGCGAGCGGAAGAGGGCGAAGCTCTCGACCGGGAAGGGGCCGGCGGCGAAGTTGCCGACCGCGAGGATCGCGTGTTCCAGCCGGGCCGGCTCGACCTCGCCGGGGCGGAACCGGGCGAGCGTGACATGCGGCACGAAGCGGCGCGCCTCGACCGGCGCACCGGCGCGGCGGGCGGCGGCCTCGACCTTGGCCTGGAGGCGGTCGAGCCGCGGTTCGGGCGCCACGCCGGCATAGGCCAGGCGCGGCTTGCCGCCGCCGAACAGGCCGAGGCCCCGCAGTTCCAGCGCGAAGGGTTCGGCGCGGATCGCGGCGAAGGAAAGGTGGGCCTCTTCCGCGACGGGCTCGGGGATCTCGCCGAGGAAGGCGAGCGTCAGGTGGAGGTTCTCGGGCGGCAGGCGCCGGGGCAGCGGCAGCAGCTGCGAGAGCATGGCGAGCCGGTCGCGCACCGGCCCGGGCAGGTCGATGGCGGCGAAGCAGCGGATCATCGGCGGGCCAGCACCGCGAGGCGGTCGCGGATCTCGGACCGGACGGGCCCTTCGCGGGGAAGGTCGCGCAGGGTGACGAACATCCGCTCCTCGGGCAGGCCGCGGCGCGCCCAGCCGAGCGCGCGCAGGACCGCCTCGGCCTCGGGCGGAAGCCGGTCGGGGATCTCGGCCCCGGCAAGCGTGGCCCAGACGCCGGTCCAGAGCCGCCCGACCGCCCAGGGGTTGTAGCCGCCGCCGCCCAGCACCAGGAAGCGCGGGGCGAGCGGCGCGAGCGCGGCCACGACCGACCAGTGCGCGTTGTTGGAGAGCGACAGCCGCGACAGCGGATCCTCCTCGACCGCGTCCGCCCCGCATTGCAGCACGATCGCCTCGGGCCGGAAGGCGGACAGGCGCGGCAGGATCAGCGCCTCGAGCACGGCGCGCATCTCGCTGTCGTTGAAGCCGCGCGGCACGGGAAGGTTGAAGGCCGAGCCCCCCGCCGCATCGTCGAGCGCACCGGTGAAGGGCCAGCGGCGCTCCTCGTGGACCGAGATCATCAGGATCTCGGGGTCGCCGGCGAAGGCGGCCTCCACCCCGTCGGGGTGGTGCGCGTCGATATCGACATAGGCGATGCGCCGGACGCCCGAACGGCGCAGCGAGAGCATCGCCAGCACCGGATCGTTGAGATAGCAGAAGCCGTTCGCCCGGTCGGGCAGGCCGTGATGGGTGCCCCCGGCCGGATGGAAGACGACCCCGCCCCGCGCCAGCAGCTCGCCCGCCAGCAGCGATCCGCCCGCCGAGGTGGCGGGGCGGCGGAACATCTCGGGGAAGACCGGGTTCGAGACGGTGCCGAGGCCGTGGCGCGCGCGGTCCTCCTCGCTCACCGCCTGCGCCGCCTCGGCCCGCGCCAGCGCGGCGACATAGGCGGGCGTGTGCCAGAGCGTCAGCGCAGCGGGCCTGGCGCGGGGCGAGGTGCGGAAGCGGTCGGCCGGCAGCCATCCCAGCGCGCGGGCCAGGTCGATCACCGTCGAGACGCGCGGCACGTGCAGCGGGTGGCGCGGCCCGTAGGAGGACCGGCGATAGATCTCGTGGCCGAGGAACAGCGGCGCGGCCGGCGGGCCGCTTCCGTCAGGCACGGCTCACTCCGCCAGCAGCGCCTCGATCCGCGCGGTGATGGCGCGCGAGGTGGGTTCGGTGCCCGGCCCCCAGGCGGCGACGAAGCGGCCGTCGGGCCCGATCAGCACCTTGTTGAAGTTCCAGCTGGGCACGAAGCCGTGCTCCTCGGCGAGCCAGCGGTAGAACGGATGGGCCTGCCCGCCCCGCACGCGCGTGATGTCGGTCATCGGCAGGTCGAGGTCGAAGTTGACGGCGCAGAATTCCCTGACCTCCTCGGCGCTGGAGAGCTCCTGCCGGAAATCGTCTGACGGAACGGCGAGGACGACAAGCCCCGCGTTGCGGTAGCGGTCGTAGAGCGCCTGGAGGCCGTCGTACTGCCGCGTGAAGCCGCAGAGCGAGGCGGTGTTGGCGACGAGGACCGGCCGCCCCTTCCAGTCGTCGAGCGCGATCGTGCCGCCGTCGATCGACTCGAACCGGAACGGTCCGGCGGCGAAGGCCGGCGCGGCCAGCAGCAGGAGCAGGGCAAGAACGTGGCGCATGGCGAGCCCTCCGACCACAGGATTGACGTATTGCCACGCTATGCGGCGTCAAGGCGGCAGTGGAACCGGAAGGATTTTGCGCCTATGCTGACCCCAAGGGGCGAGACGGCTCCGGGAGGCGGGGGCCGGAAGCCGGCCCGGGAAGGGCAACGATGACGATGCAGCGCGCCACCGTGCCGCCGGCCGGCAGGGCCGATCTTCCGGAAGGCAGGACCCGGACGCAGGTCGCCGCCCTGTGCTGGCGGGCGGACGCGGGGCGGGTCGAGGTCCTGCTGATCACCAGCCGCGAGACCGGGCGCTGGGTCCTGCCCAAGGGCTGGGCGCGGCCGGGTGCGGAACCGCACCTGGAGGCCGCGCGGGAGGCATGGGAGGAAGCCGGGGTGCGCGGCACTGCCTCGGCGGAGTGCATCGGGCTCTATTCCTACCAGAAGGTCCTGACGCCCGAGGCCGGGGTGCCCTGCATGGTCGCGGTCTATCCGCTGCAGGTCGCGACGCTGGCGAAGGACTACCCCGAGAAGGGGCAGCGCCGCCTGAAGTGGTTCCCGCCGCAGCGCGCCGCCGGGAAGGTCAGCGAACCCGAGCTGAAGGCGCTTCTCGCGTCGTTCCGGCCGGACCGCGACCTGCCGCTCGTACCCCGTTGATTCCGCGGATGCAGCGCATATTTCTGGGGTGATCGGAGGACTGGCAGGGCCCGGATGATCCGCTACGCGCTGAAATGCGACCGCGAGCACGGCTTCGAGAGCTGGTTCCAGTCGGCGGAGGCCTTCGACCGGGTCGCCGCGGCTGGCCTCGTGAGCTGCCCCGACTGCGGCTCCACCGCCGTCGGCAAGGCGCTGATGACGCCCGAGGTGCAGCCCGGGCGCCGGAAGGAGGAGCACCGCCCCCTCTCCACCCCCGCGAACGAGCGCGAGAGGGCGCTTGCGGAACTGCGGCGGAAGATCGAGGAGGGCTCGGAATACGTCGGGCTGAACTTCGCCGCCGAGGCGCGCGCCATCCATGCCGGGGAGGCGCCCGAGCGGTCGATCTGGGGCGAGGCGCGTATCGATGATGCCCGCAGCCTGATCGAGGAAGGCATCCCCGTCGCGCCCCTCCCCTTCCGCCCGAGATCCCGCTCCAACTGACCGGCCGGACCGCGCCGGAAGGCACCCGCAGGGTGATCGCGCGCGATCGCGGCGCGGCGTCGCACCCCTGCCGGCTGTGAACGCATCGTTACAGGAATCGCTTAACGGCAGCCCATGCACGCGGCCGGGCCGCGCGTTTCCAGCCACCATCGACGCAGGGAGCAAGCGATGAAGGACTTCGAGCGCGACTATCCCGACTTCAGGACGACGCCGTTCTACGAGCACGGGGACGAACGCCCCAGCAACCGCTCGGACAACCCGACCTTCTACGAGGTGATGGACGCGCACGTGCGCCGCCGCGGCTTCCTGATGGGCGGGGTGGCGACGCTCGCGGCGGGGCTCTTCGGCGCCGGTCTCGCGGGCCGGGCGGCGCTGGCGCAGACCACGGCGCCCTCGGGGCTGCTCGGCTTCAAGCCGGTGCCGGTCTCGGTGGAAGACAAGGTCGTCGTGCCGGAGGGCTACCGGGTGCAGGTCCTTGCCCCCTGGGGCACGCCGATCCTGGCCGACGCGCCCAACTTCGCGCCCGGCGCCGTGACCGGCGCGGCGCAGGCCGGGCAGGTCGGCTCGCACCACGACGGGATGCACTTCCTCCCGATCGAGGGGTCCTCGACCGACGGGCTTCTGGTGATCAACCACGAATACATCGAGCCCCGCCTGATGCATGCCGCGAAGTGGAAGGGCCAGGCGATCGACGCCGATACCGTGGTGTTCGACGCCGCGGGCAAGCGCGATGACGACGAGGTCCTGGCCGAGCTCAACGCGCACGGCTGCTCGGTCATGCGCATCCAGCGGGGATCCGACGGCCAGTGGGCGGTGGTCAAGGGCGATCCGCTCAACCGGCGGATCACCGGCCTGACCGAGATGGAGCTTTCCGGCCCGGTGCGCGGCTCGGCCCATGTGGTGACGAAGTTCTCGCCCGACGGAACCAGGACGCGCGGCACGCTCAACAACTGCGCGCACGGGGTCACGCCCTGGAACACCTACCTGACCTGCGAGGAGAACTGGGCGGGCTACTTCGTCAACACCGGCGAGCAGCCGCGCGAACAGGACCGCTACGGGGTCGCCGACGATGTCTCGCGCTACGCCTGGGAGGCGGCGGCCTCGGGGGCGGACGAATACATCCGCTTCAACGCGGCGGCGACCGGCGCCTCGGCCGCCGAGGACTACCGCAACGAGCCGAACACCTTCGGCTGGGTCGTGGAGTTCGATCCCTTCGATCCCGCCTCGGTGCCGGTCAAGCGCACCCATCTCGGCCGCTTCGCGCACGAGGGCGTGGTCTTCGCCCCGGTCGTCGAGGGCAAGCCGATCGTGCTCTACTCGGGCGACGATGCGCGCTTCGAATACATCTACAAGTTCGTCTCCGCCCGGCCCTACACGGCCGGCGCCGGGGGCGAGCTGCTCGACGAGGGCACGCTCTATGTCGCGAGGTTCAACGACGACGGCACGGGCGAGTGGCTCGCGCTCGCGCCCGGCGAGAACGGGCTGACGCCCGAGAACGGCTTCGCCGATCTGGCCGACATCCTCGTCAACACGCGCCTGGCCGCGGACAAGGCCGGCGCCACGAAGATGGACCGCCCCGAATGGGGCACGGTCGATCCGGCCACCGGAGAGGTCTACTTCACGCTTACCAACAACAACCGCCGCTCGCAGCTCGAGGTCGATGCGGTGAACCCGCGGGCCGAGAACAACTTCGGCCAGATCGTCCGCTGGCGCTACGAGGGCAACGACCACGCGCGGACCACCTTCGACTGGGATCTCTTCGTGATCGCCGGCACGCCGCGCCAGTCGGCCACGTTCAACGGGCTGGCGCTCGGCGAGGACAACATCTTCGCCTGCCCCGACGGCCTGTGGTGCGACCCCGACAGCCGGCTCTGGATCCAGACCGACATGGGCGACATCGGGCCCGACTACTCCGGCCCGCTCAAGGACTTCGGGATGAACGCCATGCTGGCGGCCGACCCGAGGACCGGCGAGATCCGGCGCTTCCTGACCGGTCCGTGGGGCCAGGAGATCACCGGGGTGATCACCACGCCGGACCGCACGACGATGTTCGTGAACGTCCAGCATCCGGGCGGACACGCCTCGGCCGAACAGTTCGCGGCCGGCGACTACGGCTCGGGCTTCCCCGACTACAACGGCACGGTGCCGAGGTCGGCGACGCTGGTCATCACCCGGGAAGACGGCGGGGTGATCGGCGCCTGACGCGCCTCGCTTGCGAGACCGGCGGCGCCCCTCGGGGGCGCCGTCTGCATTCGTGCGCGGCGCCTTGCCGCTCAGACGACGGCGCAGGAGAAGGCGAGGAAGCGGCCGTCGTGATTGCCCGTGACGCCGCCCATCGGCTCGGGCTGGAACCCCATCCGCTGCGCCATCCGCATGAAGGCGGGCGGGCCGAGGAACAGGCAGCGCTTGGCCTCGTTGTCCTTCAGCCAGACATTGACCGCGCTCAGGATCAGTTCCGCCACGCCGGGCCGCGTGGCGGTCAGGCGGGTCAGCTCCCACACGTCGGGATCGACCGGCGGCTCGGCCGCGCAGATGTCGCTCGGCAGGCCGGGCAGGTTCTCCAGGAAGGCGTCGCGGATCATGTAGGAATAGACCATCCGGCCCGACCCGAACCGCCAGTCGGTGCGGATCAGCCGCGCCCCGCCCACCACCTCGTCGCCGCAGTGGGCGATCACGTAGACCGCGCCGAAGTGGTCATACTGCTCGAATTCCATCTCCGAGCGGTGGTAGAGGTCCCAGTTGAGCCGATCGACGAAGACGGTCTTCCTGAGCGCGAGGAAGCGCGTCACGAGGGCCCAGCGCCCGCAGTCCTGCGGGAACCGGAGGATCGAGATCTCGATCTGGTGGCCGACCATGGTCAGTGCCGCACGAGACGCATCCGCTCGAGCTGCTCGGTGGTGTAGTCGGCCTGGCCGAGAAACCGCACGCTCTGCGAACTCAGATGAATGAACCAGACCCCGGCGACATTGACCTCGAGCGTCACGACCTCGTCCTCGGCGAAGTTCTCGAAATGCTCCAGCAGTGTTTCGGCCATGTCGCGGGTAAGGCGGATCCGGAAACGGGAAGAATCAGTAGGGGTCATGACACCTCGGCTGTTTGCACGCATAAGCTGTAAGGGGGCGCGCGATGGAAGCAATGGGCATCTGATTATGGTAGGCGGAAGGACTATACGATGGTATAAATTCGGCAGGACCTTGGAGACAATCTTCCCCCATGCCCAGTTCCTCGCGCGAGATCAGCGGCATCCCGGCACTGGACGCCGCGCTCCCGGCGCTCCGCCTGCTGGGCCCGTCGGGCTTCATCGTCGCGCACAACATCACCTTCCGGGGGCCGGAGTACTATCACTCGGAGTATCCGAAGGCCTGGCAGCATGAATACGAGTCGAAGAGCTACGCCTACTTCGACCCGGTGCTGCTCTGGAACATCATGAACACGGGCGACCGGCGCTGGTCGGACGTCAAGCTGCCGGACCTGCGCGGCGTGATGAAGGCGGCGAGGGCCTACGGGCTGAACTACGGCGCCTCCTTCGCGCGGAGCCGGCGCGGCAAGAAGTCGATCCTCACCATCGCGCGCGCCGACCGCGAGTTCACCGACGAGGAGATGGCCTTCCTCTCGGCCACCTTCGAGCAGATGATGGACAGGCTCGAGACGGACGAGGGCGCGGGCCTGACGCCCGCCGAACTCGACACGCTGCGCTGCCTGCGCGACGGGATGACCTACAACGAGGCGGCCGACCTGCTCGGCATCTCGGTGCCCGCGGTCAAGGCGCGGGTCGAGAAGATCCGCGCCAAGCTCGGCGCCCGCAACGCCATGCAGGCGCTGGCGATCGCGCTGCAGCGCAAGCTGATCTGAGGCGCGCCCCTGCCCGCCTTGCGCGCTCCGGCGCCTTCGCATAAGGAGCGCGCGGCCCCATCCCTTGGCAGAGGACGCGATGCCGCTTCTGGTGATGAAATTCGGAGGCACCTCCGTCGCGGACCTCGCGCGCATCGCGAACGCCGCCGAGAAGGTGCGCCGCGAGGTCGAGCGGGGATACGACGTCATCGTGATCGTCAGCGCGATGGCCGGCAAGACGAACGAGCTCGTCGGCTGGGTGGAGCAGACCTCGCCCTTCTTCGATGCACGGGAATACGATGCGGTCGTCTCCTCGGGCGAGAACGTGACCGCGGGCCTGATGGCGCTCAGGCTCCAGGAGATGGGCATTCCGGCGCGCAGCTGGCAGGGCTGGCAGGTGCCGCTGCTGACCACCTCGGCCCATTCCGCCGCGCGCATCGAGGAGATCCCGCGCGCCAACATCGACCGCAAGTTCGCCGAGGGCATGAAGGTCGCCGTCGTGGCCGGCTTCCAGGGCGTGAGCCGCGAGGGGCGGATCACCACGCTGGGCCGCGGTGGCTCGGACACCACCGCGGTTGCCTTCGCCGCCGCCTTCGACGCCGAGCGCTGCGACATCTACACCGATGTCGACGGCGTCTACACCACCGACCCCAGGATCGAGTCGAAGGCCCGCAAGCTGGACCGGATCGCCTACGAGGAGATGCTGGAGCTTGCCTCGCTGGGCGCCAAGGTGCTCCAGACCCGCTCGGTCGAGCTGGCGATGCGCTACAAGGTGAAGCTGCGGGTTCTCTCGAGCTTCGAGGACAACGACGAGACATCGGGCACGCTGGTCTGTGCCGAGGAGGACATCGTGGAATCGAAGGTTGTGGCGGGCGTGGCCTATTCGCGCGACGAGGCGAAGATGACGCTGATCTCGGTCGCCGACCGCCCGGGCATCGCCGCCGCGATCTTCGGACCGCTGGCCGAGGCCGGGGTCAATGTGGACATGATCGTGCAGAACATCGCCGAGGAAGGCCGCACCGACGTGACCTTCTCCTGCCCGGTCGGGCAGGTGAAGCACGCCGAACGGGCGGTGATGGCGGCGCGCGAGAAGGGCACGATCCAGTTCTCGGAGCTCGTCGCGGATACCGATGTCGCGAAGGTCTCGGTCGTGGGCATCGGGATGCGCAGCCACGCCGGGGTCGCGGCACGGATGTTCTCGGCGCTCGCGGCCGAGGGCATCAACATCAAGGTGATCACGACCTCCGAGATCAAGATCTCGGTCCTGATCGACCGCAAGTACATGGAGCTGGCCGTCCAGGCGCTCCACGACGCCTTCGAGCTCGACAAGGCGGCCTGAGCCCGCCCCGGCGGCAGCCGTCATCGCCCGGCGCCGGGGGGCCGGCGGCGCGGGCCGGCGGCCCCGCGGGCGGGCGCGCGCGGCCGATCCGGCCGCGCCGTGCCGCCCCGCCGCCCTGCGGCAATGATCGGGGAAGGCGAGCCCGCAGGACGGCCGCACAACCGTTGCACCCCGCCCGAGGGCCGGGATATGCCTTGGCCGGAACAACCTATGCAGACCGGCACCGGCGCCAGCGGGGGGCGATGCCAGAACGCACCGAAACTCAGAGCCGCAGGCTGCTGCGCCGGCTGCGCGACACGCTGGCCGAACCGGGCGCCGGGCAGGAGCGGCTGGACCGCATCACCCACCTGATCGCGGATTCGATGCGGACCGAGGTCTGCTCGATCTACCTCTTCCGCGATCCCGACACGCTCGAGCTGTGCGCCACCCAGGGCCTGAGGAAGGAGGCCGTGCACAAGACGCGGATGCGCCTCGGCGAGGGCCTCGTCGGCCGCGTCGCGCGCACCGCGCAGCCGATCAACACCGCGAACGCCCCGCAGGAGCGCGGTTTCCGCTACATGCCCGAGACCGGCGAGGAGATCTATTCCTCGTTCCTCGGGGTGCCGATCCAGCGGCTCGGCGAACGGCTCGGCGTCCTTGTCGTGCAGTCCAAGGAGGCGCGGCAGTATTCCGAGGACGAGGTCTACGCCCTCGAGGTCGTGGCGATGGTCCTTGCCGAGATGACGGAGCTCGGCGCCTTCGTCGGCGAGGGCGAGGCGATGGGCGCCCGCCACAAGCGGCCCGTCACCTTTCGCGGCGTCTGCGGACAGGAGGGCGCGGCCGAGGGCCATGTGTGGCTGCACGAGCCCCGCGTCGTCATCACCAACCCCTTCGCCGACGACCCCAAGGCCGAGATCGCGCGGCTCGGCAAGGCGATGGAGGAGCTGCGGCTGTCGGTCGACGACATCCTGGCCACCGCCGAGGGCGCGACGGCCGAGCAACGCGAGGTGCTCGAAGCCTACCGCATGTTCGCCTATTCCAAGGGCTGGGTGCGGCGCATGGAGGCCGACATCGCCCGCGGCCTCTCGGCCGAGGCGGCCGTGGAGAAGGAGCAGTCGGCCGCGCGCGCCCGCATGGAGCAGGCGCCCGATCCCTACCTGCGCGACCGCCTCCACGACCTCGACGACATCTCCAACCGCCTGCTGCGGCTGCTGACCGGCCAGGGGCGCAACACCGGCGCGACGCTTCCCGAGAACCCGATCCTCGTGGCGCGCAACATCGGCCCGGGCGAGCTGCTGGAATACGGGCGGGCGCTGCGGGGCGTGGTGCTCGAGGAGGGCTCGGTGGGCAGCCACGCGGCGATCGTGGCCCGGGCGCTCGCGATCCCGCTCGTGATCAACGCCGAGCGGATCACCACCGAGGCGCTGAACGGCGACCCGATCCTGGTGGACGGCGACCAGGGCATCGTGCACCTGCGCCCCGAGGAGAGCGTCGCCTCGGCCTTCCGCGACAAGATCGCCATGGCCGCCAAGGCGCAGGAGCGCTACGCCTCGATCCGCGACCTGCCGGCGCAGGCGCTCTGCGGAACGGTCGTCTCGCTGCACATGAATGCGGGCCTGATGGCCGACCTGCCCTCCCTGCCCTCCTCGGGCGCCGAAGGCGTGGGCCTGTTCCGCACCGAGCTCCAGTTCCTGATCCGCAACCAGGTGCCCAAGCGGGGCGAGCTCGCGGCGCTCTACGCCCGGGTGATGGATGCGGCGCGCGGCAAGCGCGTCGTCTTCCGCACCCTCGACATCGGCTCCGACAAGGTCCTGCCCTACATGAAGCGGCCCGACGAGCCGAACCCGGCGCTCGGCTGGCGGGCGATCCGGGTCGGGCTCGACAAGCCCGGCGTGATGCGGATGCAGCTCCAGGCGCTGATCCGCGCCGCGGCGGGCCGGCCGCTGTCGGTGATGTTCCCCTTCATCGCCGAGGTCGACGAATTCTTCGCCGCGCGCCAGCAGATGCTCGACGAGATCGAGCGCGAGCGCCGGCTCGGCCACGTGCTTCCCGAGCGCGTCGAGATCGGCGCGATGCTCGAGACGCCGAGCCTCGCCTTCGCGCCGGACCGGTTCTTCGAGGCGGCCGATTTCATCTCGGTCGGCGGCAACGACCTCAAGCAGTTCTTCTTCGCGGCCGACCGCGAGAACGAGCTGGTGCGCCGCCGCTACGACATGCTGAGCACCAGCTACCTGTCGTTCCTCGACCGCATCGTCAGGCGCTGCGCCGCGGCCGGAACGCCGCTGTCGTTCTGCGGCGAGGATGCGGGCCGGCCGATCGAGGCGGTGGCGCTGGCGGCGATGGGCTTCCGGATGCTCTCGATGCGGCCTGCCTCCATCGGCCCGGTCAAGCACGTGCTGCGGCGGGTCAACCTCGAGGAGGCGCGTGCGGTGATCGAGAGCGCGCGGCAGGCCGGCGACACCAGCGCGCGCCCCCGCCTCATGGAATGGCTCAAGAGCGCGTTCTGAGCGCGCCCCGGCGGGCCTTTGCATTCCGCGCGGCAGCGTGAGAAAGAGCGCGCGATCCCGACCGGAGCCTGCCGATGATCCTCTACCCCGCCATCGACCTGAAGGACGGCAAGTGCGTCCGCCTGCTGAAGGGCGACATGGCCGCCGCCACCGTGTTCGGCGACGACCCGGCGGCGCAGGCGCGCGCCTTCGCCGAGGCGGGTTGCGAATGGCTGCACATCGTGGACCTCAACGGCGCCTTCGCCGGCCGGCCTGTCAACGCGGCGGCGGTCGAGGCGATCCTCGATGCGATCGCGATCCCCTGCCAGCTCGGCGGCGGCATCCGCACGATGGCGCAGATCGAGGCCTGGCTTTCCAAGGGGCTCGCGAGGGTCATCCTCGGCACCGCCGCGGTCGAGGACCCAACACTCGTGCGCGAGGCGGCCCGCGCCTTTCCGGGGCGCATCGCCGTCGGTCTCGACGCGAGGGCCGGCCGGGTCGCCACGCGCGGCTGGGCCGAGGAGACCGAGATGACGGTCGAGGACCTGGCGCGGGCCTTCGAGGATGCCGGCATCGCGGCGCTGATCCACACCGACATCGACCGCGACGGCGCCATGGGCGGGCCGAACGTGGCCGCCACCGCGGCGCTCGCCCGCGCGGTCTCGGTGCCGGTCATCGCCTCGGGCGGGGTGTCCTCGCTCGCCGACCTGATCGCGCTCCGCGATACCGGCGTGATCGCCGGCGCGATCGCCGGCCGGGCGCTCTACGAGGGAGCCATCGACCTGGCCGGGGCGCTGGCGGCCCTGAAGGCCTGACGCCCGCGCCGCGGGGCCCGGACTAGCCCCAGACGGGCGATGCGCCCGGCTCGCCCTGACCGAACACGTTCTCGCGGTGCCAGCGCAGGTTGGCCGGATGCGGCCAGTCGCGCGCGTCGGCAGGCAGCCGGAGCCGGCCGTCGGCGACGATCAGCCTGTCGGCCACGTCGCGCGGCACCTTGTTGCGCGACACGAGGATGGTCCAGTCATCGGCGACCGACACCAGCCCCCGGTCGAACATCCAGTGCAGCGTCCCCGAGAGGGCGAGGCCGTTGCGGACGGAGTCGCTGCCCTCCCGTTCGACCGGGCGGATGTGCGCCGCCTCGACTTCCGGCCTGCCGCCGCCGTTGCGGATCATCAGGCCCGACATGGCGCAGCGGAAGCCGTAGGCTTCGCGCACCCGCCTGCGGAAGGCCACGTCACGATAGGGGCGGCTCGTCAGCCGCTCGACCACCGGGCGCCGGAAGGGCGCGGCCCCTTCATCGAACCCGGGCTCTCGCCCGCCGTAGCGCATCAGCTCCCGCACCTCGAGGTCGGCCGGGAGGCCGGCCTCGACGATCGCCTCGAACTCCCGTTCGGGAAGGCGCCGGACCGCCGATTGCTGCGCGCCACCGGCCCGCGGCCCGCCGGCGGGATCGGCGAGCGCGGATTCCCAGGGCTTTCCGTCGCGCAGGCGCGGCACCGGACGGTCGAACTCGAGGTAGCTGCCGGGCTCGATCAGGGCCAGGAAACGCCCTTCCGCCCCGGGCTTCGGAACGATGTCCCGGATCCGCGCCACGGCGAAATAGCCGCGGGGGCCGGCCTTCACCGGCTCGTAGTAGACGACCCAATCGCCGATCCCCGTCCGCGCGTCCCCGAGATAGCGCCGGGGGAAATCGTAGACGCGGTCGGGCTCGTCCTCGTAGATCGAATCCGCGCGATGCAGCAGGACCAGCTTCGTCATGCCGCCAGGAAAGCGCCCGTCGGCGCATGCCGCAAGGCCGGCCTTGCGTTTCGCGCCGCGCGGCCCCATGGAAGGCCCATGCTCAAGACGCGCATCATTCCCTGCCTCGACGTGGCCGACGGGCGCGTGGTCAAGGGCGTGAACTTCGTCGATCTGGTGGACGCGGGCGATCCGGTGGAGGCCGCGCGGGCCTACGACGCGGCGGGGGCCGACGAGCTCTGCTTCCTCGACATCCATGCCACACACGAGAACCGCGGCACGATGCACGACCTCGTGACGCGCACGGCCGAACAGTGCTTCATGCCGCTGACCGTGGGCGGCGGCGTGCGCACCCCCGAGGATGTCCGCGCGCTCCTGCTCGCCGGGGCCGACAAGGTGAGCTTCAATTCCGCCGCCGTCGCGAACCCCGACGTGGTGGCCGAGGCCGCCGACCGGTTCGGCAGCCAGTGCATCGTGGTGGCGATCGACGCGAAGGCGGTCGGGCCCGACCGGTGGGAGATCTTCACCCATGGCGGCCGCCGGCCCACGGGCATCGACGCGGTGGACTTCGCGGTGACGGTGGCCGCGAAGGGCGCGGGCGAGATCCTGCTGACCTCGATGGACCGCGACGGCACCCGGGCGGGCTTCGACCTGCGTCTGACCCGCACCATCGCCGATGCGGTCGGCGTGCCGGTGATCGCCTCGGGCGGGGTCGGCACGCTCGACCACCTGGTCGAGGGCGTGACCGAGGGCCATGCCTCGGCCGTCCTCGCCGCCTCGATCTTCCACTTCGGCACCTTCACCATCCGCGCGGCCAAGGCGCACATGGCCGCCGCGGGCATCCCGGTGAGGCTGCCGTGAGCCCGCTCGCCCGCCTGGCCGCGACCATCGAGGCCCGCCGGGACGCGGACCCGGAGAGCTCCTGGACGGCGCGGCTCCTGGCGCGCGGGCCCGAGGCCTGCGCCGCGAAGTTCGGCGAGGAGGCGGTGGAGGCGGTGATCGAGGCGGTCCGGGGCGACCGCGAACGGCTTGCCGCCGAGGCGGCCGATGCGCTCTACCACCTGCTGGTGATGTGCGCCGCCCGCGGCGTGACGCTGGCCGAGATCGAGGCCGAGCTGGCCCGCCGCGAGGGCCGGAGCGGGATCGACGAGAAGTCGGCGCGCGGCTGATTCCCCCTCGCGGGGCGGCGCCCCGCTCGGCGGGCTCAGAGCCGCGAGGAGATGATGCCGGTGGCGAAGCCGCCCTTGCGCAGCTCGCCGAAGAGCCGCTGATACTCGATCTTCGGGCAGCGGTTCTGGATCACGTCGATGCCGCGCGCCTCGGCCATGGCGGCGGCCTCGGCGTTCTCCACGCCGAGCTGCATCCAGACCGTGCGCAGCGCGGGCAGATGCGCCAGCGCCTCGGCCACGATCGCCGGGACCGCCTCGGGGCGGCGGAAGATGTCCACCATGTCCACCGGGACCTCGGGCGGAATCTCCGCAAGGCTGGCATGGACCTGTTCGCCGAGCAGCTCCTGCCCGGCAAGCCCCGGATTGACCGGGATCACGCGGAAGCCCTTCAGCCCGAGGTAGCGCGCCACGTAGTAGCTCGGCCGCACGGGGTTCGACGACACGCCGACGATGGCGATCACCTTGGTCCGCGTCAGGATGCGCCTGAGATGGTCGTCGCTGTAGGCCGGCATGGGCGGCAGGCTAGCCGCAAAAAGGCGCCCGGACCAGAGGCCGGGCGCCAAGTCACGGAACGAGGGACAGTGAAGCGAAGCAGGGAAGTTCCGTATCCCCGCTTCCGATGTTGCATATGGGTATCACGGTTGCGGAAATAAATCCCGACACGAAAACGTGATCCCCTCAGCGGCCGGATGGCGGCGGCCACCCGGCCGACTCGCGTGCCGCGTAGAGCGCCACCGCGGCGGCGTTCGAGACGTTGAGCGAGCCGAAGCCGCGCGCGGCCGGGATCCGCACCAGCATGTCGCAGCTCTCCCTTGTCCGCGCGCGCAGGCCGGGTCCCTCGGCGCCGAGCACGATCCCCAGCGGGCGGCTGCGCGCGCAGGCAAGCCCCTCGGCGAGCGTCCGGTCGGCCGCGCCGTCGAGGCCGATCAGGACGTAGCCCATGCCGCGCAGCGCCTCCATCGCCTCGGCGAGGTTGCGCACGCGCAGGTAGGGCTGCCGTTCGAGCGCGCCGGAGGCCGCCTTGGCCAGCGCCCCGGTCTCCGGCGCGGCATGGTGCCGCGGCGCGATCACCGCGCGCGCGCCGAAGACCTCGGCCGAGCGCAGGATCGCCCCCGCGTTGTGGGGGTCGGTCACCTGGTCGAGCAGCACGACGAGCGGCGCCCCCTCGCCCGCGGCGCAGACCTCGGCAAGCCCGCCCCAGTCGAGCGGCCTCGCCTCGAGCGCGGCGCCCTGATGCACCGAGCCGGGATCGAGCGGGGCGGGAAACTTCCGCGGATCGGCGATCTCGGGGACGAGGCCCGAGGCGGCGATGGCATCGGCCAGGCGGTCGGCCGCGTTCCTCGTCACGATCAGCCTCAGCCGCTGCCGGCGCGGGTTCTGCAGCGCGTCGCGCACCGCGTGCAGGCCGAAGAGCCAGACCGTCTCGGCGGCCGCGGCGCGTTTCGCGCGCTCCTTCTCGATCACCCAGGCCGGCTTCTTCATGCAGGACACCCCCGGAAACGCCTCAACCGTTCTAGGCCGTCGGGGCGGCGGGGGAAAGCCGGGCGCACCGGGTGCGGCGCCGGCTCACGATTCCGGTTGACCGGCCGTTCCGCCGAAGCTATCCCCCAGCGCGTGCCGGGCCAGCCCGGCGTCACGGGCGACGTGCTGCAAGGTGCGGCAGCGGACTGTAACTCCGCCGGGGAGACCCATGCCTGGTTCGATTCCAGGGTCGCCCACCATCCCTTCCTGCGGCGATCAGCCGTCGATCCGGGCCGCCATGATGGCGATGGCCTTCTGATAGACGCCCGCCGCGTTCCATTCCCCGAGCACGCGGAAGTTCGGCTCGCCCTCCTGGTATCCGGCACCGGGCCGCCAGCCCTTCTGCGCCAGGAAGTTGGCGGTGGAGACCATCGCGTCGGCGAGGTTGGTCAGGTCCACCCGTCCGTCGCCGTTGCCGTCGCGGCCGTAGGCCAGCGCATTGCCGGGCAGGAACTGGGTGTGGCCCAGTTCGCCGTGCTTCGCCCCGACCGTGTTCGCCGAGATCGCGCCCTGGTCCACCAGCTTCAGCGCGGCGAGCAGGTGGGGCCGGAAGAACTGCGGGCGGCGGCAGTCGAAGGCCAGCGTCGCCGTGGCCGAGACGAGATTCGTGTCGCCCATGAACCGGCCGAAGCCCGTCTCCATCCCGTGGATGGCGATGAGGATCCCGGCGGGAACGCCGTAGGCGCGCTCGATGCTGGCGTAGAAGCCGGCGTTCTGCCCCTTCATCCGGCGACCCTGGGCGACGATCGCGTCGGCCCCGCGCACCTGCATGAACCGTTCCAGCGAGTAGCGGAAGCTGCGCTGGTCCCGGTCGGCCCGGATCGTCGCGGTGGAGTAGCGCGCCGCGGCGAGCGCCTCGAGCCCGCGCCGGCCCACGCCGGCCGCCTGCGCCTCGGCCGCGAAGGCCTGCTTCCAGCTCTCGAACCCGTCGGCGGTGTTGCCGCAGGTCTGCGCCGCTGCCGGCAGCGCGAGGAGCAGGGCGAGAACGGCTGCCGGCGACAGGACGCGAACCATGGGTAACCTCCAGCATGTCTGCCGCGAGGGTAACGCGTTTTCCGCCGTTTTCCACCGCCCGGATGCCGGCGATGCGCGCCGCAGGCGCTCAGCAGGTGTAGTTCAGGCTGAGCCTGCCGCCATCGACGTAGATCGTCTCGCCGGTGATGTAGGAGGCCTTGGGCGAGGCGAGGAAGGCCACGACATCGCCGATCTCGCGCGCGGTGCCGAGCCGCTTGAGCGGCGTGCGCGACATCACCCGCGCCATCGCGGCCGGGTCGGCGTTCACCCCGGCCATCATCGCGGTGTCGATCGAGCCCGGCCCGACCGCGTTCACCCGGATTCCGTGCGGCGCGAGCGCGAGCGCCGCGGCCTTCGTCAGCTGCATCACGCCGCCCTTCGAGGCGCAGTAGGCCGGAATCGAGGGGATGGCGACCTGGGCGTTGACCGACGACATGTTGACCACCGCGCCGCGGATCCCCCGCTCCACCATGGTGCGCGCCGCGCGCTGCGTCGCCACGAAGACGCCGGTCAGGTTGACCGAGATCACCTTGCGGAACGCCGCAAGGTCATAGGTCAGGAAGTCTCCGGGCAGGGCGATGCCGGCATTGTTGACCAGCGTGGCGACCGGCCCGTGGTCGGCCTCGATCCGGTCGAAGAGGGCGGCGATCTGCTCCGGCTCGGCCATGTCGCAGCCGTAGCCGGCCGCCCCGCCGCCGAGCCGCGCGGCCGCCTCGGCGGCACCCTCGGCGTTGAGATCGGCAAGGATCGGCAGATGCCCGTCCTCGGCAAGCGCCTCGGCACAGGCATAGCCGATGCCCTGGGCGCCTCCGGTGACGAGGGCGATGGGTCGGTCGGGCATGTCGGTTTCCTCCGTCGTGTTGCGCCGCGGGCGTCCGGTCCGGTGCGCGCCCGTCAGGCGATGCTCTTCCAGAGCTGATGCGCGGTGAAGGCGAGGTCGTAGAAGCGGGCGGCGAGCCCGGCGCGCGGCGCGGCCGTCATCGCCGTGACCGGCACCGGCAGGCCCGCGGGATCGGCGCCCGCCACGAGTTCGGCCATCGCCATCCCGAACACGGTGCCCGTGCCGATCCCCCGGCCGTTGTAGCCGATCGGGGTCCAGAGCCCCTCGTCGAGCCGCAGGACACGGGGAAGGTGATCGGGCGTCATGGCGATGCGGCCGTGCCAGGCGGCCTCGAACCGCACCTCGCCGAGGTCGGGGAAGAGCCGCGCGATCAGCCGCCGCGCCCAGCGGTGCGTGAGGCCGCCCTGCGCCGTGCCGATGACGCGGCCCATCGACCCGACGAGCAGCCGGCCGGCCGCGTCGCGGCGGACGTTGGACATGATGGGGGCCGTGTCCCACAGGCCCTGGCCCTGCGGCAGGATGCGGGCCGCCCGGTCGCCGAGCGGCGCGGTGGCAAGCTGCAGGTAGTGGATCGGGATGAAGACCCGCGCCAGCCCCGGCCAGAGCGCATCGGTGTAGGCATTGGTGCCGAGCACGACCTGGCGGCCCGGCACCGGCCCCAGCGCGGTTCCCACCTGCCAGATCCCGTTCCGGCGCGACAGCGAGATTGCCCGGATGCCGGTGCTGATCCGGGCGCCGGCGGCCAGGGCGGCCCGGGCAAGCCCGCGGCAGTAGCCCATCGGATCGATCGTTCCCGCCCGCCGGTCGAGCAGGCCGCCGTGGTAGCGGTCGGTCCCGGTGAGCTCGCGCGTCTCCTCCCGCGTCAGCAGCTCGACGGGTGCCCCCAGACGCTGCCACTGCGCATGGCGGGCGCGCAGGTCGGCAAGACCCGAGGGGCCGTGCGCGGCATGGATGGTGCCGTTGCGCACCGCCTCGCAGCGGATCTGGTGGCGCTCGATCAGGTCGAACACCGTGGCCGGACCCTTGCCGAAGCGCTCGAGGAACCGCGGACCGTAGACCGGCCCGAGCGCGGCGCGGACCTTGTCCGGCGGGAGCCAGGCCGCGGCGTTGACGAGCCCGACATTGCGGCCCGAGCCGCCATGCCCGATGCGCTCGGCCTCGAGCAGCCGCACCGAGAGCCCGCGTTCGGCGGCGTGGAGCGCGGTGGAAAGCCCCGTGTAGCCGCCGCCCACGATCACGAGATCGGCCGGCGGGCCACCGGGCTCGAACCCGGAGCAGACCGGCTCCGGCTCGGCCGAGGTCTCGTCCCAAAGCGACACCGCGCCTGCGCGCATTCCCGTCCTCCGCCCCTGTCCGCACCGGGCGCGACCTTGCATCGGCGACCTGCCACTGTAAACAGCCCCGAGGACCTCCGCCGCGCCGTCAGCGGACGCGGCGCGGCCCGCCGCGAGGGGTGAGATGGCCGCACGCAAGCCCGAGCCGACACCGCAGCCGTTCAACATCCTGATCGTCGCCCAGCGCGGACGGCTGGAACACGAGGCTGTGCTGTTCGCCGCCTCGCTGCGGCGGTCCTCGCCCGGCTTCGCGGGGCGGCTCATCGTCGCGGAGCCGCAGCCGGGGCCGCTCTGGCCGCGCGACCCGCGGATCGGCGCGCCGGTCCGGGCGCTGCTTGCCGATCTCGGCGCCGAGATCCGGCCCTTCGAGAGCCGCCATTTCGGCGCCGCCTATCCCTACGGCAACAAGATCGAGGCCCTTGCGCTGCTGCCACCCGGCGAGCCCTTCGCGTTCTTCGACACCGACACCCTCGTGACGGGGGATCTGGCGCGCGTGCCCTTCCCCTGGGGCCGCCCCTCGGCCTCGATGCGCCGCGAGGGGACATGGCCGGTGATCGAACCCTACGGACCGGGCTACGGCGAGATCTGGCGGTCGCTGCACGAGCGCTTCGGGCTCGACTATGAAAGCTCGCTCGACCTCTCGCAGCCCGACGAACACTGGGAACGCTATCTCTACTTCAACGCGGGCTGGTTCTTTGGCGCGGACCCCGCCGCCTTCGGCGAGCGCTTCCTGCGCTTCGCGCTCGCGATCCGCGACGACCCGCCGCCGACGCTGGTCTGCCAGAGCCTCGACCCCTGGCTGGACCAGGTGGCGCTGCCGCTGGTGATTCATTCCCTCGGGGGCGGCCGGCCGGGGCCGGAGCTGGCGGGGCTCGACGGCGAGGTGACCTGCCACTGGCGGGTCCTGTCGCTGCTCTACGCGCGGGAAGGCGACCTCGCTGTCGAGGTGCTGGAGGAGATCGCGTCGGAAAACCGCGTCAAGCGGGTCCTCAAGGACTGGGAACCGGCGCGCCGGCTGATCTACCAGCGGCGCGGCCGCAAGGCGCGGATGCTGTTCGACCGCGCGAACCTGCCCAGGCGGGAGCAGGCGATCCGCAACCGCCTGAAGGCCGAAGGCCTGTGGCTGCGGTAGCGCCGGAGCGAGGAAGCCGGTCAGGCGAGGCTGCGGGTCGGACGGGGGATCCGAAGCTGCGGAGCGCACGGGAAACCGCGTCCCCAAGCCCGAGTCCGGGCGCGGAGCGCGCGCCGCCGCCGGCAACCCGCACGACGCCGGGAAACCCCGGGGCCCCCGCCGGCGCACGGCCGCGGCCGCGGGCGACGTCGGTCGGGATCCCGCCGCCCTGCCCGGGCTCGACTCGCCCGGGGCGGCCGCCGCGCCGGCAGGGCGGCGTGCCGCCGGACGCCCGGCCGCCGGGCACCGGCGCGCGCGCGCTCCGGCGGGACCCGCCCGGCGTTCAGCTTCCCTCGAACCCGAGCCAGGGCTCCAGCGCCTCGAAGCTCTGATCCATCGGCCAGGCCGCCGACAGGAGGGGCACCGCGACATGGCCGTAGCGGATCGACAGCGCGCCCTCGGCGGTATCTTCGTCGGCGCCGGCCACCCTGGCGAGGTAGAGCGCGGCAGCAAGCCCCGTGCGGTCAGACCCGTGCCGGCAGTGGATCAGCAGCGGCTTGGGCAGCCCCTCCATCAGCTCGACCAGCTCGGCAGCCTCCGACTGGCCGACGCGGCGCGATGCCGAGAGGGCGAAGTCGGCGTGGACGATCCCCTCGTCGGCGGCCGCCCGCAGCTCTGCATCATACCAGTCTGCGCCTGGGTGCGCCCCCCGCAGGTTGAGGATGCTCGCGATCCCGAACGCGCGTCGGTAGCGCGCGATCGAGTCCGGCGTCACCTGTGCCGAGCGGTAGACCTCGCCCGGCACGACGACGGCGAAGTTGCCGGTCGCGTGGATCGCGACGAGATGGCACAGAAGGGCGAGAAGCGCGGCCCCCGCGAGGGTGGCGGCGGACCTCGCCAGCGCACGGACCATGGGCGCCACCTCCTGCCGACCCGCGCCCCAGGCTATCGGGCAAGCGCGGGCATCGCAACCGGCGCAGCCCCCTGCGGCCTGCGGCCGATTGTCGGGCCTTCAGCGCTCCACTAAGGTCGCCCGCGAGCGACAGGAGGAGCGTCATGTCCGATACGGCAAGCTACGGTTTCGACACGCTGCAGATCCACGCCGGCGCCCGGCCCGATCCGGCCACGGGCGCGCGCCAGGTGCCGATCTACCAGACCACCGCCTACGTGTTCCGCGATGCCGACCACGCGGCGGCGCTCTTCAACCTCCAGGAGGTGGGCTACATCTACTCGCGCCTGACCAACCCGACGGTCGCGGCGCTGCAGGAGCGGATCGCCACGCTGGAAGGCGGGGTCGGCGCGGTCTGCTGCTCGTCGGGCCATGCGGCGCAGATCATGGCGCTGTTCCCGCTGATGGCGCCGGGCCGGAACGTGGTGGCCTCGACCCGGCTCTACGGCGGCACGGTGCAGCAGTTCAGCAACACGATCCGCAAGTTCGGCTGGTCGGCGAAGTTCGTGGACACCGAGAATCTCGATGCCGTCAGGGCCGCGATCGATGCGGACACGCGCGCGATCTTCTGCGAGTCGATCGCCAACCCCGGCGGCTACATCTCCGACCTTCCGGCGCTGGCGCGGATCGCCGACGAGGCGGGCGTGCCGCTCATCGTCGACAACACCTCGGCCTCGCCCTACCTCTGCCGCCCGATCGAGCACGGCGCCACGCTGGTCGTGCATTCGACCACCAAGTATCTCACCGGCAACGGCACCGTGACCGGCGGCGCGATCGTGGATTCGGGGAAGTTCGACTGGTCGAACGGCAAGTTCCCCTCGCTCTCCGAGCCGGAGCCGGCCTACCACGGGCTGAAGTTCCACGAGACCTTCGGCGGGCTGGCCTATACCTTCTACGGCATCGCCATCGGGCTGCGCGACCTCGGGATGACGATGAACCCGCAGGGGGCGCACTACACGCTGCTCGGGATCGAGACGCTCTCGCTGCGCATGGAAAAGCACGTGGCCAACGCGATGAAGGTCGCCCAGTGGCTCGAGAAGGATCCGCGGGTGGAGTTCGTGACCTATGCCGGCCTTCCCTCCTCGCCCTATGCCGAGCGCGCGAAGCGGATCTGCCCGAAGGGCGCCGGCGCCCTCTTCACCTTCGCCGTGAAGGGCGGCTACGAGGCCTGCGTCAAGCTCGTGAACGCGCTCGAGATCTTCAGCCACGTGGCGAACCTCGGCGACACGCGGTCGCTGATCATCCACTCGGCCTCGACCACGCACCGCCAGCTCACCCCCGAACAGCAGGCGGCGGCCGGAGCGGCGCCGAACGTCGTGCGCGTCTCGATCGGGATCGAGGATGCCGACGACCTGATCGCCGACCTCGACCAGGCCCTGGCGAAGGCCACGAGCTGACCGCGCGGCTCCCCGAACGAAACGGGCCGCCCCGAGGGGCGGCCCGCGCGACCGGCGCCTGTCCGGCCCCGGCTCATTCGCGATTGCCGAAGAGCTGGAGCAGGAACATGAACATGTTGATGAAGTCGAGGTAGAGGTTGAGCGCGCCCATGATGGCGGACTTGCCCAGCCACTCCTGATCCATCGCCGCGGCGTGCTGGATGTAGTCGGTCTTGATGCGCTGGGTGTCGTAGGCGGTGAGCCCGGCGAAGATCAGCACGCCGATCACCGAGATCGCGAACATGATCGCCGGCGAGGCGAGGAAGATGTTCACGATCATCGCCACGATGAGCCCGATCACGCCCATGATCAGGAAGGCGCCCCAGCCCGAGATGTCCTTCTTCGTGGTGTAGCCCCAGAGCGAGAGGCCCGCGAAGGCGATCGCCGTGATCAGGAAGACCTGCGCGATCGACAGCCCGGTGAAGACGGCGAAGATCCAGCTGATCGACAGGCCCATCACCGCCGCGAAGGTGTAGAAGAAGAGCTGCGCGCCGGCCGCCGACAGCCGGTTGATCATCGCACCGAAGGCAAAGACCATGATCAGCGGCGCGAACATGATCACCCAGCCCAGGATGTTCGGCCTGAGCGTCTCGGGATCGCGGAAGATCGACAGCAGCTCGGGCGACGAGCCCACCGCCCACGCCACAAGCGCGGTCAGCAGCATGCCGACCGACATCGTGCCGTAGACCTTGTTCATGTGGGCGCGAAGGCCCTCGTCGATCTGGGCGGTGCGGACGCCGGCCGTTCCGCCACGGATCGCTTCATATTCCATTGCCTTGCCTCCGTGGTGTTCCCTGTTGCCCGGCCCGGGATGGACGGGCGCGTCATGGCGCAATATTGGAACCGCGCAACGGCATTTCAAGGCAATTATGAGCCAATCCGCCGGGTTAACCGCGTCCGGCCGACGCTCAGCGGCGCCAGTGCGGGGGCACGTCCCAGATCGGCCGTTCGGCTTCCCGGAGCGCCGCCTCGCGGCTGAGACCGATGTCGCGCAGCATCTCCGGGGGCAGGTCGCGCAGCGCCTGGCGCTCGCGGCGCACGGCAAGCGCCCGGCTGAGGAAGGACAGCACCGGCAGGGGCCGGCGGGCAAGTCGGCGGGCGATCGTTCCGGCACGCGTCACGGGTTCATGCTCCTCTCCCGGTGATGGATGGGGGCGGATCCATCGTTTTCCTTGATCCTGATGCCGGATCGTGCTTCATTTGTGAAACGAATGATTTTGGATTGAAACATCAGGGATCGTGATATGCCCCGGAACCTCGACCTGACCGCGCTGCGATCCTTCGTGGCGGTCGCCGACGCCGGCGGTGTGACCCGGGCCGCGGGCTTCCTCAACCTCACGCAGTCGGCCGTCTCGATGCAGATCAAGCGGCTGGAGGAGTCGCTCGGGCTCGAGCTTCTCGACCGGACGGGGCGCAGCGTCGCCCCCACCGCCGCGGGCGAGCAGCTGCTGAGCTACGCGCGGCGGATGCTGGCGCTCAACGACGAGGTCTGGAGCCGGCTCACCGCCTGCGACTACGAGGGCGAGCTGGCCCTGGGCGTTCCGCACGACGTGATCTATCCCGTCATCCCGCGGGTGCTGCAGGCCTTCGGGGCCGCCTTCCCGCGGATGCAGGTCAGGCTGGTCTCGGCCAACTCGCTCGACCTCAAGGCGGATTTCGCCCGGGGCTCGATCGACCTGATCCTGACCACCGAGGAGGGCTGCGACGACGGCGGCGAGACGCTGGCCGAGGCGCCTCTGGTCTGGGTCGGGGCGATCGGCGGATCGGCCTGGAAGCAGCGCCCGCTGCGGCTCGCCTTCTCCGACAGCTGCATCTTCCGCACCATCGCCATCGGCGCGCTGGAACGGGCGGGCATTCCCTGGGAACGGGCGGTGACCGCCGTCCAGATCCATGCGGTCGAGGCGGTGATCAGCGCCGACCTGGCGGTTGCGGCCTTCCTCGACGGCGCGGCGCCCGCAAGCGCCGAGGCGCTGCCGCCCTCGGCGCTGCCGCCGCTCGGCATGTCGCGGATCAACCTCTACGTCTCGAAGGCCGCGCGCTCCGAGCCGCTCGACGCGCTGGCGGGCATGATCCGCGACGGGTTCGCCGCCGACCGCCGGTGGGCGCGCCCGAACGCGGTCGCGGCGGCGGAGTGACCGCCGTCCGGCCGGCCAGACCAGGCGCGCGGGCGGCCTGTAAGCCGGATTCTGTCCGCCCCGGACCGCGATCCGGGGCAGGATGGCCATTCCTCTGGGCGGCGCGTCGCCGCGCCGCTCGTGCTGCCAACCCGGGCCTCTCGGGCCGAAGCCGCCCTGCCGCCCCGTATCCCCGCGCGCGCGGGGACGCGACCGGCGCGAGACCCCTATTCGGCATTGCTCCCGGTGGGGCTTGCCGTGCCGGTCCGGTTGCCCGTCCCGCGGTGGGCTCTTGCCCCACCGTTTCACCCTTGCCCCGGACGGCGTCCGGGGCGGTCTGTTCTCTGTGGCGCTTTCCCTCGGGTTGCCCCGGCCGGGTGTTACCCGGCACCGTTGCCTCGTGGAGTCCGGACTTTCCTCGCCCCGGGCCAGGCCGGGGCGCGGCCATCCGGCCGCCCGCGCGGCGCCTACTTAGGCGATCACCCCCCGCCGTTCAACCGGAAACCTGCGGGCGAGGTCGGCGGCCATTGCCCGGTCCTCGTCGCCGGGCGGCCCCTCCGCCCCCGGCCGGAAGCGCAGGCGGAAGGCGGCGAGAAGCGCCTCGGGCGCGGCCTCGGCGGTGTAGCCGAAGGCCCTGAGGTCGCGCAGGAGCCCGTCTTCGGCCGGCGGCGGGCAATCCGCCTCGGGCCAGACCGAGAGCCCCGACAGCGCCAGCCGCCGCCAGTCGAACCTCGGGCCGGGATCGATCTTGCGCCCCGGCGCGCAGTCGGAATGCGCGATCACCGCCTCGGGCGGCAGCGCGTGCCGGGCGAGCACATCGGCGAGGAGCGCCTCGAGCGCCGCCATCTGCGGCGCGGCGTAGGGCGCGTCGCCGGGGTTGCAGAGCTCGATCCCGATCGAGGCGGAATTCACGTCCGTGACCGGCCCCCAGGCCGAGACGCCGGCGTGCCAGGCGCGCCGGTCTTCGGCGACGAGCTGGAAGACCGTGCCATCCTCGGCGATGAGGTAATGGGCGGAGACCTCGAATTCCGGCGCGCAGAGCCGGCACAGCGCCTCCTCGGCGCTTCGCATCGCCGTGTAGTGCAGCACCACGAGCGAGGGCCTCGCCCCGCCGCGACGGTCGCCGTGGTTCGGCGAGGGGTGGCAGACGGCCCCCTTCGCGTCGGGCGTCATCAGCTCCGGAAGTTGCGGAAGGGCGCGGGGTCCCAGCCGCAGACGTAGCCGTCGCCGTCGGGGTCGAGGCCGAGCGGATCGCGCTCGGGCCCGCCGCGCGACAGGAAGGCCTCCTGCGCCAGGCCGGGCGAGGGATAGCGGGCGCAGGCCCTCTCGGTGCGGGCGGTGCCGAACAGGTTGGTCCGACGGTACATCTGCTGGCCGACCGGATGCGTGGTCGCGAGCGCGAAGGCGACGATGTTGGCGCCGTCGAACTCCGCGGCCGCGGGGGCGTTCGGCAGGGTGGCGGCGGCGGTCGGGGCGATGCTCTGCGGCTCGACCGCGCTCAGCGGGGCGGCGGCGGTGGCGTAGGACGGCGCGGGCGCAGGGGCCGCAGCCGCAGCCGCGGGGGCCGGCGAGGCGCCGAGCACGGCGAGCGTTTCCGAGCCGATCGTCGCCGGCGCTGCCGCGGCCGAAGCCGGAGCGGCGGGAAGCGGCGCGGTCGCGACCGGGGCAAGCGGCACCGCCCCCGGCGCGGGCGCCGCCGCGGCCGTCTGGACCGGCAGCGGGGCCGGCTGCTGCGGGGCCGAGGCCATGGCGCGCGCCCGGGCGAGGTAGGCCTGCTGCTGCTGGTAGAGGGTGTAGTCGCCGAACCCGACGCCGCGCTGGATCTGCGACGACTGATCGACACAGGCCGCCAGCGACAGGAGTGCCGTCACCGCGATGATGTGCTTCATTGCCTGCCTCCGCACGTCTTGCTGCCCGCCTTGCCGTTTTCCAACCTTCTACCACCATCTGGCCGGCTTGGAAACGAAGCCGACTGCAGTTTCCAGACAGTGTGCCATATTGAGCAGCCCCGCCTCGTCCCACGGCCGGCCGATGAGCTGGAGGCCGAGCGGCAGGCCCTGCCGGTCAAGACCCGCGGGCACCGCGATACCCGGCAGGCCGGCGAGGTTCACCGTGACGGTGAACACGTCGTTGAGATACATCTCGACCGGGCTCGCCGAGGCCATCTCGCCCAGGCCGAAGGCGGCCGAGGGGGTGGCGGGCGTGAGGATCGCATCGACCCCCTGGGCGAAGGCCTCCTCGAAATCGCGCTTGATCAGGGCGCGCACCTTGCGGGCCCGGTTGTAGTAGGCATCGTAGAAGCCGGCCGAGAGCACGTAGGTGCCGATCATGATGCGCCGCTTGACCTCGGCGCCGAAGCCTTCGGCCCGGGTCTTCTCGTACATCTCGGTGATGCCGTCGCCCTGGGCGAGCCGCGCCCGGCGGCCGTAGCGGACCCCGTCGTAGCGCGCGAGGTTCGAGGAGGCCTCGGCCGGAGCCACCACGTAGTAGGTGGGCAGGGCATACTTCGTGTGCGGCAGCGTGATGTCCACGATCCGCGCGCCCGCCGACCGGAAGAGTTCCGCGCCCTGCTGCCAGAGCCGCTCGATCTCCTCGGGCATGCCGGGCATGCGGTATTCGCGCGGGATCCCGATCGTCCTGCCGCGGACGTCGCCGGTCAGCGCCGCCTCGAAGTCGGGCACCGGGATCTCGGCCGAGGTGGAGTCCTTCGGATCCGGGCCCGCGATCGCCTGGAGCATGATCGCCGCGTCGCGGACCGTCTTGGTCATCGGCCCGGCCTGGTCCAGCGAGGAGGCGAAGGCGACGATGCCCCAGCGGCTCACCCGCCCGTAGGTCGGCTTGAGGCCGACGATGCCGGTGAAGGCCGCCGGCTGGCGGATCGACCCGCCGGTGTCGGTGCCGGTCGCGGCCAGGCAGAGGGCGGCCGCCACCGCCGCGGCCGAGCCGCCCGATGAGCCGCCCGGCGTCAGCTCGCGGTCGTCGCAGCGCCAGGGGTTGACCACCGGGCCGTAGACCGAGGTCTCGTTCGACGAGCCCATCGCGAACTCGTCCATGTTGAGCTTGCCCAGCATGACCGCGCCCGCGTCCCAGAGCTTCTGCGTCACGGTCGACTCGTATTCCGGTCGGAAGCCCTCGAGGATGCGCGAGGCGGCCTGCGCGGCGACACCCTTCGTGCAGAAGAGATCCTTGATGCCGACCGGAATGCCGCACATCGACGGCGCGTCGCCGGCAGCAAGCCGCGCGTCGGCGGCGCGGGCCTGTTCCAGGGCGATCTCGGGCGTGGGATGGACGAAGGCGTTGAGCGCCTGCCCCGCGTCGATCGCCGCAAGGCACGACATCGTCAGCTCCTCGGCCGAGAACTCGCGCCGGCGCAGCCCCTCGCGGGCCTGGGCGATGGTCAGTTCGTTCAGGTTCATTCCACCACCTTCGGAACGGCGAAGAAGCCCTCGCGCGCATCGGGCGCATTCGCGAGGATCTTCTCGGGGTAGCCGCCGTCGGTCACGCCGTCCGGCCGCCGCTTGAGACGCATCGGCGTGACCGAGACCATCGGCTCCACGTCCTCGACGTTCACCTCGTTGAGCTGCTCCATGAACCGCAGGATGCCGGTCAGTTCCTCGGCCAGCGCGGCAAGATCCTGTTCGGGCACGCTGATGCGGGCGAGCTTCGCCACCCGGCGCGCGGTGTCGATGTCGATGGACAAGGGGCGCCTCCTTGGCGGGGACCGGTGAGGCGTTTAGCGCCCGCCCCCCCGCTCCGCAAGCCTGTGCCTGCGGTAGACCTCGATCATCCAGCCGAGCATGACCGCGTTCAGGAGGTGCCACAGGAAATGCGTGCCCAGCGGGAAGACCGCGCACACCGCACCGTCAAGCGAGCGGAAGGTCAGCGAGACCACGAGGATCGCCGCCCCGATCCCGAGGCCCCGCGCGGTCGCCGGCGCGCGCCGGGCAAGGCCGGCCGCCACCGCCGCGATCAGCAGCGGGACCGGCCAGTAGACCGCCGAGATCCCGAAGAACGGCAGCGCGCGGAAGGCAGCCGCGAGCAGCATCGCATAGGGCACGAAGGCGGCCGCGCCGAGCGCCGCCAGCCAGACGGGCATGTGCCAGAAGTGCAGGTTGGCGGCATGGATGTAGACGAGGATGAAGAGCAGGATCGGCACGACATCGGCCGCCGCGGCCCAGGCCGTGGCATGGGTGTGGAACAGGAAGGAGCCGATCCCGATCAGCGCGAGGATCGCGACCAGCAGTTCGGCCAGCGGCATCCCCTGCCCCCGCACCCGGCGCCACATCACGAGCGCCGCGATCAGGAAGGCCGCGTTCGTCGCGGCATTCACCGGTTCGGACCAGTAGGCGGCATCGGTCCGCTCGCAGTAGGCGTCGATCGTCCGCGTCCAGTCCATGGTGACAGCCCCGTGCACCCGGCTACATTCGGCGGCACCACCAGATAGGGAGGCGACGATGAAAATCACCTGGCTCGGGCATTCCGGCTTCCGCATCGAGATCGAGAAGGCCGTGCTGCTGGTCGATCCCTGGCTGGTCGGCAACCCGATGTTCCCCGAGGCGCGGCGCGCGGAGGCGGTGGAAGGGGCAACGCACATCCTGCTGACCCACGGCCACGGCGATCATGCCTCGAACGCGGTGGCGATCGCGAAGGAGCGCGGGGTTCCGGTCGCCTGCATCCACGAGCTCTCGGTCCTGCTCGCGGCCGAGGGGGCCGAGACCCTGGGCTTCGGCAAGGGCGGCAGGCTCGACCTGAACGGGGCGCAGGTCACCATGGTGCCGGCCAGCCATTCCTCCAGCATCGACTTCCGCGGCGGGACCCCGGCCTATGCCGGGGGCGAGGCGGGGTTCATGATCGCGGGCGAGGGACATACGATCTATGTCTCGGGCGACACGACGATCATGGCCGACATGGCCTGGATGGGCGAGTATCACGCGCCCGACATCGGCATCCTCTGCGCCGGCGGGCACTACACGATGGACATGCGGGCGGCCGCCTGGGCGGCGCGGACCTACTTCAACTTCAGGACCGTCATTCCCTGCCACTACCGCACCTTCCCCGTCCTCGAGCAGTCGGCGGCTCGCCTGAAGGAGGGCCTGCCGGGGGTGCAGGTGATCGAGCCCGAGGTGCTCGTGCCGATCACCCTGTGAGGCGGCGGCCAGCGCGGTCGGCCTGCCGGCCCGGCGGCGGGCCAGGTCAGCGGCGGGCGGCGAAGAAGCCCGCGAGCAGCCGCGCGGCCTCTGCGGCGGCGATTCCGTCGTAGACCTCGGGCACATGGTGGGACTGGGGATGCGCGAAGACCCGCGGGCCATGCGCCACCCCGCCCGACTTCGGGTCGGCGGCGCCGTAGTAGAGCCGGGCGATGCGGGCCTGCGAGATCGCCGAGGCGCACATCGGGCAGGGCTCGAGCGTCACGTAGAGGTCGTGGCCCGGCAGCCGCTCGGAACCCGCCGCGGCGCAGGCCGCGCGCAGGGCGAGGATCTCGGCATGGGCCGTGGGGTCGGCGAGCTCGCGCGTGCGGTTGCCGGCGCGCGCGACGACCCGGCCCTGGGGCGAGACGATCACCGCGCCCACCGGAACCTCGCCGCGCGCGGCGGCCGCGCGGGCCTCGGCGAGCGCGGCCTCCATGTGGCTCACGAACGGGCTCATGGCGCCTTCCTGCCGCGTCGGCGGGCGGCCGACAAGCCGCTTTCGCCCGGCCGGCAGCCGGGGTAGAGGGGGCGCATGACCAGGCACGCTTCCCATTCCGGCGACCGGATCGCCAAGGTGCTCGCCCGGCGGGGCGTCGCCTCGCGCCGCGCCGCCGAGGCGATGATCGCCGCCGGGCGCGTCGCGGTGAACGGCCGGGTGATCGACACGCCGGCGCTGACGGTGGCTCCCTCCGACCGGATCGAGGTGGACGGCCGCCCCGTGCCGGAGCCGGAGCCGCCGCGCCTGTGGCTCTACCACAAGCCCGTAGGGCTGGTGACGACCGAGAGGGACGAGAAGGGTCGCCCCACGGTCTTCGCCGCGCTGCCGCCCGGCATGGGGCGGGTGGTGTCGGTCGGGCGGCTCGACCTGAACTCCGAGGGGCTGCTGCTGCTGACCAACGACGGCGAGATCAAGCGGCGGCTCGAACTGCCGTCCACGGGCTGGCTCAGGAAATACCGCGTCAGGGTCAACGGAACCCCGACCGAGGCCGCGCTCGACCCCCTTCGGCGCGGCATCACCCTCGGCGAGGAGCACTTCCAGCCGATGGAGGTGACGCTCGACCGCCAGCAGGGCGCGAACGCCTGGCTGACGGTGGGGATCCGGGAAGGGCGCAACCGCGAGGTGCGCCGCGCCCTGGAGGCCGTGGGACTGACGGTGAACCGGCTGATCCGCATCAGCTACGGGCCCTTCCGGCTGGGCGCGCTCAGGCCCGGAGAGGTCGAGGAGGTGCGCCCGAAGGTCCTGCGCGACCAGCTCGGGCTCGGCCTCCACGGCCGCGCGCCCGCCGGCACGGCGAAGAAGGGGGCGGGCGGGAAGCGCGCCGCCGGGGCGGCCCCGCGCGGCGGGGACGAGACGCCGACCGGCGCGCCGAAGGGCAAGGGTCGCGCAACCGGCGGCGGGAGGAGGCGGCAGGCGGCGGACGGTCCGGCCCGCGGGCCCGCCGGCGGACAGCGGGGCCGCGGGGCTCCGGCGCGCCCGACGGCAC
>JANZZL010000122.1 GCA_026419405.1 Paracoccaceae bacterium | reverse complement strand
CCTGGGCGGCGCCGGCAACGATTCGATCGACGGCGGCGACGACGCCGACATCCTCCAGGGCAACGACGGCAACGACACGATCCTGGGTGGTGCCGGCAACGACACGATCGATGGCGGCACGGGCGCCGACTCGATCCTGGGCGGCACCGGGGCCGACAGCATCGCCGGCGGCGACGGCAACGACACGATCGACGGCGGGGCCGACAACGACACGATCGACGGCGGCGCCAACGATGACAGCATCTTCGGCGGCGCGGGCAACGACACGCTGTTCGGCAACACCGGAAACGACACGCTGGTCGGCGGGGACGGCAACGACCGGCTCGACGGCGGCACGGGTGACGACTCGCTCGTCGGCGGCGACGGGCTCGACACCTTCATCGGCGGCGCCGGGGCCGACCGGATGGACGGCGGCGTGCAGCAGGACACGGTGGACTATTCCGCCTCGGGCGCGGGGGTCAACGTCAACCTCGGGCTCGGCCTCGGCTTCGGCGGCGACGCCGAGGGCGACGTGCTCGGCGGCATCGACGGGATCATCGGCTCGGCCTTCGACGACACGCTGATCGGCTTCGACGGGCAGGGCACCGACCCGTCCGACACCTACACCAACATCTTCTTCGGCGGCGCCGGCAACGACTTCCTCGACGGCCGGGGCGGCGATGACATCCTCGACGGCGGCGCGGGCAACGACACGATCATCGGTGGCGCCGGGGCGGACACGGTCTTCGGCGGCGCCGACCGCGACACCGTGATCGGCGGCATCGGCGACGTGGCGCTTGGCGGCGAGACGGGCGACGATTTCGACACGCTCGACCTGCGCAACCTCGGCCGGCTCATCATCACCTACACCAACACCGATCCGGCCAACCTGGCCGGCATCGTGACCTTCATCGACCGGCTGACCGGCGACCCGATCGGCACGATGACCTTCGGCGAGTTCGAGGAGATCATCCCCTGCTTCACCGCCGGCACGCTGATCGCCACGCCGGACGGCCCCGTCCCGGTCGAGGCGCTGCGGCCCGGAGACCTGGTGCTGACCCGCGACAACGGCGCGCAGGCGGTGCGCTGGATCGGCACGCGCCACCTCTCGGCGGCCGAGCTGACGCTGCAGCCGCAGTTCCGGCCGATCACCTTCGCGGCCGGCTCGCTCGGCGCGGGCATGCCGCTCCGCGACCTCACGGTGTCGCCGCAGCACCGCATGCTGGTGCAGTCCACTGAGGCCGAGATGCTCTTCGGCGAGACCGAGGTTCTCGTCCCGGCGCGGCACTTCGTCGGACGCCCCGGCGTCTCGGTGCGGATGCCGGAGGGCGGGGTGACCTACGTGCACCTGCTGCTCGACGCGCACGAGATCCTGCTCTCCGAGGGCGCCTGGAGCGAGAGCTTCCAGCCGGGCGACCACGTCGTCGGCCGGCTCGACGAGGAGACCCGCGCCGAGGTGCTCGCGCTCTTCCCCGAACTGGCCGAGATGCCCGCGGCCCGCGTCTTCCCGGCCGCGCGCATCACGCTGAAGGCGCGCGAGGCCGCGCTCGTCGTCTGACGGCCTCCCGCGCGCGGCGTCAGTTCCCCGTGGCGGCCCGCCAGGCCGCCCAGTCCTCGGGCGTGTCGAGGTCGGTGACAGCGCGGCGCCCGGGCAGGGGAAGGAGCCGGACATCCTCGGGCGGCGCCAGGAGCGCGCGCGCCCCGGCATCTCCGGTCAGCGCGGCCATCGCCTCGAACAGGCGCGCCGGGATCAGGACCGGGTGGCCGGGCGTTCCGTCCTCGGCCGCGGCGCGCCAGACGGCATCGGGCGCGGTCGCGTGCGCCGCGATCAGCCGCGCAACGTCCTCGGCGCCGATCTCCGGCAGGTCGGGCAGAAGCACGATCAGGGCGGACGCCCCCTGCGCCGCCGCGGCGCGGGCGCCGGCGCGGAGCGACGCGGCCATGCCTTCCCGCCAGCCGGGGATCTCGATCGGCTTGGCCAGGGTCCCCAGAAACGTGGCCCGCCGCGCGCGGTCCTCGGGCTGGACGCTGACCCAGACCTTCCGCGCCCCGCCGGCCCGCGCCGCATCGACCGCCCGCCTGAGCTGAGGCACACCCCCCACCGGCTCCAGCAGCTTGTCGCCGCCGCGCATCCGCCGCGCCGCGCCCGCCGCCGGGATCAGGACATGCACCCCCGCCATATGCCGACCCTAGGCCGGCCCGCCCGGACGGGCAAGCGCCGCGCGCTGCTCCCTTCCCCTTTGCCAAATATCCTCGGGGGAGCGCGGGGGGGCAGACAGCCCCCTCGCCCCTCAGCCGCGCATCCGCGACCCCTCGGCATCCCAGAGCGGGCCCTCGATCAGCCGGGCCCGCCGCCGCTCGCCCAGGATCTCGATCTCCACCTCCAGCCCGGGCCGGATCGCCCCGACGGGCAGGAAGCCCTGCGCCACCGACAGCCCCGTCCAGTGCGAGAAGCCGCCCGAGGTGCAGAAGCCCACGACCTCGCCGCCCAGCCAGATCGGCTCGTAGGCGACCACGTCGGCATCCTCGGCCTCGACGACGAAGGCGCAGAGCCGCCGCTTCGGCCCTTCGGCTTTCGCCGCGGCGGCGGCAGCCCTGCCGATCCACTCCACCGGCTTGTTCCAGCGGATGAAGCGGTCGAGCCCGGTCTCGGCCGGGGTGTAGTCGGGCGAGAATTCGCGGCTCCACGAGCCGAAGAGCTTGTCGAGCCTCAAGGACATCATCGCCCGCATGCCGAAGGGTTTCATCCCGTGCGGACGCCCGGCCTCCCACAGCGCATGCCAGAGCGCGCGCTGCTTCATGACGTCGCAGTAGATCTCGAAGCCGAGGTCGCCCGTGTAGCTCACCCGCTGGACGAGGCAGTCCACCATGCCCACGACCATGGGCCGGGCGTCCATGAAGCGGAAGGCCCCGGCGCTCACGTCGGCGCGTGTCACCGCGGCCAGGACCTCGCGCGCCTTCGGCCCGGCGATCTGGAAGCCGGTGATCCGGTCCGAGACGTTCTCGACCCGCACGCCCTCCTCGAGGTTCGCCTCGAACCAGCGCCGGTGGAAGTCCTGCGCGCCGTAGCTGCCGGTGATCTGGAATTCGGTCTCCGACAGGCAGGTCACCGTGAAGTCGCCGATGATCCGGCCCCTGGGCGAGAGCATCGGCGTCAGCGACAGCCGGCCCGGCGGGGGGATCAGCCCGGCCATGATCCGGTCGAGCCAGGCCCGCGCGCGCGGGCCGGTGACGCGGAACTTCCCGAAGTTCTGGATCTCGTTGATCCCGACGCCCTCGCGCACCGCGCGCACCTCGCGCCCCGTGGGCCCGAAGGCGTTCGAGCGGCGGAAGCTCGGCGTCTCGTAGCGCGGCTCGTCGCCTTCGGCGAACCAGTTGACCACCTCGAGCCCGTATTGCTGGCCCCAGACCGCGCCCATCCGGTCGAAGATGTCGTACATCGGGGTGGTGCGGAACGGCCGGGCGGCGGGGCGCTCCTCGTTGGGGTAGCTCACCGAGAAGCGCATCTGGTAGTTCTCGATGACCTTCGGCACGGTGTAGCCCGGCGTGGTCCAGGTGCCGAAGCGGGCCACGTCGAAGCCGCGGGGATCGACCTCGGTCTCGCCGTGGATCATCCATTCGGCAAGCGCCTTGCCCATGCCGCCGCCCTGGCTGAAGCCCGCCATCACCGCGCAGGCCGACCAGTAGTTGCGCAGCCCCGGCACCGGGCCGATCAGCGGGTTGCCGTCGGGGGCAAAGGTGAAGGGGCCGTGGATCGTGCGCTTGATCCCGGTGCGTTCGAGCACCGGGAAGCGGCGGTAGGCGAAGGCGACCGAATCCTCGATCTTGTCCCACTGCTCGTTCAGCAGCTCGTGGCCGAACTCCCAGGGCGTGCGGTCCACCGACCAGGGCTCGCAGGGCTTCTCGTAGAAGCCGATGCAGAAGCCGCGCCCCTCCTGGCGCAGGTAGCTCTCGCCGCCGGGGTCGATCACATGCGGGAACTCGCGGCCCTCGCCCAGGATCGCGACGATCTCGGGGATGTCCTCGGTCACGAGATACTGGTGCGCCATCGGCAGCAGCGGCAGGTAGATGCCCGCCATGGCGCCGACCTCGCGCGCCCAGAGACCGGCGGCGTTCACCACGTGTTCGGCGTGGATCGTGCCCTTCTCGGTCACCACCTCCCAGGTGCCGTCGGGGCGCGGGTTGGTCTCCAGAACCCGGTTGTGGAGCACGATTTCGGCCCCGCCCATCTTCGCCGCCCGGGCATAGGCATGTGTCGTGCCCGAGGGGTCGAGATGGCCGTCGAGCGGGTCGTAGAGCGCGCCGAGGATGCCTTCCACGTTCACCAGCCCGTCGGTGAGCCGGCGCACCTCCTCGGGCGAGAGGATCTCGGTGTGCAGCCCCATGTAGCGGTGCTTGGCGCGTTCGGCCTTCAGCATCTCGAAGCGGGCCGGGTTGTCGGCCAGCGTGATGCCGCCCACGTGGTGCAGGCCGCAGGACATGCCGGTGATCCGCTCGAGCTCCTTGTAGAGCCCGATGGTGTAGCCCTGCAGCGCCGCCATGTTGGTGTCGCCGTTGAGCGTGTGGAAGCCGCCCGCCGCGTGCCAGGTTGAGCCGGACGTGAGTTCCGACCGTTCGACCAGCATCACGTCGGACCAGCCGTATTTCGTGAGGTGGTAGAGCACCGAGCAGCCGACGACGCCGCCGCCGATCACGACGACCTGGGCATGGGTTTTCATCCGGGCACCTTTCGCATGGACGCGGTCAGCCTTTCCGGGGCTGGCCGCGCCGGCATGCCCGCGGGCGACATCCGCTGTCGCCCCGAGACCAGCGGCCGGCGGTCAGCGCTCGGGGATCAGGCCGCGCGGACTGAACCGCAGGACGAGGAGCAGGATGATCCCCATGGTCAGCAGCCGCATGTGCGCCGCCGCGTCGCCGAGATGCGCCGCGAGCCACGACCCCTGCGGCAGCAGCGCCGTGAGCCCGCCGAGCGCCCAGAGCCCGATCGGCTCGACCATGACCCAGAGCCAGTAGATCAGGAAGCCGCCGAGCACCGCACCCCAGTTGTTGCCCGATCCGCCGACGATCACCATGACCCAGACGAGGAAGGTGAAGCGCAGCGGCTGGTAGGCGCCGGGGGTGAGCTGGCCGTCGAGCGTGGTCATCATCGCCCCGGCGATGCCGCAGACGGCCGAGCCGAGCACGAAGACCTGCAGGTGGCGGCGGGTCACGTCCTTGCCCATCGCCTCGGCGGCGACCTCGTTGTCGCGGATCGCGCGCATCATCCGCCCCCAGGGCGACTTCAGCGCAAGCTGCGCGAGCACGAGGATCACCACGAGCACCACGGCGAAGAGCCCCGCGTAGGCGAGCTTGACGGCGATCCCCGAGAGCGTCGCCGGATCGGTGCCGAGGGCGGCCGCGCGCTCGGCGAAGCCGGGGCGCGCCTGGAGGTCCACCTCGTAGGGCACGGGCCGGGGAATGCCGATCACGTTCTTCACGCCCCGCGCCAGCCAGTCCTCGTTCTTGAGCACCGCGATGATGATCTCGGCGATGCCGAGCGTGGCGATGGCGAGGTAGTCGGAGCGCAGCCCGAGCGCGGTCTTGCCGATCAGCCAGGCCGCGCCGGCCGCGATCAGCCCGCCCGCCGGCCAGGAGAGCAGGACCGGCAGCCCGAGCCCGCCGAGATAGCCGGTGCTGGCGGGGTTGACCGCCTCGACCGCCGCCTTGGCCGGGTCGAAGACGACGCGGTAGAGGGCGAAGCCGCCGACGAGGATCGCGAGCATGGCCAGCGTGCGCGCCCGGCCGGCCGGCATGGCCTTCCAGGCGAGCATCGCGGCCGCGACCGTCGCCGCGCCGCAGACGAGGCCGAGCATCAGGCGCAGGCCTCCCGCGGCCCAGGCCTCGGCCACGGGTGGCATGCCGATGATCACCGCGGCGAGGCCGCCGAGCGCGACGAAGCCCATGACCCCGATGTTGAACAGCCCCGCGTAGCCCCACTGCATGTTCACGCCGAGCGCCATGATCGCCGAGACCAGCGCCATGTTGAGCACGGTGAGCGCCACGTTCCAGCTCTGGATGACGCCGGTCGCGACGAACAGGGCCGCGACCGCGGCGAAGAGGAGCGCGGGCGGGAAGGTCCGGGTCATACCGATTGCCCCCTGAAGAGGCCCGTGGGGCGGAACAGCAGCACGACGATCAGGATCGCGAAGGAGACGGCGAACTTGTAGTCGGTGGACAGGAGCTGCACGAGGCCCTCGGGCTCCCAGCCGCCGGGGGCGAGGTAGCCGAGCACCTTCTTCAGCGGATAGGTCACCAGCACCTCGGCGAAGGCGATCAGGAAGCCGCCCGCGATGGCGCCGACCGGGCTGCCGAGCCCGCCGACGATGGCGGCGGCGAAGATCGGCAGCAGGAGCTGGAAGTAGGTGAAGGCCTTGAAGCTCTTGTCGAGGCCGTAGAGCACGCCGGCCGTGGTGGCGAGCGCGGCGGCGATGATCCAGGCCACGGCCACCACCTTCTCGGGGTTGATGCCCGAGAGCAGCGCGAGGTCCTCGTTGTCGGAGAAGGCGCGCATCGACTTGCCGGTGCGCGTGCGGTTGAGGAACCAGAACAGCGCCGCGACCGCGACCGCCGCGGTGACCACCGTGATGGCCTGGGTCGTGCGGATCGCGAGCGGCTCGGCAAGGCCGGTCATCTCGCGGAAGTCGCGCGCCGAGATCAGGAACCGCGCCCCGTCGTCGAAGGTGATGTCGTTGACCCCGATCAGGAACCGGACGAGGCCGTTCATGATGAACATCACGCCCATCGAGACGATGACGAGGATCACCGGGCTCGCCTTCTGGCGGCGGTAGAAGCGGTAGACGCCGCGGTCGGTCAGCAGGACGAGCGCGGCCGTGGCGGCGATGCCCACCGGCAGCGCGAGCAGCGCGGTCGGCAGCGGCGTCAGCGCGATGCCCGCGCCGGTGAGGCTCCAGGTGACGAGGATGGTGACGGCGGTGCCGAAGGCCATGGTGTCGCCGTGCGCGAAGTTCGAGAAGCGCAGGATGCCGTAGATCAGCGTCACCCCCAGCGCGCCGAGCGCAAGCTGCGCGCCGTAGGCGGTGGCCGGGATCACGACGAAGTTGAGGAGCGCCACGAGGGCGTTCAGAGGATCCATCTCAGCCCCCGAGGAAGGTGCGGCGGACTTCTGGGTTGCCGAGCAGTTCGGCCCCCGTGCCGGTATAGGCGTTGCGGCCCTGCACGAGCACATAGCCGCGGTCGGCGATCTCCAGCGCCTGGCGCGCGTTCTGCTCCACCATCAGGATGGTGATGCCGGTGCGCGCGACCTCGACGATGCGGTCGAAGAGCTCGTCCATCACGATCGGGCTGACCCCCGCCGTCGGCTCGTCGAGCATCAGCACCTTCGGCTCGGTCATCAGCGCGCGCCCGACGGCGACCTGCTGGCGCTGGCCGCCCGAGAGCTCGCCCGCCGCCTGGCGCCGCTTCTGCTTCAGCACCGGGAACAGCTCGAACACCTGTTCCATCGTGCCGCGGAAGTCGTCCTGGCGGAGGAAGGCGCCCATCTCCAGGTTCTCCTCGACGCTCATCGAGGGGAAGACGTTGTTGGTCTGCGGCACGAAGGCCATGCCCTTGCCGACACGCGCCTGCGGCGAAAGATGGGTGATGTCCTCGCCGCCGATGCGCACCCGCCCCGAGCGCAGCGTCAGCATCCCGAAGATCGCCTTCATGGCGGTGGACTTGCCCGCGCCGTTCGGGCCCACGATCACGGCGATCTCGCCGGCGCGGGCCTCGATGGTGCAATCGGTCAGGATGTCGGCCGCGCCGTAGCCGCCCGTCATCCGCTCACCGACGAGGAAGGCCGAGCCCGCCGCGCCGGGAGCGACCGGGCGGACCGCGCCGCCCGCCGCGGCATCGGCCGCCCCGACGCCGCCCGCGGTGCTCGACCTGGTGATGCTGCGGTCCTTGTTGCCGCGGTTGTCCTGCCAGGGGTTGGGGTCCGTCGTCCCGCTCACGCGCCGGCCTCCGCCTTCAGCCTCTTCTTCATGCCGCGGCCCAGGTAGGCCTCGATCACCGCCTCGTTCTCCATGATGTGCGCGGCCGGGCCCTCGGCCAGCACCTTGCCCTCGGCCATGACGATCACCGGGTCGCAGAGCCTGCCGATGAAGTCCATGTCGTGCTCGATCACGCAGAAGGTGTAGCCGCGCTCGCGGTTGAGCCGCACGATGGCGTCGGCGATGGTGTTGAGCAGCGTGCGGTTGACGCCTGCGCCCACCTCGTCGAGGAACACGATCTTGGCCTCGACCATCATCGTCCGGCCGAGTTCGAGCAGCTTCTTCTGGCCGCCCGAGAGGTTTCCGGCGCGCTCCTCGGCCAGATGCGCGATGGTGAGGAACTCCAGCACCTCGTCGGCCCTGCGCGCCAGCCGCGCCTCCTCCTCGCGGATCCGGCCGCGGGCGAACCAGGCGTTCCAGAGCGTCTCGCCCGACTGGCCGGGCGGCACCATCATCAGGTTCTCGCGCACCGTCATCGACGAGAACTCGTGGGCGATCTGGAAGGTGCGCAGCAGGCCCTTGTGGAACAGGTCGTGCGGCGGCAGGCCGGTGATGTCCTCGCCGTCCATGGTGACGCGGCCCGAGGTCGGCCGGTAGCGCCCGGCGATGCAGTTGAAGAGCGTGGTCTTGCCCGCGCCGTTCGGGCCGATCAGCCCGGTGATGGAACCCCTGCGGATCTCGAGCGATGCGCCGTCGACGGCGCGGAAGCCGCCGAAATGCTTGTGCAGGTCCTCGACGACGATCATCCCTTCCCCTGTCGTGCCCGGCCGGGATGCGTCGCCCCGGCCCTGGTGCGGAACAGCCCGGGGCAATGCCCCGGGCTGCGCCGGATGTCAAAGGATTTTGCCGCTCACCGGTAGCGGACGGTGGTGATCTTGCCGTCCGAGATCTCGATCTCGCGGTAGTTGCCCGCGGATTCGCCGGGCCCGATCAGCTCCACCGCCGAGGCGCCGACATAGTCGATGTCGGTGCCCGCGGCGATCAGCTCGAGCGCCTTGCCGAGCTCGCCGGGGAAGATCTGCTCGCCGGGCGCGTTGGCGACGTCCATCACCTTGTCCTTGTAGACCTTCGGGTCGGAGGACCCTGCCGCCTGCATCGCCAGCATGATCAGCGCCGCGGCGTCATAGGACTCGGGGGTGAAGGGCGAGGTGGCGTCGAAGGCGCCCGCGACAAGGTCGGTGAACATCTGCACGCCCGGGCTGTCGGTGCCGGGGTGCTGGCCGAACGAGCCGTTGATCTCGGCGCCGAAGTTGTCCTGCAGCGCCTGGCTGACCATGCCGTCGGGGAACACGAAGGTGCTGAAGGCACCCGAGTCGATCGCCGCGCGCACGATGCCCGAGCCGCCCTGGTCCACGTAGCCGGCGACCACCAGCACCTCGCCCCCGGCCGCCGCCAGGGCCGCGACCTCGGAGGAATAGTCGGCCTTGCCGTCCTCGTGCGCGGCGCTGATGGTCACCTTGCCGCCGGCGGCCTCGAAGGCCGCCTGGAAGCTGTCGGCAAGGCCCTTGCCGTAGTCGTTGTTGGTGTAGGTGACCGCGACGGAGGTGATCCCGCGGTCCTTCAGGATGTCGGTCATCACCTGGCCCTGGCGGGCGTCGGAGGGTGCGGTTCGGAAGAACAGGCCGTTTTCCTCGGCGGTGGAGAGCGCAGGCGAGGTGGCCGAGGGCGAGATCATGACGATGCCGTTCGGCACGGCGACGTTCGTCAGCATGGCGCCGGTGACGCCCGAGCAGTCGCCGCCGATGATGCCCTTCACGCCGTCCGCGGTGATCACCCGCTCGGCCGAGGCGGTGGCCATGCCCGCGTCAATGCAGCCGGTGTCGGCGCGCACGCCCGTGACGGTCGACCCGCCGAGCAGCTTGCCGGAGTCGGTCACCTCCTTCATCGCCAGTTCGGCGGCCGCGGCCATCGACGGCGTCAGCGACTCGATCGGTCCGGTGTAGCCGAGCACGATCCCGAGCTTGATGTCCTCGGCCGCAGCGGCCCCGCCGGCAAGCGCCAGCGCGGCGCTGGCCAGAAGCAGTCTCTTCATCGATCTCTCCCTGTCAGGTCAGATGAACCCTGGCGGGCAACCTAAGGCGAGGCGCCGCAAAAGGGAAGCCTGTCGCAGGGTCGGGCAGGCCGGTCAGGGGATGATGCGGTTGTACTTCGTGCCTTCCAGCGTGGCGCCGACGATCAGGCCGGCCTGGCCGAAGACGAAGGCGATCACCGGGGCGAGCGCCGTGGTCGTGTCGGTCAGCAGCGTCTCGCCCTGGTCGTTCAGCGCATACTTGGCGTCCGCCCCCACCGCCCAGCCGGGCGAGGCGCGGAAGTCGGCCAGCGCCTCCTGCGTCATGAAGAAGAGCGCATGGGCATACTGCTGCGCGCCGATCTGGAGCCCGAAGCTCGCCTGCGTGGCCGAGTAGTAGTCCACCGTGATGTCGTTGATGCGCAGCGCGCCGCGGCCGTAGGAGCCGCCGAAGCCGAAGCCGGCCTCGGTGATCAGCGGCATCCAGAGGATGCCGGCCGCCTTGGTGGCGAGGTCGCGGGTGTTGGGGTAGCGGGAATAGAGGAAGTCGCGCGTCGCATCCACCCGCTGGTCGATGCGCGCGCCCCCGTTCGAGCCCACGCCGTTGGCGCAGGCCGCGAGCCCGGCGCCCGCGCCGAGCGCCATGAAACCGCGTCGGGAGATGCCCTGCATCGCTCGTCCTTTCCTGTCGTCTGCCTCTTCCCGGCCTGTCTCCGGCCATTGCCGCGCAGTATAGGGGAGGGGCGCGGCCCTGTCACCACAAGATGTGGCCGATCGCCGGCCCGGGCGGGGCGGGCGGCGGCGCGGCGCCGATCACCGGGGCGGGGCGGCCGC
>JANZZL010000120.1 GCA_026419405.1 Paracoccaceae bacterium | reverse complement strand
AGATGTGTATAAGAGACAGGGGCCAGCGCGCGGTGTCGTAGGCAGCCGGGGCGTAGAGGCGTCTCATGCCGCCAGAGGGCGCGCGGAACGGGCGCCGAGTCAAGCGGCCCGGCACACGACCTTGCCATTTCCGCGGCAAGCGGCGAGGCTCCCGCCGGGACGCGACGGAGGAGCGCATGGCACTGGAAGACGCGAAGAACGAGGTCGATGTCGCCTTCACCCGCGAGGACCGCCGCGGCCTCGCCTTCGAGAACGCCTTCGGCGGGGCCGTCTCGTTCCTGCGCCGGCGCTACACCAAGGATCTGGCGGGGGTCGATCTGGCGATCACCGGCGTCGGCTTCGACCAGGCGGTGTCGCACCGCACCGGCACCCGCTTCGGCCCGCGCGCGATCCGCGAGGCCTCCTGCCTGCAACCTTACGATCCGCCCTACGGCTGGGGCTACGATCCGCTCGGCGAGTTCACCATCGTCGATTACGGCGACATGGCCTTCGACTACGCCAAGGTCTCCGACTTCCCCGACCGGCTCACCGCGCACATCCGCGGCATCCTCGCCGCCGGTTGCGGCAGCGTGACGCTGGGGGGCGACCACTACATCACCTATCCGATCCTGAAGGCCTATGCCGAGCGGTTCGGGCCGATCGGCCTGATCCAGTTCGACGCCCATTCCGACCTCTGGCCCGACGACGACCTTGCCCGGATCGACCACGGCACCATGACCTACAAGGCGGTCAGGACCGGCCTCGTGGACCCCGCGCGATCGGTGCAGGTCGGCATCCGCACCGAATGCGCCGACTACCTCGGCGTGCAGGTCATCGACGCGCGCAGCGTGCACGAGAAGGGTGCCGACTGGACGGCCGCGCGCGTGCGGGAGATCGTCGGGCAGGGGCCGACCTACCTCAGCTTCGACATCGACGCGCTCGACCCCGCCTTCGCGCCCGGCACGGGCACGCCCGTCTGGGGCGGGCTGGCAAGCTGGCAGGCCGCGGCGATCCTGCGCGGGCTGGCGGGCATCAATCTCGTCGGCGGCGACGTGGTGGAGGTGAGCCCGCCCTACGACACCACGGGGGCGACCGCGGTCGCCGGCGCCCATGTGGCGATGGAGCTGATCTGCCTCTACGGCTGGACCCGGCGGAAGGGCTGATGCGGCGCCGGGCGAGAGTCGCGCTCGTCGCGCTCGCCCTCGTCCTTGCCGGGGCGGCGGCCTGGGTCCGGCTTGCCCCCTCCGACCCGGCGCACTGGCACACCGACCCCGTGCTTGGCACCGAGGGGCCGAACAGCCATGTCGCGCAGGCCTTCGTCGCCCTGCCGCCTGCGGCCGCGCTCGCCGCGCTCGACCGCATCGCGCGCGCCACGCCGCGCACGCAGCGCCTGGCCGGCAGCCCCGAAGAGGGCCGCATCACCTACGTCACGCGCTCGGCCCTGTGGGGGTTTCCCGACTACACCACCGTCGCGGCGCTGCCCGAGGGTGCGGGCACGACGCTCGTCCTGCATGCCCGGTCGCGCTTCGGCGGCCACGACTGGGGGGTGAATGCCGCCCGCGTGACCGACTGGCTCGCCCGACTCGCCGCCGCAGGCCCTTGACCGCGGCTGCCGCGCGCGGAATACCGCGCCGATGCTGCCCGAGGACCGCCTGAGCCAGATCGTCCAGCGCTTCCAGTTCGTGGAGGCGAAGATGTCGGCCGCCCCGCCGGAGGAGATCGCCGCGCTCGGCCGCGAATATGCCGAGCTGCGCCCCGTGGTGGCCGAGATCGCGGCCTGGCGGCGGCTCAGGGACGAGATCGCCCAAGCCGAGGCGATGCTGGCCGATCCGGAGATGAAGGCGCTGGCCGAGGACGAACTGCCGCGGCTGCGCGAACGCCTGCCCGAGGTCGAGAAGTCGCTGCGCATCGCGCTCCTGCCGAAGGACGCCGCCGACGCCCGCCCGGCCATCCTCGAGATACGGCCCGGGACCGGGGGCGAGGAGGCCGCGCTGTTCGCCCGCGACCTGCTCAGGATGTACGAGCGATACGCCGCCGCCAGGGGCTGGCGCTTCTCGCTGATCTCGCTCGCGGAAACCGAGCTCGGCGGGGTCAGGGAGGCCACCGCGCGGATCGAGGGAGAGGGGGTCTTCGCCCGGCTGAAGTTCGAATCCGGCGTCCACCGCGTGCAGCGCGTGCCCGAGACCGAGGCCGGCGGGCGCATCCATACCTCGGCGGCGACCGTGGCCGTCCTGCCCGAGGCGGAGGAGGTCGAGATCGACATCCCCGCCGGCGACATCCGCATCGACACGATGCGCTCCTCCGGCGCCGGCGGCCAGCACGTCAACACCACCGACTCGGCGGTCAGGATCACCCACCTGCCCACCGGGATCGTCGTCACCAGTTCCGAGAAGTCGCAGCACCAGAACCGCGCCATCGCCATGGCGGTGCTGCGCGCCCGGCTCTACGACCTGGAGCGCCGGAAGGCCGCGGCCGAGCGCGCGGCCAACCGCAAGGCGCAGGTCGGCACCGGTGACCGGTCGGAGCGCATCCGCACCTACAACTTCCCGCAGGGGCGGCTCACCGACCACCGCATCAACCTCACGCTCTACAGGCTTGATTCGATCATGGAGGGAGATCTCGACGAGGTGATCGACGCGCTGGTGGCGGCCGACCAGGCGGCACGCCTCGCCGAGATGGAGGCATGACCGGGGCCGAGGCGGTCCGGCAGGCCGCGGCGCGGCTTGCCGCCGCCGGGATCGAGGGCGCCGCGCGCGATGCGCGCTGGCTTCTGGCCCATGCGCTCGGCCTCGATCCGGCTGCGGTCGCGGCGCGGCTCGGCGAGCCGCTCGCGCCCGAGGCGGCGGCCGCCTTCGAGGCCGCGGTCGCGGCCCGCGCCGCGCGCCAGCCGGTCAGCCAGATCACCGGGCGGCGCGAGTTCTGGGGCCGCACGTTCCGTGTCACCCCGGACGTGCTCGACCCTCGCCCCGAGACCGAGACGCTCGTCGCCCTCGCCCTGTCGGAGCCCTTCGCCACGGTGCTCGACCTCGGCACCGGCTCGGGCTGCCTGCTCGTGACGCTGCTCGCCGAACGACCGGACGCGACCGGGCTCGGCACCGACGTGAGCGCGGCCGCGCTTGCGGTCGCGCGCGCCAACGCCGCCGCGCAGGGCCTCGCCCGGCGGGCGCGCTTCGTCCTGGCCGACTGGTTCGAGGGCGTCTCGGGCCGCTTCGACCTGATCGTGTCGAACCCCCCCTACATCGCGGCCGCGGAGATCGCCGGCCTTGCCCCCGAGGTCCGCGACTGGGAACCGCACGGGGCGCTGACCGATGGCGGCGACGGGCTTTCGGCATACCGGGCGATCGCGGCCGGCGCGGCGCAGCGCCTCGGCCCCGGCGGCCGGCTGATCGTGGAAACCGGGGCAGGGCAGGCGGACCGGGTGGCCGGGATCTTCCGGCAGGCGGGGCTTGCGCGGGTCGCGGTCCATCCCGATATGGATGGCAGGCCCAGGGCCGTGTCGGCTCGGGCAGCGTGACTTTTCGGCCCGAATCCGCCAAAGCCGCGCGGTGTTGGCCGTTTTTCCGCTTGCCCCCGCGGCCGCCCCGTGCTTAGGAAAACGGGCGAGAGGCGGGACGCCCCGGCAGGGTGTGTCTCCCTCGCCTGCAAGCCAACCACGGAACATCTTCGCGCCATTGCAAGCGCCCGGGGAGCGCAGCGCGGAGCGGGACAGGGTCCTGAAAAGGCAACGCCCCGAACAAGGCTGGACAACAGACCACATGAGATCATCGAAATCCCGTTCGCGTTCGAAGTCGAACCGCCAGCGCTCGCCCATGGGCAACATCGTCAACCGGGTGTTCGACAGCTCGGGCCCCGAAGGCAAGGTGCGCGGCACGCCGCAGCAGATCATCGACAAGTATCTGGCGCTGGCACGCGACGCGCAGCTTTCGAACGACCGGGTGGCGGCCGAGAACTTCCTCCAGCATGCCGAACACTATGCGCGGATGCTGGGCGAGGCGCAGCGCGAGCTGGAGGCGATGCGCGCCCAGCAGGGCGGCGGCGAGCCGCGCGGCGATGGCGGCGACGAGGAGCTTCGCGGCGAGCGGCGGGAGCCGTTCCGCGACGAGCCCCGCAACGGCCAGCGCGACGAGCACCGCAACGGCCAGCGCGACGGCGGCCGCCCCCGGGACGAACGCCCCCGCGACGAGCGCGCCCGTGACGAGCGGCCGCGGGACGGACGCCGCCCCGAGACGGTGGTCGAGGTGATCGACTTCGGCGAGCCCGCCGACAGCGGTCTGGTCGATACGCCCGAGGCGCGGGCGGCTTCGGCCGCGGGCCCGGCACCGGCGCCGCAGGAAGGCCAGCGCGAGGGGACGTCGCGCCGCGGGCGCCGGCAGCGGGGCGAGCGGCCGGGCCGTGGTGCGCCGGATCCGGCCGGCAGCCCGGCCGAGGCGGGCGGCAGCGACGCGGCGCCGGAAGCCTCGGAGGCCGCCGAGTAGCGGCGCGGGGCCGGCCGGCGGGTCAGCCGGCGGTCGCGATCCGGCGCGCCAGCGCGCAGAAGCCTTCGACCGGAATCTCCTCGGCCCGCGCCGTCGGCGCGAGGCCGGCGGCGCGGATCACCTCCTCGATCCCCGGCGCGAGGCCGCGCAGGCTGGCGCGCAGCATCTTGCGGCGCTGGCCGAAGGCCGCCGCGACCACCCGCGACAGGACCTGCGGATCGGCCGGGAAGCGCGGGGCGGGCAGCGCGACGATCTGCACCACGGCCGAGCTGACCTTGGGCGGCGGCGTGAAGGCCTCGGGCGGCAGCGTCATCGCGATGCGCGCCGCGCAGCGCCACTGGGCCAGGACCGCGAGCCTTCCGTAGGCCTTGCCGCCCGGCTGCGCCACGATGCGCTCGGCCACCTCGCGCTGGAACATCAGCGTCAGGCTCTGCCAGAACGGCGGCCAGCCGGGCGGCGTGAGCCAGCGCACCAGGAGTTCGGTTCCCACGTTGTAGGGCAGGTTCGCCACGACCCTGACGGGCGGCCGGAGACTGTCGGCGAGATCGAGGTCGAGCGCGTCGCCCCCGATCACCTCGAGCCGCCCCGGATAGGCCGCCGCGATCTCGGCCAGTGCCGGCAGGCAGCGCGGATCCTTCTCGACGGCGACCACGCGGCGCGCGCCCTCGGCGAGGAGCCCGCGGGTGAGCCCGCCGGGGCCGGGCCCGATCTCGAGGACGTCGCAGGCCGAAAGGTCGCCCGCGAGGCGGGCGATCTTGGCGGTGAGGTTGAGGTCGAGCAGGAAGTTCTGGCCGAGCGCCTTGCGTGCGGCAAGCCCGTGCCGGGCGATGACCTCCCGCAGCGGGGGCAGCGCGTCGATCGCCGCCATCTCAGGCCGTCCGGCGCGGACTGGCACCGGGGAGGGGGGGCTTCCGCCCCCCGTCCCCGCCGGGGCGGGGACTCCCCCCGAGCGTATTTCGGACAAGAGGAAGGGGCCGCGCGGTCATGCGGGCGGCCGTGCCCGGTTGGCCGCGATCTCGGCCGCAAGGCGCAGCGCCGCGATCAGGCTCGAGGGGTCGGCGACGCCGCGCCCGGCGATGTCGAAGGCCGTGCCGTGATCGGGCGAGGTGCGGACATAGGGCAGGCCGAGGGTGAGGTTGACGCCCCCGGCGAAGTCGAGCGTCTTGAGCGGGATCAGCGCCTGGTCGTGATACATGCAGACCGCGGCATCGTAGCGGGCCCGCGCCTCGGCGTGGAACAGCGTGTCGGCCGGGAGCGGTCCGGCGATGTCGAGGCCCCGCGCCCGCAGACGGTCCAGCGCCGGGGCGATGGTCTCGATCTCCTCGCGCCCGATGTGCCCGCCTTCGCCCGCGTGCGGGTTGAGCCCCGCCACCGCGATGCGCGGCGCGGGGAGGGCGAAATCCCGCACGAGGGCGGCATGGGTCAGCGCGACGGTCTCCTCGATCAGCGCGCCGGTCAGGATCCCCGGCACGGCCGCGAGCGGGACGTGGATCGTGGCGGGCACGACCCGGAGCTGCGGGCAGGCCAGCATCATCGCGCCCCGGGCCCCGCCGGCAAGGTGGGCGAGGTATTCGGTATGGCCCGGGAAGGCGAAGCCCGCGCCCTCGTGCAGCGCCTGCTTGGAGACCGGTGCGGTGACCAGCGCGCCGGCCGCACCGGAGGCGGCGAGCGCGGCCGCCTCGCGGATCGCGGCAACGACGTGGGGGGCGTTCGCCGGGTCGGGTCGGCCGGGCCTTGCCGGCGCCGGAAACGGTCGCGCCAGCACGGGGAGGCCGTGCGCGGCGGCAGCCTCGGCCTCGGCCGGCGTTCCGATCTCGACCACGGGCGTGCCGCGGGGAAGGTGGCACGGGTCGCCGAGCCAGGCGAAGGGCCGGGCGGTGCCGAGGCGTTCCCAGGCCTTCGCCGCGGTCTCGGGTCCGATCCCGGCGGGATCGCCGCAGGTCACGACCGGCGGCAGCGCCGGCGGGGCGTGCGTCATGGCCGGCGGATCGTCGCGTCCGCGCGCAGTTCGGCGAGGTAGCCTTCGGCATAGGCCGCCAGGCGCTGGCCGATCAGCTGGTTGCGGATCTGCTCGCGGCTCGGGCCGACGCCTTCGGTCAGCGCGTAGGTGCGGCTGCACAGCATCAGCAGGATCGGTCGGCTGCCGCGCGAGAAGGTGGTCAGCACCTCGTTGTCGTCGAGCACGCCGATCGCCTGCGCCACGTCGGCGGGAACCTGCGCGGCGGGCAGGGTCTGGCGCCGGAGCCGTTCCTCGGGCTGGCCCTTCGCCACGCCGTAGAGGTCGTCGCAGGTGTCGATCCCGGCGGCGATCCGCGCCGCCTCGGCGGCATCGGCCACGGCGTATTCCGCCCAGTCGATGGCCAGCGCCTGCGCCTCGGCCGCGCCGGTCTCGGCGATGTCGCGCAGCAGGAACACGGCGACGCGGTTGTCAGACACCAGCGGCCGCGACACGGTTCCCGGCGCCAGCCCGAGGACCAGGCCCGCGACCTCGGGCGGCAGCGCCGAGAGCGGGGTCCAGTTCAGCCGCCCGCCGGCGCCGCGGGTGGGGGAGGCGGACCGGGCCCGCGCCTCGGCGGCGAATTCCTCCTCGGTCATCGTCCGGCCGGAGAGCCGCTCCAGCGCCTGCACCGCGGCGCGGCGGTCGGCCTCGGAGGTGACCCGCAGGACGATCTCGGAGAGCAGAACCTGCACCCCGCCCTCGCGCTCGACCTGGGCGAGCGCCCGGTCGATCTCGGCATCGGTCGGCTGCGCCCGCGGCCCGAAGCGCGTGCGCACCACGTTGCGCCAGGCGACCCCGGCCTCGACGAAGGCGCGGAAGGTCTCGGGCGCCACGCCGCCCTGGCCGATCGCGGCGAGGAACTGCTCGGTGGTGAGGTTGGCGCGCGCGGCGAACTCGGCCATCCCGGCCTCGATCTCCTCGGGCGTGACCGTGATCCCGGCCTGCCGGGCCGCGTCGAGCTGGAGGCGGTCGTCGATCAGGCGGTCCAGCACCACCTGGTCGAGGTCGCCCGGCTGCCGCAGGAGCTCGAAGAACCGGCGATACTGCGCGAGCTCGTAGTTGGTGATCACCCGGTCGTTCACGTAGAGCGCCGGCGCGAACGGGTTGCCCCCCTGCGCCGCGGCGGGCGGGGCGGACCAGAGCGCCGCAAGGGCTGCCACAAGCGCAAGGACGAGAAGTGTGGGTCGCGTCGTCATGCTCGTTCCGCCCTTCCCTGGGGCGCCTCAGTTCACGCAGCCGCGCCGGGCAGCGCCGCCTTCGCCGCCGGATCCGAAGCCGATCAGTTCGACCTCGAGCCCGAAGTTCGTCGTCGGGCGCACACTAGTCGAGGACGAGAAGCGACGCGAGAGGGAAAGATCCACCGAGAGGCACTCGTTGCGCCAGCCCAGGCCGAGGCCCGCGCGGGTGGCGCGCTCCGCCTCGAAGTCGTAGCGCCAGTCGGCATGGCCGCGCCAGTTGCGCGCAAAGCTCCAGTCGGCGTCGAAGAGCCATTCGGTCACGTCGTCGGGCCGGCCCTCGCCCGGCGCGGCGAGAAGCCGCGTGAGCCCGGTCTCGACCGAGAGGTCGGGTGTCGCGTAACCGAACGTGACATCGGCCCTGGTCACGCCGAAGCCGTCATCGAAGAGCGCCCGCCCCGCCAGGCGCAGGCGGTTCGGCAGGTCCAACCGGGCGGCGACCAGCCAGTCCGAGGCATCGCCCTGGAGCCCGGTGCCCGGCCCGAAGGCGGGATCGTCGTCCTCGCGCAGGATGCGCGCGGCGGTCACCGCCAGCGTCCAGCCCGACGGATCGAAGCGCGTCCAGCCCAGCCCCAGCGCGAGGCGCAGTCCCTGCTCGACCCCGTCCTCGCCCGGAAGCCGGGTGAAGGAGAGCAGGTTCGCCTCGTCGAGCTCGGCGATGGTGCTGTCCTCGTTCGGCACCGGCTCGGGGTCGGCGGGCGACCAGGCGAGCATGGCCACGGGTTCGAGCACATGCGTCGCGCCGCCCGCAGTGGCGCGCGCGAGCGGCCAGCGCAGCGTGACGCCCGCCTCGGGGATGAGCCGGGCCACGGGATCGGGGAAGGCCGCATCGTCGGCCACCGTGACGTACTGCGCGCGAAGCCCGGCCGAGAGGGTGGCGAGCAGACCCGGGCCGAGGACCTCGGTCCGCTCCCAGGCGAGGGTGGCGCCGGCCCGCGTGACATCGCGGCCCGCCGCGTCGAGGTCCGCGCTGCGGTAGCCGGTCAGCGCCTCGAGCGAGAGCGTCGCCGTGCCGCCGAGCGCGCCGGGCACGAAGCGCCGCTCGAGCCGGGCCTCGCCGACGATGGTGGGCAGGGTCGCGTTGCTCTCGCCGTCGCGCAGCGTGCGGAAGGCGTGCAGCCGCGCCTCGACCGCCTCGCCGCGGCGGAACCGGCTCACGCCGAGATGGCTGTGCAGCCGGTCCTGGCTGCCGTAGCCGTAGTCCGAGAGGTAGGCGTCGTCGGTCGCGGCCTCGATCCCGAAGCTCAGGCGGACGTCGCGCGGCAGGACGAAGGCGCCGGTGCCGAAGAGGTAGGCGCGCGTCTCGCCCGGCAGCACGTCGTCGCGCGAGACCGCCCCGAGCAGCTCGAGGTCGCCGGTGCGGAAGGCGCGGCGGTAGCGCGCCTCGAGCGTGGTCGTGCCGGTGGCCAGATAGGGGGTGAGCGTCAGGTCGGCATGGGGGCCAATGGTGAGGAAATAGGGGATCCTGACGCCCGTCCCGAGGCTGCTGTTGGAACGGATCGTGGGGAAGAGGAAGCCGGTCGCCCGCTTCAGCGTCGGGTCGGGAAAGCGCAGCCGCGGGATGTAGACGACCGGAACGTCGGCGATGCGGAACTGCGCGCCCTCGAAATGGATCTGGCGCGCCTGCTGGTCGTGCACCACGCGCCGGGCGCGGATCGACCAGAGCGGCACCGGGCGATCGGCGCAGATCCGGCAGGAGGAGGCGACCACCCGGTCGAGCTCGGTGTAGCGCCCTGCGCTGCGGGCGATGCGTGCGGCGGCGAACTGGAGCTGCTGGTCGAGCACCAGGCGTGCGCCGGTGAGCAGCCCCTCGCGCAGGTCGGCCGAGAGCTCGGCGGCGTCGGCGAAGATCGCGACCCGCTCGCCCTCGGTCAGGATGATCGGGCCCTCGATCGTCAGCCGGTCGGCGGCGCGGTCGAAGGCGATCCGCGTCGCGCGCAGCCGCGAGCCGCGCCAGAAGACCTCGACATTGCCCTCTGCGACGAGCAGGTTGTCGGCCCGGATCTCCACCCGGTCGGCAACCAGGGTCGCGGCCTCCTGCGCCGCCGCGGGCCGGGCGGGCGCGATGGCGGACGCGCTGGCGAGCGCGATGGCGGCCAGGGCCGCGAACAGGCGCCGCGGCGGCCTCATCCGTCCTCCAGGTGCAGCAGCAGGCCGAGCGAGGCGAGGATCCCGGCGAGCGGCGGGCTCCAGGCGGCGAACAGGGGCGGGATCTGGCCGTTCTCGCCCAGCACCTGGGCGAGATTGCGCAGGAAGTAGAGCCCGAAGCCGAGCGCGATCGCCAGCACCACCATCTGCCCGGTCTTCCCGAAGCGGGCGTGGCGCATCGTGAAGCCGGCCCCGATCAGGCTCATGGCAACGAGGAAGGCCGGCAGGGCCAGCTCCATCTGGAGCCAGACCCGGTGCTGGCGGGCCGAGAAGCCCGCCGCCTCGAGCTGCGAGATGAAGGCCTGAAGCTTCCAGATCGGCACCGCCGAGGGGGTGGCGAAGCTGTCGCGGATGCGCTCGATCGTCAGGTCCGAGGGCAGCCGCAGCGTCTCGTGCGTGACGGACTCGGCCTCTGGGTTGCCCGCGCCGGCCAGCGGCCAGACCTTGGCCCCGGCCAGTTCCCAGGCGCCGGGCACGAGCCGCGCCTCGGCGGCCTCGATGCGGCGCAGCGGAACGCCCGAGGCGTCGAACTCGATGAAGGTGAGGCCGTAGAGGCGCGAGCCGTCCCGCGAGGCCCGCCCGGCGCGGATCACCGTCTGCCCCTCGGCGCCGCCCTGCCGCATCCAGAGCCCCTCGTCGGAGACCGAGAGCACGCTGGCCTCGGCGCCCGCGAAGCGCGCCGCGCGCTCGTCGTAGCGCAGCGAGGTGGCCGCGACGATGGGGTTGAAGGCGGCGACCGCGACCGCGCCGAGCAGCGCGACCGTCACCACCGGCCCGGCGAGGCTCATCAGCCCCGAGCGGCCCGCGGCCCGCGCGATCACGAGCTCGCTCGACCGCGCCAGCCCGAGGCAGAGGACGAGCGTCGAGAGCAGCACGATGAGCGGCAGGATCCGGTAGAGCGTCTCGGGCGCGGCAAGGAGCGCCAGCTCCAGCGCCTCGGGCAGCCCGATCTCCGACGTGTCGAAGCGCCGGATCTGGTCGACGATCTCGAGCAGCACGAGGAACCCCAGGAAGGCGCCGAAGACCAGGCCGAAGGCCTTCAGGAACCGCCGCGCGAAGTAGAGGTCGAGCGTCATGCCGCAGCCCCCGCGGAGGGTGCCGCCCGCCGCGGCATCCTGCGGCGCCGGCCCGACCAGGCGAGCAGACCGGCGGCCGCCGCCAGGCCCGCCGCCCCCGGCAGGTAGACAAGCGGCAGGAACCGCGTGTCCGACAGGGCGCGGTCGGCCACCGCGTTGTCGAGGAGCTGGATCAGCACGAGGGCGGCGACGGCAAGCGCGACCTGCCGCCAGAAGCCGAAGCGGCTGAACCCGCCCGAAAGCAGCGCCGCGAATCCCAGCAGCGCCCCGACGAGGCCGAGCAACGGCTGGGCGAGCCGCGCATGCCCCTCGTAGAGCAGCACGCTCGCCGGCTTGCCGGTGGCCGCGAGCGCCGCCGCGTCGGGCGCAAGCAGCACGCCCGTTGGCAGTTCGCGCTCGTCCCGGCGGCCCTGGCGCGAGGTGCCGATCAGCCCGGCGAGGTCGTAGGCGAAATCGGTGAACCGCGTGGTGGCAAGCCGGCCGGTCTCGCGGTCGAGCGTCTGGGCGAGCCCGTCCACCATCACCAGCTTCGGGCCGGTCCCGGCGCGCACCAGCAGCGCGCGGGCCGCCGTGTAGGTGGTCTGGCTGCCGGGCCGGCGGCTGTCGGAGAGCAGCACGCCCTTCAGCTCGCCCGTCTCGCCGATCTCGCGGATGTAGACGGTGAGCCCCTCGGCCGGGTGCATGAAGCGCCCCTCGACCAGAAACCGCGCCGAGACGTTGCGCGCGATCTCGGACTGCCGTTCGCTGAGCGCGGCGCGGCTCGCCGGCACGATCCAGTGCGCCAGAAGCGCGACCAGCAGCGCCACGATCAGGCCGAAGACCAGCGGGGCGCGCGCCAGCCGGAACGGGCCCAGCCCGGCCGCCTGGGCCACCACCAGCTCGCTTTCCGTCGCCAGCCGGTTGGTGACCCAGACCGAGGCGGCGAAGGCCGAGACGGGCAGCACGAGGCGGATCACGTTGGGCAGGGTCAGCGCCGTGAGCTCGAGGAACACGCCCGCCGACTGGCCGTCGGAGATGATCTGGTCGAACAGCGCGACCGCGCGGTTCACCCAGTAGACGCCGACGAGGACGAGGGAGAAGAAACCGAACAGCGCAACCAGCTGCGACAGAACGTATCTATCGAATCTTGCCACCGTTTTCCCCACGCCAGGCGCAGCGCGGGCGCGAGCCTAGACCAATCGGCGGGGGGCGGAAACTGCTATCTGGCCATCGCCGGATGCAGCGGCTAGGGTCCGGCCGCAATCCGCCATCCGCCCGCCGAGGCCAGTGCCCGAGGACCCCTCCGTGACCCAACCGCCCGCAATCTCGTTCAAGAACGTCGATCTCGACTCGGTCGCCGCGTTCCCCGGCCGGGTGGTGGTGTTCGTGACCGGTTCGGGCCAGCTCGACCAGGCCGGGCGGCGCGTCAACCGGCTGATGCGCGGCGCGCTCGAGCGCTTCGCCGAGAGCCGCGCCTTCGCCCGGCTGAAGGACGGCGAGGCATCCGACCTGGCCTTTCCCGCCGGGCTCGCGGCCGAGGCGGTGCAGGTCGTCCGGCTGGGCCGGCGCCCGACGGCCGACGAGGCCCGCCGCGCCGGCGCGGCCATCGCGCGGGGGCGCGGCCGGGCGCCGGTCCTCGTCCTGGCCGGGGCGCTGCCGCGGGTTCCCGACATCGCCTTCGGCCTGGCGCTGCGGGCCTACCGCTTCACCGCCCACCGCACCCGCGACGACGAGGAGGCCGATGCCGCGCCACCGGAGGCCGGCACCGTCACCTTCCAGGTCACCCGGCCCGAGGCGGTCGCCCGCGAGGCGCAGCGGACCGCCGCGCTGGCCGAGGCGGTCTACTTCACCCGCGACCTGGTGAACGAGCCCGCCAACGTGCTCACGACCGAGGATTTCGCGGCCCGCCTCGCGGCGATGGCGGAACTCGGGCTCGAGGTCGAGATCCTCGACGAACCGGAGCTCGCGCGGCTCGGGATGCGCGCGCTGCTCGCCGTGGGGCAGGGCTCGGAAAGTCCCTCGAAGGTGGTCGTGATGCAGTGGCGCGGCGGCCCGAAGGAGTCGCCGCCGCTTGCGCTGGTGGGCAAGGGCGTCGTGTTCGACACCGGCGGCATTTCGCTCAAGCCCGCGCAGGGCATGGAGGAGATGACGATGGACATGGCCGGCGCGGCCGTCGTCGCCGGGGTGATGCGCGGCCTGGCGCTGCGCCGGGCGAAGGCGAATGTCGTCGGCCTCGTCGGGCTGGTCGAGAACATGCCCGACGGCCGCGCGCAGCGGCCGGGCGACATCGTGCGCACCATGAAGGGCGACACGGTCGAGGTGATCAACACCGATGCCGAGGGCCGGCTCGTGCTGGCCGACGTCATGTGGTATGCGCAGGACCGCTTCCAGCCGCGCGCCATGATCGACCTCGCCACGCTGACCGGGGCGATCGTGGTCGCGCTCGGCCACGAGAACGCGGGGGTGTTCTCGAACGACGAGAAGCTCGCCGCGGCCCTGCTCCGCGCCGCCGGCGAGGAAGGCGAGGGCGCCTGGCGGATGCCCATGGGGGCGGGCTACGACCGGCTACTGAAGTCAACCCTGGCCGACATGAAGAACGTGGGCGGCCGGCCCGGCGGCGCGGTGACGGCGGCACAGTTCCTCGCCCGCTTCGTGAAGCCCGAGACGCCGTGGGTGCATCTCGACATCGCCGGGGTCGCAAGCCTCGCCAAGGACAGCGACCTGGCGCCCAAGGGCGCGACCGGCTGGGGCGTGCGCACGCTCGACCGGCTGATCCGCGATCTGCTCGAGGCCTGAGGCCGGGGCGCGGCGGGCATGGGCGCGGTGCTCTTCTACCACCTCACGCGCCGGCCGCTCGAGGCGGTGCTGCCCCCGCTTCTGGAGAAGGCACTGGCACAGGGCTGGCGCGTCTGCCTGCGCGGGACCGACGCCGAGCGCCTCGACTGGCTCGACCGGAAGCTCTGGCTCGGACCGGAGGAACAGTTCCTGCCGCATGGCCTCGCCGGCGGCCCGCACGATGCGCTCCAGCCGGTGCTGCTGACCACGGCCTGCGGCCCCGCCGCCAACGGCGCCGCCTGCCTGATGGCGATCGACGGGGCCGAGGTCTCGCCCGGAGAGGCCCGGGCGATGGCGCGGACCTGCATCCTGTTCGACGGCGCCGATCCCGAGGCCCTGGGCCGTGCCCGCGCCCAGTGGCGTGCGCTGACCGCAGCCGGCATCGGGGCCGAATACTGGAGCGAGGAGTCCGGCCGGTGGGAACGCCGCGACAGCCGCTAGCCCCCGTCCGCCGCGGGCCGCGCGGTCCGGCGACCCGGACACCGGGACGCCGACCCCCCGGCCCCGGTCGCCGGGGCCGCGCGCGCTGCGGTTCCCCCGCCTGACGCGGACGTGAACTGACCTTGCGTCATCCGCGAGGCGGCGGAACGCCGCCCGCTTCCGCCCCGTTGCCCCCTCGGACCCCGCCCTGCGGCGGGGCTCCGCAGGACTTCCGGGAAGGAAAGGAGACAGCATGAAGACGATCCACCGCCTCGCCGGCGCCACGGCGCTGTCGGTCCTGTTCGCCGGCGGCGCGCTGGCCCAGGCGACCCTCGTCGGAACCACCGCGCTCGACGACCGGATCGACGAGATCCGCTCGGACATCGACGACGACCTCGCCGGGGCGCGCGACGCCGGGCGCTTCGGCATGCAGCAGTACCCGCAGGGCTGGAGCGGCTCCTTCGCGCTCGGCCTCTCGGCCACCTCGGGCAATACCGACAGCGGCGACCTGAGCTTCGCCGGCCGCTTCCAGCACGGGGCGGGGCCCTGGAACCACACCATCGGCATCGGCGCCGAGTTCGCCGAGGACAACGGCGTGCGCAACAGGGAGTCGGTCTTCGCCACCTACGACGTGAACCGCTACCTCAACGAGCGGTTCTACCTGTTCGGCCTGGGCAGCGCCACCTACGACGGCTTCGCCTCGAACGAGCTCGACCTGTTCCTCGGCGGCGGCCCCGGCTACCGCGTGGTGCAGACCGAGGACCTCGCCTGGCGGGTGCAGGCCGGCCCCGGCGTGCGCCACATCCGCGACCAGGCGGGCGAGAGCACGACCGACCTTGCGGCGGTGGCCTCGTCGCGCTTCTACCGCGCGCTCACCGGCTCGGCCTTCCTGACCAACGACACCGACGTGCTGTGGTCGGACACGAACACGCTGCTGCGCAACGATCTCGGCGTGAACTTCCGCATGACCGACCGCCTCTCGACCCGGGTGAGCTACCGGACGGACTGGAACAGCGACCCCCTGCCGGGCTTGCGCTCCACCGACAACCGGCTGGGCGTCTCGCTGGTGATGGGCTTCTGAACCGCGGCGGCGCCGGGTCGGGATGGCCCGGCGCCGCCCTGCTAGCGGGTCAGGATCAGCCGGTCGCCCGCGATCTCGATGCGGGCGAAGCGGCCGAGATAGTCCATGCCCAGCAGCGACTTGAACAGCTCGCCCCCGTTGACCGAGGCGCGCAGGTTGCGGTCGGTGATCGGGCCGAGCCGCACCTCGGCCAGGCGCACGGGGGCGATGGCGACCTCGCCGTTGGCGGTGAGCGCGCGGAGCTTGAAGTCGAGCGCGTCGGTGTCGATCCCGACGCGGCGGGCGTCCTCGAGCGTGAGCACGATGCCCGAGGCGCCGGTATCCACCACGAACTCGACCGGCGTGCCCTCGACCTCGAGCGTGAGGTGGAAGTGCCCGTCGTTGCCGCGCCCGACCTCGATGCGGCCCTCGTCCTCGTGGATCATCTGCCGCGGGCTCAGCGTGCTGCGGATGTCGCTCCAGAGCCCGTAGCCCGCGATCACGCCGACGAAGATCAGCGCCCAGATCGCCGCCTGCTGGGCCGTCCTGCCGAGCCGCCGGCGCCCCTCGGCGAGGAAATAGCCGCCGACCGCCAGGAGCAAGAGGCCGAGATAGAGAAGCCGGGGAAAGACATCCTCGCCCATCCGCCATCCTCCTCCTGCCGCGGTTGCGCCTGCCCTGCCCATATGGGGCGGCCGGGCGGCATCAAACAGGCAGGACGCCCGCGCCGGCAAGCCCGTCGAGCACGAACTGCACCGAGAGCGCGGCGAGCAGCATCCCCAGAAGGCGCGTGACGACGTTGATGCCGGTGGGGCCGAGCGCCCGCTCGATCAGTCCGGCCGCCAGGAACAGCAGCAGCGTCACCGCCATGACCGCCGCCATCACCGCATGGACCGCGAGGATCCAGCCCCAGTCCCGGCCGTGCTGACCGGTGAGCAGGATCATCGTCGCCAGCGCCCCCGGCCCGGCGATGAGCGGCGTGGCCAGCGGGAAGACCGACGGATCATCGACCGGCGCCGCCTGACCCTCGCGCCGCCGGGCGCGGCGTTCGAACAGCATGTCGAGCGCGGTGAGGAACAGCAGGATCCCGCCCGCGATGCGGAAGGCAGGCATCGAGATGCCGACGAAGCCCAGCACCGCCTCGCCCAGAAGGCCGAAGAGCGTCATCAGCAGCGTCCCGATCAGGACCGCCCGCAGGCCCACCGCGCGGCGGTGCTCGGCGCTCATGCCCCGGGTCAGCGCGACGAAGAGCGGCGCGAGGCCGATCGGATCGACCACGACGAGAAGCGTGACGAAGGCCATCAGGAAGGGTGCGAGGTCCATGCGCTATCCCCCTGACGCCTCTAGCCTTTCCTGGGCCTCGAGCCACAGGGCCTCGGCCCGGGCGATGGCCTCCTCGGCCTCGGCGAACTTGCGCTGCCAGAGCGCGAGGTCGCCGGCCCGCCCCGCCTCGTAGAGCGCAGGGTCGGCAAGCCGGGCGCTCAGCTTCTCGCGCATCTCGGCGATCCTGGCCACGCGCTCCTCGGCCTTGCGCACCTCGGCGCGCAGCGCGGCGATCCGGTCGCGCGCCGGCCGCGGCCGCGCGGCGCCGGGGGCGGCCGGGCGGGGCGGAGCGGGCGGCGCCTCGGCGGCAAGCAGGCTCTCGCGGTAGGCCTCGAGGTCGCCCTCCCAGGGCACGACCCGGCCGCCCTTGACCAGCCAGAGTCGGTCGGCCACGAGGTTCAGCAGGTGCATGTCGTGGCTGACGAGGATCACTGCGCCGGAGTAGTCGTTGAGCGCCTCGACCAGCGCCTCGCGGCTCTCCATGTCGAGATGGTTGGTGGGCTCGTCGAGGATCAGCAGATGCGGCGCGTCGATCGTGGCAAGCAGCAGCGACAGCCGCGCCTTCTGCCCGCCCGACAGCCGCGCCACCGCGGTCTCGGCCTGCGCGGCGGTCAGCCCGAAGCCCGCGAGGCGCGCGCGCAGCCGGGCCGGCGGCTCCTCGGGCCGCAGCCGCCGGACGTGGTCGAGCGGGGTCTCGGCCGGCGAGAGCTCCTCGATCTGGTGCTGGGCGAAGTAGCCGATCCGCAGCTTCGGTGCGCGCCGGACCTGCCCCGAGATCGCTTCGATCCTGCCCGCCAGAAGCCTGGAAAGGGTGGATTTTCCCTCGCCGTTGCGGCCGAGCAGGGCGATCCGGTCGTCCTGGTCGATCCGGAGGTCGAGCCGGCTCAGGACCGGCACGCCGCCGTAGCCCGCTGCCGCCCCGTCGAGCGTGATGAGCGGCGGGGCAATGTCCTCGGGCGCGGGGAAGCTGAAGCGGGCGAGCGCCGCCTCCTGCGGGGTGGTGATCGGCCTCAGCCGGGCGATCATCTTCAGCCGCGACTGCGCCTGCGCCGCCTTCGAGGCCTTGGCGCGGAAGCGGTCCACGAAGCCCTGCAGATGCGCCCGGCGCGCCTCCTGCTTCCGGCGCTCGGCCTCGGCCAGGGCGATGCGCGCCGCGCGCGTCTCGGCGAAGGTGTCGTAGGGGCCGTGGTAGAGCGTCAGCCGCCGGTCCTCGAGGTGCAGGATCGACCCCACCGCCCGGTTCAGCAGCCCGCGGTCGTGGCTGATGACGATGACCGTATGGGGATAGCGCGCGAGGTAGCCCTCCAGCCAGAGCGCGCCCTCGAGGTCGAGGTAGTTCGTCGGCTCGTCGAGCAGCAGGATGTCGGGGGCCGCGAACAGCACGCCGGCAAGCGCCACGCGCATCCGCCAGCCGCCCGAGAAGTCGGCGCAGGGCCGCGCCTGCGCCGCCGCGTCGAAGCCCAGGCCGCGCAGGATGGAGGCCGCGCGCGCCTCGGCCGACCAGGCGTCGATGTCAGCAAGCCGCGCCTGGATCTCGGCGATGCGGTCGGGGTCGCCCGCGCCTCCGGCCTCGGCCAGGAGCGCGGCGCGCTCGGTGTCGGCGGCAAGAACCGTGTCGAGCAGCGAGGCGCGCGAGGCGGGGGCCTCCTGCTCGACCCCGCCGATCCGCGCGCCGCGCGGCAGCTCGATCTCGCCCGCGTCGGGGACGAGCTCGCCGCGGATCAGGCGGAACAGCGTGGTCTTGCCCGTGCCGTTGCGGCCGACGAGGCCCACCTTGTGGCCGGCGGGGATGGTCGCCGAGGCGCCCTCGAACAGGGGCCGGCCCTCGACCGAATAGCTGATGTCCCGGATCCGCAGCATGGCGGGGGAGTGCCGCGCGCGCCGGCCCCTTGTCAATCGTGCTTGCCGGCTGGCCGGGCGCGCGCCTACAGTCGGTCGGGACCCGGCCGGGGAGGGAGGCGATGCGGATCCAGCTCGCCGCATGGGCGGCCTGCGCGGCGCTGGCCCTGCCCGCGACGGCGCAGGACATCGTCTCGTTCCGGTCGCCGACCGGCAACATCCACTGCCTGATGTTCTCCTATCCCCAGCCGGGGGTGCGCTGCGACCTGCGCGAGCTCGTGCCCTCCTTTCCGCTCCGCCCGGCCTGGTGCGAGGCCGACTGGGGTTCGGCCTTCGAGGTCCTCTCCACCGGCCCCGGCGCGCCGGTCTGCGCCGGCGACACGGTGGTGATGCCGGATGCGCCCGTCCTCGGCTACGGGCAGAGCCTGGCGCGCTGGGGCCTGCGCTGCACCTCGCGCGAGACGGGCATGACCTGCACCAACGCGGAAGGCCACGGCTTCACCCTCTCGCGCCGGTCGCAGAAGGTGTTCTGAGCCCGCCGCCGGCACTTTCCAACCCGCCCGGCGCGTGCTAGGCGGGCGCCGCATTTCCGGGCGGGGCAGGGGCCCCGGCCCACGAGCGGAGACACCGACCATGGCCATCGAGCGGACCCTTTCGATCATCAAGCCCGACGCGACGAAGCGGAACCTGACCGGCAGGATCAACGCCAAGTTCGAGGAAGCCGGCCTGCGCATCGTGGCGCAGAAGCGCATCCGCCTCACGCTGGCGCAGGCCCAGGCCTTCTACGCCGTGCACCGCGAGCGGCCGTTCTTCGCCGAGCTGACCGAGTTCATGGCCTCGGGTCCGGTCGTGGTGCAGGTGCTCGAGGGCGAGAACGCGATCGCCAGGAACCGCGAGGTGATGGGCGCGACCAACCCCGCCAATGCCGAGCCCGGCACGATCCGCCGGGAATTCGCGCTTTCGGTCGGCGAGAACTCGGTCCACGGCTCGGACGGACCCGAGACCGCGGCGCAGGAGATCGCCTTCTTCTTCTCGGGCCTCGAGATCGTCGGCTGAGCCGGGCCGCGCGGGCGCCGGGCCGAACCCGGCAGACCGCGGGGCGGCTTGTCCGGGCTCGCTCCCGGCGGGAGCGATGCCTCGCCGGGGCGCGCCTGATGGTTCCTCCCGCGCGCCGGGGCCGGAGCGGCGGCGGGCATGGCCGGGATCCCGACCCTGCCGAGCGGCGCGGGCGCCCGCATCGGCGCGGGCCCGCCTCGACGCGGGACGGTGCGGCCTCAGCCGCGCCTGAGCTCGCCCAGCACGAAGACGCGGATCGCCGAGGCGAGGCCGACCTCGCCGCGGCCGGCGTCGATCTCGGCGGCGAGCGCGTTGAGCGCCATGCCCCGCCGCGCCGCGATCTCGCGGAACGCGGCCCAGAACTCGGGCTCGAGCGAGACGCTGGTGCGGTGCCCGCGCAGCGTGAGCGAGTGCTTCTCGGGCCGCCGGCTCATTCCTCCTCGCGCCGGTGCTGATCGAGCAGCCGGCGCGCCTTCTCGGCGCGGGTGGCCTCGAGGATCCGCTCGGCCTTGCTGCGGCCGAAGCGCGCCGCATTGGCATCGGCCCGGGCGCGCGCCTCCTCGCGCGCCTTCTCCTTGCGGAAGCGGTTGAGGTTCACCGGGCCGCCGTTGCGGGGCGCGTCGGTCATTCCGAAGGTCCGATCATCTTCTCGGGCCGCACGATCCGGTCGAAGGTCTCGGCATCGACGAAGCCGAGGGCGATCGCCTCCTCCTTCAGCGTGGTGCCGTTGCGGTGCGCGGTCTTGGCCACCTTGGCCGCGTTGTCGTAGCCGATGTGCGGCGCAAGCGCGGTGACGAGCATCAGGCTCTCGCGCATCAGCGCCTCGATCCGCGCGACGTTCGCCCTGGTGCCGACCACCATGTTGTCGGTGAAGGAGGAGGCCGCATCGCCCAGAAGCTGCATCGATTGCAGCACGTTGTAGGCCATCATCGGATTGTAGACGTTGAGCTCGAAATGGCCCTGGCTGCCGGCGAAGCCCACGGCGGCATCGTTCCCCATGACATGGACGCAGACCATGGTCAGCGCCTCGGCCTGGGTGGGGTTCACCTTGCCCGGCATGATCGACGAGCCCGGCTCGTTCTCGGGCAGGATCAGCTCGCCCAGCCCCGACCGCGGCCCCGAGCCCAGCAGGCGCATGTCGTTGGCGATCTTGAACAGCGATCCCGCCACGGTCCGGAGCGCGCCCGAGAACATCACCATCGCGTCGTGCGCGGCCAGCGCCTCGAACTTGTTGGGCGCGGTGACGAAGGGCAGGCCGGTGATCTCGGCGATCCTGGCGGCGACGCGCACATCCCAGCCCTTGCGGGTGTTGAGGCCTGTGCCGACGGCTGTGCCGCCCTGCGCCAGCTCGTAGATGTCGGGCAGGCAGGCCTCGACGCGCCCGATGCCCTTGGCCACCTGGTGGGCATAGCCGCCGAACTCCTGGCCGAGGGTGAGCGGCGTGGCGTCCTGGGTGTGGGTGCGGCCGATCTTGATGATGCCCGCGAACTCCTCCGACTTCGCCGCCAGCGCCGCATGCAGCTTCCGCAGGCCCGGCAGCAGCACGTCGCGCGCCATCATCGCGATGGCGACATGCATCGCGGTCGGGAAGGTGTCGTTCGACGACTGGCCCATGTTGACGTGATCGTTGGGGTGGACCGGCTTCTTCGACCCCAGCTCGCCGCCCAGCATCTCGATGGCGCGGTTCGCGATCACCTCGTTGGCGTTCATGTTGGTCTGGGTGCCCGACCCGGTCTGCCAGACGACGAGCGGGAAGTGGTCGTCGAGCTTGCCGTCGATCACCTCCTGCGCGGCGGCGGCGATCGCCTGGCCGATCGCCGGGTCGATGTCGCCCTGGTCGATGTTGACCAGCGCGCAGGCCTTCTTGATCACGCCGAGCGCGCGGATGATGGCGACGGGCTGGCGTTCCCAGCCGATCGGGAAGTTCAGGATCGACCGCTGCGTCTGCGCGCCCCAGTACCGGTCGGCCGGCACCTCGATCGGGCCGAAGCTGTCGGTCTCGGTGCGGGTGCGTGTCATGGGCGGGCCTCCTCGTGCGCTCACGGCCCGCGTCATAGCCGCGGCGGGGCCGCGAGGCAATCGGCATGCAACGGCATACTGACGTTCACTTCCGCCAGGAATCGAGGCGCACGATCTCGGCGTCGCGGGGGCCGTCGGCGGCCTCCTTCCCGGCGGCAGGCTCCTGCTCCGGCGGCTCGGCCTCGGGGGTGTGGGATTCGAACCTCAGGCCGAACTCCACCGAGGGATCGACGAAGGTGCGGATCGCGTCGTAGGGCACGTAGAGATCCTCGGGGGTCTCGCCGAAGCTGAGCGTGACGGCAAAGCCCTGCCGGTCGGTCTTCAGCCCCTCGAACCGGTGCTGGAGCACGATCGTCATCTCCTCGGGATAGCGCGCGCGCAGCCAGTCGGCCAGCTTCGCGCCGGGGTGGCGCGTGTCGAAGGTGATGAAGAAGTGGTGCGCGCCGGGCAGGCCCTTCTCGGCGACCTCGGTCAGCACGTCGTCGATCAGGCCGCGGAATGCGCGGTGCATCAGCGAGCCGTAGTCGATCGAGCGGGTCATCGGGCAGCCTTCTGCGACCGGTCCAGCATAGGGGATTCGTTTCCCAAGGGAAGTGCGCAGGGATCCGGCGTCAGCCGGGGGCCGCGCCGAGCCCGCCGAGCGCCGCGGCGACCGCGAGCACCAAGGGCAGGGGCCAGCGGAAGCGGAGCAGCAGCACCGCCGCCACGGCCGCGATCCCGAGCGGGAGCGGCCGCAGCGCGGCGGGCTCGGGCGCGATGACCGACAGCGGCCCGGTCTCGAACCGCCCGACTTCGGCGAAGAACGCATGCGCCGCGAACCACAGCGACAGGTTCAGGATCACCCCTGCGACCGCTGCCGTCACCCCGGCGAGGGCCGCCGCGAGCCGCGGCCGGGCGACCAGCGCCCCGATCCACGGCGCGCCGGCGAAGACCCAGAGGAAGCAGGGCACGAAGGTCATCCACAGCGTCACGGCCGCCGCCGCGAGGCCGAGGGCGGGCCCGCCCGCCCGGTGGCCGGCGAGGTAGCCGACGAACTCGGTGACCAGGATGAGCGGCCCCGGCGTCGTCTCGGCCAGCCCGAGCCCGTCGATCATCTCGGCCGCTGTCAGCCAGCGGTAGCCCTCGACCACCTCCTGCGTCATGTAGGCAAGCACGGCATAGGCCCCGCCGAAGGTGACGACGGCGAGCTTCGAGAAGAACAGCGCGACCTCGGCGAGCAGGCCGCCATCGAGACGCACGAGCGCGGCGAGCGGCACGAGCCACAGCGCGGCCCAGAGTGCCACGGTGAAGGCGGTAGAGGCGGGCCTGGCGCCGGCGGGAGCCGGCCCTCCGGCTTCGGGCGCAGCGCGCGGCAGCAGCAACGCGCCTGCCAGCGCGGCCGCAAGCAGGATCGCCGGAAACGGCACGCCGAAGGCGAAGATCGCAAGGAACGCAAGGAGCGCGATGGCCTTCGCGGCCGGCGAGACGAGCGCGCGGCGCGACAGCCGGATCAGCGCCTCGATGACGATCACGACCACCGCGGCCTGAACGCCCGTGAACAGCGCACGGACGAGCGGGACATCGCCCAGCGATGCGTAGGACGCCGCCAGCGCCAGCACCAGCGCGGCGCCGGGCAGGACGAAGAGCCCCCCCGCGAGCAGCCCACCGGGCACGCCACGCAGCCTCCAGCCGGCGTAGGTGGCAAGCTGCATCGCCTCGGGCCCCGGCAGCAGCATGCAGAAGGAGAGCGCCGAGAGGAACTCGCGCTCGGAGAGCCAGCCGCGCTCGGCCACCAGTTCGCGGTGCATCAGTGCGATCTGCGCGGCCGGGCCGCCGAACGACAGCAGCCCGATGCGGCCGAAGGTGCGCCGGAGCTCGGGCCAGGCGGGGGCGGGGGGCCGGTTCAGAAGCGCCGCCTCCGGGCGTCGGCGAGGATCTCGCGCGCGGCATTGTGCCCCGGCGCGCCCGAGACGCCGCCGCCGGGATGCGTGCCCGAGCCGCAGAGATAGAGGCCCGGCACCGGCGTGCGGTAGTCGGCATAGCCGAGCGCGGGGCGGGCCGAGAACAGCTGGTCGAGCCCGAGCGCGCCATGGAAGATGTCGCCCCGGACGAGGCCGAAGGTGCGCTCGAGGTCGAGCGGGCTCAGCACCTGCCGGCCGATCACCGAGGCACGGAACCCCGGCGCATGGGCGTCGATCGTGGCGATCATCAGGTCGGCCACCTCCTCGCGGCAGTCGTCCCAGTGCCGCCCTGCGGGCAGGTCGTAGCTCGCGTGGTGGCAGAACAGGCTCGCCACGTGCCGGCCGGGCGGGGCGAGCGTGTCGTCGAGCACCGAGGAGATGAACATCTCGATCACCGGCCGGCGCGACCAGCCGTGCTCGCGCGCCTCGTGATAGGCGCGGTCGAGGTAGCCGAGCGAGGGCGCGATGATGATGCTCGTGCCGTGATGCGCCGCCGGAGCCCGGCCCGGCAGGCAGGTGAAGCTCGGCAGTTCGGAGAGCGCGACGTTCATCCGGAAGGCGCCGGAATGGCAGCGCCAGGTCTCCATCCGCCGCCGGAAGTGCTCGGGCAGGAGCGCGGGATCGACCATGCGCCCGAACAGCAGCCGCGGGTTGAGGTTCGAGACCACGGCGCGGGCGCGGAAGACGCGTCCGTCCTCGGTCGCCACGCCCACGGCGCGGCCCTTCTCGGTGATCACCTCGGCCACGGCGGCATCGGTCAGGATCTCGACTCCCTCCGCCGCGCAGGCCCGGCGCATCGCCTGGGTGATCGCGCCCATGCCGCCGATCGCATGGCCCCAGACGCCCTTCTTGCCGTTGAGCTGGCCGAAGACATGGTGCAGCAGCACGTAGGCGGTGCCGGAGGCGTAGGGGCTGACGAAGGAGCCCACGATCCCGTCGTAGCCGAGCAGCCCCTTGAGCGGGTCGGCCTCGAACCAGGAATCGAGGAAGTCTCCGGCCGACTTGGTGAAGATGTCGAGCAGCGCCTGCCGCTCGGCCAGGCTGTAGCGGCTGACGCGGCGGCCGATGCCGGCCGCCTTCACCACCTCGGGCAGGGCGGCGATCCAGCCCTCGCCGGTGACGTTGGGCGGCGTCCGCAGCTCGACCGAGCGCAGGAAGTCGGCGAGCAGCTCGAGATGCGCCTCGTAGGCCCCGAGGCGGGCCGCATCGCGGGGCGAGAACTTGGCCACCTCCCGCGCGAAGTCCTCGGTCCCCGACATCAGGTAACGCCCGTCCTCGAGCGGCAGGAAGGCGCCCGCCGGCCGCTCGACCAGCCTCAGCCCGTGGCGGATGAGGCCCATGTCGGCGATCACCTTCTCGTTCAGCAGCGAGACGACGTAGCTCGCCACCGAATTGCGGAAGCCGGGGTGGAATTCCTCGGTCACCGCCGCGCCGCCGATCACGCCGCGCCGTTCCAGCATGGTGACCCTGAGCCCGGCCTTCGCGAGGTAGAAGGCGCAGACGAGGCCGTTGTGCCCCGCCCCGACGATCACCACATCGGACCGTGCCGCCGCCTCCGCCGCCCGGGACGGCATGGGCGCGGCCGCTGCCGTATCCTTCATGCGTGCCTCCCTGTGCGCGTCTGTCGCCGGGCGCAGTCTGGGGCAAGGCGCGCCCCGCGTCCATCCGCGGCGATCCGCAGGCGGGCACGGAGACGGGCGCGGAGATGGGCGCGCGGGCCGGTCAGATCGACAGCCGCACGCCCTGCGCCCCGCGCTCGCGGTAGGGCGTGGTCTTGTAGTGCGCGCGGTAGCACTTGGAGAAATGCGAGGGCGAGGCGAAGCCGCAGGCCAGCGCGACGTTGATCACGCTCATGTCGGTCTGCATCAGCAGGTTGCGCGCCTTCTGCAGCCGCAGCTCCATGTAGTACCGCTTGGGGCTGCGGTTCAGATAGCGGCGGAACAGCCGCTCGAGCTGGCGGGTGGACATGCCCACCTCCTCGGCGAGGACTGCCGGGCTGATCGGCTCCTCCAGGTTCTGCTCCATCATCTGGATCACCTGGCTGAGCTTGGGGTGCCGCACCCCGATCCGCGTCGGGATCGACAGGCGCGGCGTGTCCTGGTCGGTGCGGATCGAGGAATAGATGAGCTGGTCGGCCACCGCGCCCGCCAGTTCCTCGCCGTGGTCGGTGGCGATGATCTTCAGCATCAGGTCGATCGAGGAGGTGCCGCCGGCCGTGGTGTAGCGGTTGCCGTCCATCACGAAGACCGACTTGGTCAGGGTGACGTCCTCGAACTCCTCGGCGAAGCTGTCCTGGTTCTCCCAGTGGATGGTGGCCTTCCGGCCGTCGAGCAGCCCGGCCGCCGCCAGCGCGTGCGAGGCGGTGCAGAGCCCGCCGATCGTCGTGCCCTTGCGCGCCTCGCGCCGCAGCCAGCTGATCAGCCGCTTGGTCGTCGCCTTCTGGACGTCGATTCCGCCGCAGACGAGGATCACGTCCTCGCGGTTGATGTCGGTCAGCCCGAGGTCGAGCTTGAAGGCGGTGCCGTTGGAGCAGACCGCCGTCTCGCCGTTCTCGCCCGCGAGCTGCCAGGTGTAGAGCGTCTTGCCCGCCATGCGGTTCGCGATGCGCAGGCACTCGATCGCGCAGGCGAAGCAGAGCATCGTGAAGTTGTCGAGCAGCACGAAGACGTAGTTGCGCGGCCTGGCGCGGGGATCCTTCAGGGCGACCCTGATTTCCTGCTGGAGCATGGCATGCGCACCCTCCGATGCTGCCCGACATCGAAATCAGGTTTCGCGGGCGGGTTCAAGGGGATTCGGCCGGAATGCGACGTTTCCGGTCGCAAACGGAACGTGGACCGGCGGCGCGCCCCTTTGCATCGGCGCGGGCGGCCGCTATAAGCCCGCGCAAGCGATGGGGCCGAGGCCCGGGAGACGAGCCATGACCAAGGGCTGGAAGAAATCTGACTGGCGCACGCGGCCGCGGGTGCAGATGCCGGACTACACCGATGCCGCGGCGCTGGCCGCGGTCGAGGCGCAGCTGTCGAAGTATCCTCCGCTGGTGTTCGCCGGCGAGACGCGCCGGCTGAAGCGCGCGCTCGGCCAGGCGTCGGAGGGCAAGGCATTCCTGCTTCAGGGCGGCGACTGCGCCGAGAGCTTCGCCGAGTTCTCGGCCGACCTGATCCGCGACACCTTCAAGGTCATGCTGCAGATGGCCGTGGTGCTGACCTACGGCGCGAAGGTGCCGGTGGTGAAGGTGGGCCGCATGGCGGGCCAGTTCGCCAAGCCGCGCTCGGCGCCGACCGAGGTCGTGGGCGGGAAGGAGCTGCCGAGCTACCGGGGCGACATCATCAACGGCTTCGAGCCGACCGAGGAGGCGCGGCGCCCCGACCCGGCGCGGATGCTCCAGGCCTACACCCAGGCCGCGGCGACGCTGAACCTCCTGCGCGCCTTCTCGACCGGCGGCTTCGCCGACATCCACCGCGTCCATGCCTGGACGCTGGGCTTCGCCGAGGGCGAGAAGGCCGAGCGCTACAAGACCATGTCGGACCGGATCTCGGATGCGCTCGACTTCATGAACGCCGCCGGGATCAACGCCGACAGCCACCATGAGCTCGCCACCGTTGACTTCTACACCAGCCACGAGGCGCTGCTTCTGGAATACGAGGAGGCGCTGTGCCGGATCGACTCGACCACCGGCCTGCCGGTCGCGGGCTCGGGGCACATGCTCTGGATCGGCGACCGCACCCGCCAGCCCGACGGCGCGCATGTGGAATTCTGCCGCGGCGTGCAGAACCCCATCGGGCTGAAGTGCGGGCCCTCGCTCACCACCGATGACCTCAAGGTGCTGATGCGCAAGCTCAACCCCGAGAACGAGCCGGGCCGGCTGACGCTGATCGCCCGGTTCGGCGCGGGCAAGGTCGGCGACCACCTGCCGCGGCTGATCCGCGCCGTGCAGGAGGAGGGGGCGAAGGTGCTCTGGTCCTGCGACCCGATGCACGGCAACACGATCAAGTCGGCGACCGGCTACAAGACCCGGCCCTTCGAGAGCGTGCTGCGCGAGGTGCGCGAGTTCTTCGACATCCACAACGCCGAAGGCACCGTGCCCGGCGGCGTGCATTTCGAGATGACCGGCAAGGACGTGACCGAGTGCACCGGCGGGGGCCGCGCGGGGAGCGAGGAGGACCTCTCCGACCGCTACCACACCGCCTGCGACCCGCGGCTCAACGCCAGCCAGGCGCTGGAGCTCGCCTTCCTGATCGCCGAGGAGATCTCCGAGCGCCGGGAGCTGGCCCGCGCCGCCGCCGCCCAGGGCTGACCGGCGGACGGGCCGGCCGGCCCGCCGGCCGCCGCCCGCGATCAGGGGCGCGAGTGGACGAGCCGGAGGACCGGCGCGCGCCGCGCCGGCGCCGCAGGGGCGCGGCCGGCGGCACCGGCGGAGGGGGGCAGGGGGCTGCCCGCCCCGTCCCGGGCGCAGGGCGTGACGCGCGCGCCGAGAAGGCGGAAGCGCCGGGGCGCGCGGCCGACGGACCCTTCGGCCGCGAGGCCGCCGAGCACGCGCGACACCTGGCCCCGCTCGTCGGACAGCGGCAGGACGAGAAGGCCGGCGCGAAGCTGCGGGCAGCCGAAGGCGGCCGGCGACTCGAGCGAGAGGGCGACCATGGCCGGATGCGCGACCGCGGCCTCGACCGCAGCGGCCACGTCGGCCCGCGCCTGGGGCAGGATGAAGGCGGAAAGCGGCATCCCCCTGACCTCGCAGCCGAACAGCGCCGCCAGATGCGAGCCCGCGACCCGCAGGCGCACCTCTCCCGGCGCGATGCGCTCGGCGACGAAGGCGAATTCGAGCACGTCCTCGATCCGGCGCGGATCGACCGCCGCCCGGTCGGGCAGCACGCCCGGCCGGCGCAGCGCCTGCCAGTAGCGCCAGAGCCGCGCCAGGGCCGGATGTCCGGCCGGGCCGGCATCGGCACGATCCGCAAGGTTCACGACTTCCCCGCCGCTTCCCCGACCGCCCGCGACGCGCATCGACAGAGCCCTCCCCCCCGCAGTTGCCTCGGCCGCAACCGGCGGGGCGAGGCATCGCCGCTGCGCCTGCGCCGCCCCGATTGCTTAGCTGTCTGTTACCATGCCATAGACGGGGCGGATCTCGCGGCGTTTCTTCACGAAGGGTTAACCGTGCTCGAGTCGATGACCGGCTTTGCCACCCGCACGGGCGAGGGCGAGGGGCAGTCCTGGACGTGGGAGGCGCGCAGCGTCAACGGCAAGGGGCTGGACCTGCGGCTCAGGCTGCCCGAAGGCATCGAGGGGCTCGAGGCGGCCGTCCGCGCCGAGGTGGCGGCCCGCTTCGCGCGCGGCAATCTCACCGTCTCGCTGCGGCTCGACCGCGCGCCGGGCGCCGCGTCGCCGGCGATCGACCCCGAGGGGCTCGCCCGCGCGCTCGCCGCGCTGGCCGAGGTCACGGCGGCCGCCGCGGCGCGGGGCGTCGCGCTCCGCGACAGCTCGGCCGCCGAGATCCTGGGCCTGCGCGGGGTGCTCGACAGCGCGGCACCGGCCGCCGCCGACGGCGACGCGCTGCGGGCCGCGCTGATCGCCGATCTCGGGCATGTGCTCGACGCGCTGAAGTCGATGCGCCAGGCCGAGGGGCGCGCCCTGCACGAGATCCTGACGGGACAGGTCGCCCGGATCGAGGCGCTGGCGGCCGAGGCGGCCGACGCGGCGCGCGCCCGGGCGCCGCAGCAGGCCGAGGCCTTCCGTGCCGCGCTTGCCCGGGTGATGGAGGGGGCCGAGGGGGCCGACGCGGCGCGCGTGGCGCAGGAGCTCGCGCTGCTCGCCGTCAGGACCGACGTGACCGAGGAGATCGACCGGCTGAAGGCGCATGTCGCCGCGGCGCGCGCCCTGCTGTGCGAGGGCGAGCCGGTGGGCCGCCGGCTCGACTTCCTCGCGCAGGAGTTCAACCGCGAGGCCAATACCCTCGCCGCCAAGGCCAACCACGCCGGGCTCACCCGCGTCGCGCTGGAGCTGAAGGCGGTGATCGACCAGATGCGCGAGCAGGTGCAGAACGTCCAATGACCGCATCCGCCAGCACCGCCCCGGCGCCCGAGGCGCGCAGGGGCCTCCTGATCATCCTCTCCTCGCCCTCCGGCGCGGGGAAATCCACGCTCGCCCGCCGGCTGATGGCCTGGGATCCCTCGATCAGGTTCTCGGTCTCGGCCACCACGCGCCCGCCGCGGCCGGGAGAGCAGGACGGCCGCGAATACCATTTCCGCACCCGCGAGCAGTTCGAGGCCATGGTCGCGGCGGGCGAGATGCTCGAGCACGCCGAGGTCTTCGGCAACCTCTATGGCAGCCCCCGCGCGCCGGTCGAGGAGGCGATGGCGCGGGGCCAGGACACGCTGTTCGACATCGACTGGCAGGGCGGACAGCAGATCAGGCAGGCGATGCGCGACGACGTCGTCTCGATCTTCCTGCTGCCGCCCTCGATCGCCGAGCTCGAACGCCGCCTGCGCAGCCGCGGGCAGGACAGCGACGCGGTGATCCGTGGCAGGATGGCGAAGTCCGAGGCCGAGATCAGCCACTGGGCGGAATACGACTACGTGCTGGTCAACCGCGATCTCGACGCCTGCGAGGCCGACCTGCGCACGATCCTCACCGCCGAGCGCCTGCGCCGGATCCGCCGGCCGGGGCTGGCCGACTTCGTCCGCCAGCTCAACGCCGAATTCGAGGGACGCCGATGACCGTCTATGCCCTGGGGGACCTGGTCCCCGAACTTGCCCCCGATGCCTGGGTGGCGCCGGACGCCAACGTGATCGGGCGGGTGATCCTCGGCGCCGGCGCCTCGGTCTGGTTCGGCGCGACGCTCAGGGGCGACAACGAGCCGATCACGGTGGGCGAGGGGACGAACCTGCAGGAGAACTGCGTCCTGCACACCGACATGGGCTACCCCCTGAGCCTCGGGCGCGACTGCACGATCGGCCACAAGGCCATGCTGCACGGCTGCACGGTCGGCGACGAGAGCCTGATCGGCATGGGGGCGACGGTGCTGAACGGCGCGCGCATCGGCCGCAACTGCCTGATTGGCGCCGGGGCGCTGGTGACCGAAGGCAAGGAGATCCCCGATGGCAGCCTGGTGATCGGCGCACCCGGCATGGTGCGTCGCGCGCTGACCCCGGACGAGATCGCGCGCCTGCGGGACTCGGCGCGGCACTACCGGGAACGCGCCCGCCGGTTCGCCGCCACGCTGAGCCGCCTCTGAGACCGCCTCAGCCGAGCAGGGCGTCGCGCGGGATGAGATCGACGTCGAGGCCGGGGCACTGGGCGCGCACCTCGCGCAGGACGAGGCCGGGGTCGGGCAGGGGCTTGTCGGTGAGGATGCGGTAGGCGCCGCGGTAGCGGAGCTGCCAGAGCCGGAGCGCGAGGTCGATGATGTCGAAGCCCGGCGTGAGGATGGGGGAGACGACGAAGTGCGGATCGAAGGTGCTGAGCAGGACGGCGTCGACCGCGGAGAAGTCCACCACCCCGATGTCCTGCCCGAATCGTCCGCGGCTGACGTCGGGGTCAGGGCCGCGCCAGCCCGGCAGGTGGCTGACGAAGAGAATGCGGGTTTCCGGTGCCCTCGGGCCGGTCTGTTCTTGGGGCGTGGTGCCGGCTGGCATCGGGGCTCCGCTCGTCTCCTTCCAGTCGGGCGCGTGCGGTCCGACTCTCCCGCAATGCGCTCGGAAGGCGCACCCGACGAACCGGACCCGTACCCGAGATTCCACTTAAGCTTGCATTTCAGGGCCGCAGCACACTCTATTTCGCGTTCCGGAATTTTCAACTGTTTGTGGGGATTTGTCCGATGATCCTCGCGGAAGCCCGAGTCCTTCTCGACGCGCTGCCCCTGCCGGCGATCCTGATCGGCGCCGATGCGCGCATCCGCGCCGCGAACCCTGCGGCGCGCCAGCTCTTCGGCACCGACGGCGAGGGCCGGCACTACATGCTGGCGCTGCGGGCGCCGGGGCTCGTCGACTGCATCGACACGGCGCTGCGCCGCGGCACCGCCGCGGAGGCGATGCACCTTGCGACCGATCGCGGGCGGGAATCACGCTGGCGCGTGCACGCCGCGCCGCTGCCGGCGGGGCAGGGGGCGCTGATCAGCTTCACCGACGAGACCGCGACCGAGGCGGCGGAACGGATGCGGCGCGACTTCGTGGCGAACGTCAGCCACGAGCTCAAGACGCCGCTGACCGCGCTGATCGGCTTCATCGAGACGCTGCGGGGCGCGGCGCGCGACGACGCGGCGGTGCGCGACCGCTTCCTCGCGATCATGGAGCGCGAGGCGGGGCGGATGAGCCGTCTGGTGGACGACCTGCTGTCGCTCACCCGCGTCGAGGGCGAGGAGCGCGTGCGGCCCACCGGCCGGGTCGAGATCGCGCCGCTGCTCGCCGGAGTGGTCGCGCCGCTGCGGCCGCAGGCCGAGGAGCGCGGGGTCGAGATCACGGTGGCGGGCGCCGAGCCCGGCCTGGCGGTGATCGGTGATGCCGACCAGCTCACGCAGGTCTTCGCCAACCTGATCGAGAACGCGCTGAAGTACGGCGCCTCGGGCAAGGTCGTCGCGCTGACGGTCACCGAGATCGGGCGCGATCCGGCGCTCAGGACCGACGCGGTGCGGATCGACGTGGCGGATCAGGGCGAGGGATTCGACCCGATCCACATCCCGCGCCTGACCGAGCGGTTCTACCGCATCGACAATCACCGCTCGCGCTCCGAAGGCGGCACCGGGCTCGGCCTGGCGATCGTCAAGCACATCGTCAGCCGGCATCGCGGGCGGCTGGCGATCTGGAGCGAGAAGGGGCAGGGGGCGGTGTTCTCGGTGATCCTGCCGCAGGCGGGGCCGCCCTCGGGCCCGGCCGCCGGCTGAGCGGGCGGCCCGTCGCCGCCCCGGCGGATGCGGGGCGGGCGCCGGCAGATCCTGTGCGACGCCCGGGCCTGCTGTCATCGAACTGTTACATGACTGTCACAAAACCATTGCCCGAGGCCACTACACCGGCGCCGAGACCGCGGCCGCGTCGCGGTCCGTCATTGCACAACGCAGGAGCTGCCCTCATGAAACTGACCACGATCACCGTCTCGGCGCTTGCGCTCGCGGCGGCGTCGGCCGGCCTGGCCAACGCCCAGTCGCGCGAGCAGATCCGCATCGTCGGTTCCTCGACCGTGTTCCCCTACACGCAGGCCGTGGCGGAGGAGTTCGCCAACCAGGGCGGCGTGGCGCCCGTCGTCGAATCGACCGGAACGGGCGGCGGCATGCAGGTCTTCTGCGCCGGCGTCGGCGCCGAGCATCCCGACATCACCGGCGCCTCGCGCGCGATGAAGAAGTCGGAATACGAGCTCTGCCAGCAGAACGGCGTGACCGACATCTCCGAGGCGCTGATCGGCTACGACGGGCTCTCGATCGCCGTCTCGCGCGCGAGCGAGGTGGACTGGGATCTCACGCTCTCCGAGGTCTACCTGGCGCTCGCGGCGCAGGTGCCGGTCAACGGCGAGTGGGTGGACAACCCCTACAAGTCCTGGAACGAGATCAACCCCGACCTGCCGGCGACGCCGATCCTGGTCTACGGCCCGCCCCCGACCTCGGGCACGCGCGACGCCTTCGTGGAGCTGGCGATGCACGCCGGCTGCGAGGAGCTCGACTACGTCAAGAACGGCGGCTTCGACGGCGACTGGGTCAAGGAGAACTGCTCGCGGATGCGCCAGGACGGCCCCTTCGTCGAGGCCGGCGAGAACGACAACCTGATCGTGCAGCGGCTTGAGGCCGATCCGAACGCGCTCGGCATCTTCGGCTACTCGTTCCTCTACGAGAACCTCGACAAGCTGAAGGACGTGAAGATCAACGGCGTCGAGGCCAACCAGGAGACGATCGGCAGCTTCGACTACCCGATCTCCCGGCCGCTCTACATCTACATCAAGAACGCCCATCGCGGCGTGATCCCCGGCCTGAACGAGTTCATCGCCGAATACATGTCCGAGGATGCGATGGGTCCGGGCGGCTACCTGCAGGAGCGCGGCCTCGTCGTCCTGCCCGACGACAAGCGCGCCGAGGTCCAGCAGGCGGTGACCTCGGGCGCCGGCATGGCTGCCCCCGAGAGCTGATCCTCCGGACGGCGCCGGGGGCCGACCCCGGCGCCGTTCCCACCCCAGCGCGCGCCCCGCGCGCATCGCGGCTGCCACCGTCATGACCCTCTTCGCCTTCGCGCTTCTCTTCGCGGCCACGGTCGCCGCCTACATGCTGAACCGGGCCGCTGCCGCGAGCCTCGCCCGACGGGGCGAACGCCTGCACTCGCTCGCCACCTTCCACGGCGGCTTCGCGGCGCTCGTCGTCCTCCTGCCGGTGTTCCTCGTCATCCTGCTGTGGCTGCTGTTCCAGGGGCCGGTGATCTCGGCCCTCGTCATGGGCGGCCTGCCCGAGGGCGTGCTCGACGGCCTGGGCAAGGGCGAGGTCAGCCTGATCGCCGCCGAGATCCAGTCGATCGCGGCCGGTCAGGTCTTCGGCACGCCCGAACCCTGGAAGCTCGAGGCGGCCGAACGCCTTGTCCGGCTGCGCGCGACCTCGGGCACGCTGCTCGTGGTGACGGTGGCGGCGCTGTCGGTGGTCCTGCTGTTCCTCGCCCGGCGCACCGTGGCGCCCGAGTTCCGCGCCCGCCACGGCGTGGAGCGGATGGTGCTCGGCATCCTCGTCTTCTGCTCGACGGTCGCGATCTTCACCACCGTGGGGATCGTGCTGTCGCTGATCTACGAAAGCTGGCAGTTCTTCCGGCTGGTTCCGATCACCGAGTTCCTGTTCGGCACGAACTGGGAGCCGCAGATCCCGATCCGGGCCGACCAGATCGCCGGGGCAGGGGCCTTCGGCTGGCTTCCGGTCATCCTCGGCACGGTGGTGATCACCGTCATCGCCCTGGCCGTCTCGGTGCCGATCGGGCTGTTCTCGGCGATCTACCTCAACGAGTTCGCCTCGCGGCGCATGCGCGCCGTGGTCAAGCCGGTGCTCGAGATCCTCGCCGGCGTGCCGACCGTGGTCTACGGCTTCTTCGCCGTGCTGACCGTGGCGCCGGCCCTGCGTGCGGCGGGCGCCGAGTTCGGCATTCCGATCTCGCCGAACACCGCGCTGGCGGCGGGCAGCGTGATGGCGATCATGCTGATCCCCTTCATCTCGTCCTTCACCGACGACGCGCTGGCCGCCGTGCCGCGCGCGCTGCGCGACGGCTCGCTCGCGCTCGGGGCGACACGGGGCGAGACCATGCTCAAGGTGCTGTTCCCGGCCGCGATCCCTGGCATCGTCGGGGGCATCCTGCTCGCCGTCAGCCGCGCCATCGGCGAGACGATGATCGTCGTCATGGCGGCGGGCCTCATCGCGACGATGACGATCAACCCGCTCGACAGCGTGACCACGGTGACGGTGCAGATCGTGACGCTGCTGATCGGCGACACGTCGTTCGACAACCCCAAGACGCTGGCCGCCTTCGCGCTGGGCATGATGCTGTTCATCGTCACGCTCGGGATCAACATCCTCGCGCTCCGCATCGTGCGGAAGTACCGCGAGCTCTACGACTGAGGACGCAGCCATGGCCGACATCGACATCGCCGCAGGGGGCTGGACCTCGGAGGCCAGCCGCGAGAACGTGCGGCGCCGCCGCCGCGGGGAACTCTGGCTGAAGGCGGCCGGGCTGGTCGCCATCACCATCGCCTTCGCGATGCTGCTGACGCTGCTCGCCTCGCTGGTGATCACGGGCTTCCGGGCCTTCACCCAGACGCATGTGACGCTGCAGGTCACGCTGCCGCCGGGCGACGAGACGCCGAGCTTCCGGGCCGCCACCCGCGGCGCGATCGAGGCGCTGTTCGAGGGCGCCGACGAGGCGCAGAAGCGCGAAGCCTCGCGCATCCTCTCCAGCGGCGCGCAGTACATCATCGAAAGCCATGTGGCCGCCAATCCCGACCTGATCGGGCAGACCTTCAGCATCCGCGTGCCGGTCTCGGATCCCTACGACCAGCTCGCCAAGGGCCTGATCGACCGCGAGACGCCCGAGGCGCTCCGGCGGGTGAGCGATGCCGGGATCGCGGCCTTCGACCGGCTCAGCGAGGCGGGGCTGATCTCGCGGCCCTTCAACACCGCCCTGTTCGTCAATGCCGACTCGCGGTTCCCCGAGCTCGCGGGGCTGAAGGGGGCGATCATCGGGTCGTTCTACGCGCTGCTCACCTGCTTCCTGATCTCGTTCCCGATCGGCATCGGGGCGGCGATCTACCTCGAGGAATTCGCCAGGAAGAACCGGCTCAGCGACTTCATCGAGATCAACATCAACAACCTCGCGGCGGTGCCCTCGGTGGTGTTCGGGCTGCTCGCGCTCGCGGTCTTCCTCAACTGGTTCGGCCTGCCGCGGGGCGCGCCCTTCGTCGGCGGCCTGACGCTGGCGCTGATGACGCTGCCGACGATCATCATCGCCACGCGCGCGGCCCTTAAGGCGGTGCCGCCCTCGATCCGCGAGGCCGCGCTCGGGGTAGGGGCCTCGAAGCAGCAGGTGGTGTTCCACCATGTCCTGCCGCTCGCCATGCCGGGGATCCTGACCGGCACGATCATCGGCCTTGCCCAGGCGCTCGGCGAGACCGCGCCGCTGCTGCTGATCGGCATGAACGCCTTCATCACCGCCGCGCCCTCGACCCCGTTCGACAGCGCGACGGCCCTGCCGACGCAGATCTTCATCTGGGCCGACAGCCCGGAACGCGGCTTCGTCAGCCGGACTTCGGCGGCGATCCTGGTGCTGCTCGGGTTCCTGGTGCTGATGAACGCGCTCGCAATCTATCTGCGCAACCGGTTCGAGCGCCGGTGGTAGAAGGGACGGAAACGATGGAAGACCTTCGACTGACGGAGAGGCTTGTGGGAACCGACGAGGTCAAGATCCAGGCAAGGGGCGTGAACGTCTACTATGGCGAGTCCCACGCCATCAAGGACGTGGACGTCGACATCCTCGACAAGACGGTGACGGCCTTCATCGGCCCCTCGGGCTGCGGCAAGTCCACCTTCCTGCGCTGCCTCAACCGGATGAACGACACGATCGACAACTGCCGGGTCACCGGGTCGATCCGGCTCGACGGGCAGGACATCTACGACCGCAGCGTCGACCCGGTGCAGCTCCGCGCCCAGGTGGGGATGGTGTTCCAGAAGCCGAACCCGTTCCCGAAATCGATCTACGACAACGTCGCCTACGGCCCCAGGATCCACGGGCTGGCGCGCAGCAAGGCCGATCTCGACGAGATCGTCGAGAAGTCGCTGCGCCGCGCGGCGCTGTGGAACGAGGCCAAGGACCGGCTCGACCAGCCCGGCACGGGGCTGTCGGGCGGCCAGCAGCAGCGGCTGTGCATCGCGCGGGCCATCGCCACCTCGCCCGAGGTGCTGCTGATGGACGAACCCTGCTCGGCGCTCGACCCGATCGCGACCGCCCAGGTCGAGGAGCTGATCGACGAGCTGCGCGCCAACTTCTCGGTGGTGATCGTCACCCACTCGATGCAGCAGGCCGCGCGCGTCAGCCAGCGCACCGCCTTCTTCCACCTCGGCAACCTCGTCGAATACGGCGAGACCGGACAGGTTTTCACCAATCCCAGGGATCCCAGGACCGAGAGCTACATCACGGGGAGGATCGGATGATGGAGGGCAAGGTGCCGAGCGAACAGCATATCCTCTCGGCCTTCGACCGGGATCTGGAGGCCGTCCAGGCCCTCATCATGAAGATGGGTGGCCTGGTCGAGGCGGCGATCATCGACGCGGCCACCTCGCTCGAGATGCGCGACGAGGAACTGGCCGAGCGCGTCCGCAAGGAGGACCGCCAGATCGACGAGCTCGAGGAACTGGTGAACGAGGAGGCCGCGCGGGTGATCGCGCTGCGCGCGCCGACGGCCTCGGACCTGCGCGTGCTGCTCAGCGTGCTCAAGATCAGCACCAACCTCGAGCGGATCGGCGACTACGCCAAGAACCTCGCCAAGCGGACCTCGGTGCTGGTGCAGATGGCGCCCGTGGGCGACTCGGGCGGCGCGCTCCGGCGGATGGCGAAGGCCGTGGCCGAGATGCTGAAGGATGCGCTCGACAGCTACGCCACCCGCGATGCGGAGCTGGCAATGGACGTGCGCATCCGCGACCGGGACGTCGACCAGATGTACAACGCGCTGTTCCGCGAGTTCCTCACCCACATGATGGAGGACCCGCGGAACATCACCGCCTGCATGCACCTGCACTTCATCGCCAAGAACCTGGAGCGCATGGGCGACCACGTGACCTCGATCGCCGAGCAGGTGATCTACGTGGTCACCGGGCATCTGCCCGAGGAGAGCCGGCCGAAGGGCGACCGGACCTCCCTTGTCACCGACGGCGAGGAGGACGAATGATGGCTCCGTCCCGCGCACCCCTGGTGCTCGTCGTCGAGGACGAGGAGGCGCAGCGCGAGGTCCTGGCCTACAATCTCGAGGCCGAGGGCTTCGACGTCTCGCGCGCGGCCGACGGCGAGGAGGCGCTCGACCGCGTGGCCGAGATGCCGCCCGACGTGATCGTGCTCGACTGGATGCTGCCGCATGTCTCGGGCATCGAGGTCTGCCGCCGGCTGAAGCTCAAGCCCGAGACCCGGGGCGTGCCGATCATCATGCTCTCGGCGCGCTCCGAGGAGGTCGATCGGGTGCGGGGGCTCGAGACCGGGGCGGATGACTACGTGGTCAAGCCCTATTCCATCGTCGAGCTGATGGCGCGGGTCCGCGCGCAGCTGCGCCGGTCGCGCCCGGCGAGCGTGGGCGAGGTGCTCGTCTTCGAGGACATCCGGCTCGACGCCGAGACCCACCGCGTCACCCGCGGCGACCGCGAGCTGAAGCTCGGCCCGACCGAGTTCCGGCTGCTCGCCACGCTGATGGAGAAGCCGGGGCGCGTCTGGACGCGCGAGCAGCTTCTCGACCGGGTCTGGGGCCGCGAGGCCTTCCTCGACACGCGGACGGTCGATGTTCACGTCGGCCGTCTGCGCAAGGCCCTCGGCCGGCATGGCGGCGAGGACCCGATCCGCACCGTGCGCGGCGCCGGCTACGCGCTGGGGTAGGATCCGGGGCGACCCCGCGGCACCGCACGTCAAACGCGGATAAGACATATTATGTAAATCCTGGACTGACCCGGGAGGGCGTTTCCGCCGGCCGGAGACCTCGAGGAGCACGTCAGGATCCTCTCGCGTTTCCAGAGCGTTGCGCGAACCTCTTCAGAATCCGGATCGGCGTGCGGGCGCGGACCGGCAAGGCGCAGCCGGTCTCGCCTGTCGCCGCCGCGCCATCGCCGGCGCGTCCGCTTGACGTCAGCGCCATCGGTCCACTTGACGTTAGCGGTATCCTTGCGCCATTGAGGCCTACCAGAGCATGCCGAACCGGCCCGCTCCGGCTGTGGTGCGAACAGCACCGAGGGCGTCCGGCGGGCGAAGCCGGCGCCGCTCTGACCTGGAGCGACTGCGATGACCGACATCGTCGACTTTCTCGAACGAGTCACCAGCGCCGGAACGATCGAGGTTGTCTGGGGCGAGCTGACCCGCGTCATGGGCGACTACGGCTTCGACCGGCTGCTCTACGGGTTCACCCGGTTCCGCACGGCCAATTCCTTCGGCGACCCCGAGGACCTGCTGATCCTGACGAACCACGACCGCGCCTATACCGACCGGTTCATCGGCGACCGGCTCTATGCCGATGCGCCGATGGTGCGCTGGGCAGCCGAGAACGTCGGCGCCTGCTCCTGGCGCCGGATCCGCGAGAACAGCGAGCATCTGACGCCGCGGGAAAGGATGGTGGCCGAGTTCAACCAGCGCATGGGCGTGACGGCCGGCATCGCCATCAGCTTCCCCGCGACCTCGCCGCGGGCCAAGGGCGGGCTGGCGCTCACCGCGCGCGCCGACATCGACCAGGATGCGGCCGATGCGATCTGGGAACGCCACGGCCGCCTCCTCCTCCAGATGGCCAACGTCGCCCACCTGAAGATCACCACCCTTCCCTATCGCGGGTTGCGCCGACCGCTCACCGAGCGCCAGCGCGAGGCGCTGGAATGGGTCGGCGACGGCAAGACCACGCAGGACATCGCGACGATCATGGGGCTGACGCCGGCCACGGTCGAGAAGCACCTGCGGCTTGCGCGCGAGGCGCTCGACGTGGAGACCACCGCGCAGGCCGTGCTCAAGGCCTCGTTCCAGAACCAGATCTTCGTCGTCCCGCAATGAGGCCGAAAGCGGTCCGGAACCCTTACCACCAGGGCGGGTCGGGAGAACCTGACTTCCCTTACGCAGGGTAAAGTGCGAGACTGGCCGCGTTCCGTGAGTGGTGGCATTGGCCATGGAACAGCGGCCCGCAACGGCTTGCAATTTCAGGCAAGACGGGCCGATTCCGGGAAACCGGACGCTGGCCGGAGCGGCGCATTCTCACCGCCCCGGCCGGCACCCCGAAGCGTCCCTGTTCATCCCCGGAGGCGGCGCTTTCGGGGCCGGAGCGGCCCTTCCCCGGGCCGCTCCGCTGCCGTCTCGCGCGGCGCTCAGGTGGCGAGCTTGGCCACCTCGGCGGCGAAGTCCTCCTGCTTCTTCTCGATCCCCTCGCCGACCGCGAGGCGGACGAAGCCGGTGATCTCGGCGCCCGCCTGCCGGGCCGCCTCGGCGACCGTCAGATCGGGGTTCACCACGAAGGCCTGGCCGAGCAGCGTGACCTCGGCGGCGAACTTCTTCATGCGGCCTTCGATCATCTTCTCGATGACCGCCTCCGGCTTGCCGGATTCGCGCGCGATCTCGATCTGGATCTGCCGCTCCTTCTCGACCACGGCGGGATCGAGGTCGGCGGCCGAGAGCGCAGCCGGGCTCGCGGCGGCGACATGCATCGCCACCTGCCTGCCGATCGCCTCGCCGCCCTTCAGCGCCACCAGCACCCCGATCTTGCCCATGCCCTCGGCCGCGGCGTTGTGCACGTAGGCAACGACCGTCTCGCCCTCGATGCGGGCCATGCGGCGCAGGGTCATGTTCTCGCCGATCCGGGCGATCGCCTCGGTCAGCGTCTCCTCGACCGTCTTGTCGCCGATCCGGGCGGCCTTCAGCGCCTCGAGGTCGTGCACGCCAAGCGCGGCCTCGGCGATGGCGCGCACCATGGCCTGGAAGTCCGGGTTGCGGGCGACGAAGTCGGTCTCGGAGTTCACCTCGACGGCAACCCCCGTGCCGCCCCGGACGGCGACGCCGACGAGCCCCTCGGCGGCCGTGCGGCCCGACTTCTTGGCGGCCTTGGCGAGCCCCTTGGTCCGCAGCCAGTCGACCGCGGCCTGCATGTCGCCCCCGGTCTCGGTCAGCGCCTTCTTGGCATCCATCATGCCGGCGCCGGTCATCTCGCGCAGCTCCTTCACCATGCTCGCGGTGATCGTCATGAACTCTCTCCTTGCGGAAGATCGGTTGCGGGCGGGGATAGCCCCGCCCGGAATCGGTGGGATGACGGCGGCCGGTCAGGCCTCGGCGTCCTCGCCGACGCCCTCCTCGACCGGCGCCTCCTCGAGCGCGCCGATGTCCACGCCGGCAGCGCCGAGCTGCGCCGACATGCCGTCGAGCGCGGCGCGGGCCGCGAGGTCGCAGTAGAGGGCGATGGCGCGCGCCGCGTCGTCGTTGCCGGGGATCACGTAGTCCACCCCCTCGGGCGAGCAGTTGGTATCGACCACCGCCACGACCGGGATGCCGAGCTTCTTCGCCTCGAGGATCGCCAGATCCTCCTTGTTGACGTCGATGACGAACAGCAGATCCGGCAGCCCGCCCATCTCGCGGATGCCGCCGAGCGAGGCCTGCAGCTTCTGCTGCTCGCGCTCCATCCCGAGGCGCTCCTTCTTGGTGAGGCCCTCGGCGCCGTGCGCCAGCGTCTCGTCGATCTGCTTCAGGCGCTGGATCGACTGGCTCACCGTCTTCCAGTTGGTCAGCGTGCCGCCCAGCCAGCGGTGGTTCATGTAGTACTGCGCGCACTTCTCGGCGGCCTCGGCGATCGGCTTCTGGGCCTGCCGCTTGGTGCCGACGAAGAGGATGCGGCCGCCCTTGGCCACGGTCTCGCGGATCACGTGCAGCGCGGCATCGAGCATCGGGACCGTCTGGGTCAGGTCGATGATGTGGATGCCGTTGCGCTCGCCGTAGATGTACGGCGCCATGCGCGGGTTCCAACGCTGGGTCTGGTGGCCGAAGTGCACGCCAGCTTCGAGGAGCTGGCGCAGGGTGAACTCGGGGAGCGCCATGCCTTTGTCCTTTCCGGTTTCGCGCCTCGGCGGATGCCCTTACCCCGGATCGGCTCCGGGACAACCGGCGGACCGGCGGGGATTTCTCCCCCGCTCGGCCCGCATCCGCCTGTGAAGTGGCGCGCGTCTAGCCGGTTTCGGGGGGCCGCGCAACCCCCCAGGAGGGGGACACCGTGCGCCCGGCCGCGAGCGGCTCCTCGGGGGCGCCCTCGGCGATCAGGAAATCGTAGTCGACGATGCCGTCGAAGATCCGCAGCGCCGCCTGGTAGGCCGGATCCTCGAACCGCTGCCGGGCCTCGGCCAGGCTCTCGAACTCCACGATCGCCACGCGCCGCTTCGGGGCCCCTGCCCTCACCTCGGCCTCGGTCCGCACGAGAAGCCGTCCGCCCGTGCGCTCGAGCGCATCGAGACCCGCCTCGACGCGCTGCATGAACCGGACGCCGTCGATCACCTCCGAAAGCACGACCCAGTAGCCCTTGGGCATGGCTTGCCGTCTCCATGAGCGATGTTCCGGTGGCCGCCGGACCCGGCACCCCGGCTCGACCATGGGTGCACCATTCTCGGCAGGGTTCAACCCAGAATTGCCTGCGGGTCCAATTTCCCGGCGTCACCGGTGGCCGTGCCCCGGAACATCCCGGGCCGGGCGGAAGCGCGGGCTGAGCGGGGCTGCGGGCGCCGACGGTCCGAGGCGACCGCGCGGCCCCCTTGCGGCCCTTGCGGCGCCCGCGCCGAGACGCCAAGAAGCGCCATGGCCGCGCGCCCCGACATCCTCTGCATCGGCTCCGTCCTGTGGGACCTCATAGGCCGCAGCCCGGACCGCATGCGCCTCGGCGCCGACGTTCCGGGCCGCATCACCCGCCAGCCCGGCGGCGTGGCGATGAACATCGCCGCGACGCTGCGCCGGCTCGGCTTCACGCCGGCCCTGCTGACCGCGATCGGCCGCGACGCGGAGGGCGACGAGCTCGTCGCCGCCTGCGACCGGCTCGGCCTGGTCACCGCGCATGTCCACCGGCCCCCCGAGATGCCGACCGACCGCTACCTCGCCGTCGAGGGCGCGAACGGGCTGGTCGCGGCGATCGCCGACGCCCGCACCCTCGAGGCGGCCGGGGCCCGGATCCTCGCCCCGCTCGAGGACGGCACGCTCGCCTCGGCCGAGGCGCCCTGGGCCGGCCCGGTCGCGCTCGACGGCAACCTGACCGCCGCGCTCCTGGCGGAGATCGCCGCCTCGCCCCTCTTCGCCGCGGCCGACCTGCGCCTGGCCCCCGCCTCGCCCGGCAAGGCCGAGCGGCTGCGGCCGCTCCTCGGACACCCGCGCGCGACGCTCTACGTCAACCTCGAGGAGGCCGGCCTGCTCCTCGGCGACAGGCCTCCGGCGGCGCCCGAGGCGGCGGCGGCCCTGCGCGCCCGCGGCGTGGCGCGCGTGCTCGTCACCGACGGCGGCCGCGCCGCGGCGCTTGCGGATGGCGAGGGGGTGCTGGCGGCACTTCCCCCCGAGGTGGCGGTCGCCCGCGTCACCGGGGCGGGCGATGCCTTCCTGGCGGCCCACATCGCGGCCGAGCGGCGCGGCGCGGGCCGGGCCGAGGCGCTCGCCGCCGCGCTTGCGGCCGCCGCCGACCACGTCTCGGGAGTGAGCGCATGATCGACGCCCCCCTCGCCTTCTCGCCCGAGGTCGCCGCGGCGCGCGCGGCGGGCCGGCCGCTGGTGGCCCTCGAATCCACCATCATCAGCCACGGCTTCCCCTACCCGCGGAATCTCGCGCTCGCCCGCGCGGTCGAGGCCGAGGTGCGCGCGGCCGGCGCCGTGCCGGCCACCGTCGCCGTGATCGGCGGGCGCATCCGCATCGGGCTGACCGAGGCGGAGACCCGCGCCCTGGCCGAGACACCCGACGTGGCCAAGCTCAGCCGCGCCGACCTGGCCCAGTGCCTCGTCACCGGCCGGACCGGCGCCACCACGGTTGCCGCGACGATGATCTGCGCCCGTCTCGCCGGGATCGCCGTCTTCGCCACCGGCGGGATCGGCGGCGTGCACCGCGGCGCCGAGACCAGCTTCGACATCTCGGCCGACCTGCAGGAGCTCGCGCAGACGCCGGTCACCGTCGTCTCGGCCGGCGCCAAGGCGATCCTCGACCTGCCGAAGACGCTCGAGGTGCTCGAGACGCTCGGCGTTCCGGTGATCGCCGTGGGGCAGGACGCCTTCCCCGCCTTCTGGTCGCGCGACTCGGGCCTGCCCGCGCCGCTGCGCATGGACAGCCCCGAGGGCATCGCCGCCGCCCACGTCATGCGGGCGCGTCTCGGCCTGCCCGGCGGCCAGCTCGTCGCCAACCCGATCCCCGCGGCGGACGAGATCCCGGCGGCCGACCTCGCCCCGGTGATCGCCCGGGCCCAGGCCGAGGCCGAGGCGCAGGGCATCGCGGCCAAGCGCGTCACGCCGTTCCTGCTCTCCCGCATCGCCGAGCTGACCGGGGGGCGCTCGGTCGAGGCCAACACCGCCCTCGTGCTGAACAACGCCCGCCTCGCGGCGGCGATCGCGCGGGAAATCTCGCGCGCCTGAGGCCGGGGCGGATTGTGCGACGGCGCGGCTCTGCCTAGATGTGCACAGTCAGTGCGGATCACGGGCCATGACCGAACACCTCCCCGGCCAGGAGCCGGGCCAGCCTGAGAAACGCCGGGCGCGGCCGCTGGCGCGGCTGCGCGGCAACTTCCTCACCGGTCTCGTCGTCGTCCTGCCCATCGGGCTCACCATCTGGCTGATCTGGACCGTCGTCGGCTGGATCGACGGCTGGGTCCTGCCGCTCGTGCCCGCCGCCTACCAGCCGCAGGTCCTGCTGAACCGGCTGCTCGGCAACGAGAACCCCGCCGATCCCGACTGGGTGCACCTCAACATCCGCGGCATGGGCGTGCTGGTGTTCCTCGTGTTCACGGTGCTTGCCGGATGGATCGCCAAGGGCCTGATCGGGCGGTCGTTCATCCGCTGGACCGAGCACATCGTGGACCGGATGCCGGTCGTGCGCTCGATCTACAACGGGCTCAAGCAGATCGCCGAGACGGTCTTCGCCAAGTCGGAAAGCTCGTTCGAGAAGGCCTGCCTGATCGAGTATCCGCGCCGCGGCATCTGGGGCATCGGCTTCATCTCGACCGCGGCGAAGGGCGAGATCGCGCGCCGCGGCCCGCCGGACGATCCGCTCTACAGCGTCTTCGTCCCGACGACCCCGAACCCGACCTCGGGCTTCCTGCTCTACGTGCCGAAGTCGGAGATCGTGGAGCTCGACATGAGCGTGGAGGACGCGGCCAAGCTCATCACCTCCGCCGGCCTCGTCTACCCGACCGCGAAGGAGGCCAAGGCCGCCGCCGAGGCGATGGCCCGACACGCCGCCGAGTGAGGCGCCACGGGCACGCCAGGCGCCGAGTATGCGGCCGCGGCGTTGCTTCGCGCTGCGCGCGGGGTAACGTGGTCCCGGTCCGGAGGGACACCGGACGCCCAGTCGGAGACCGATCGATGCGTACCCTTGCCGCGCTCGTGCTCTCCGCCGTGCTGATCAACCCCGCCTTCGCGGGGGGCATGGCCGAGCCCGTCATGGAAGAAGAGATCGAAACCCAGACCGCCGCGGGTTCGCGCGCCGGGATCCTCGTGCCGATCCTGGCGCTGATCCTGATCGGCCTGGCCATGTCGAACGGCGACGACGACACCGGAGGTGGCGGCGGCGAGATCATCACCGGAGACTAGGTCCGGGCCGGGTGCCCCGGAGCGGCCCGGCCCGGGCCGACCGGCGGCACAGCAGACCTCAGCCGAACAGCGCCGGGAGGTCCACCGTGGCCTGCCGGCCGAGCGATCCGGCGTCCGTGGCGAGGAACCGCTCGGCCGCCGCCCGCCCCGCCGCCTTGAGCTGGCCGAGCAGGATCGGCGAGGGCAGCAGCTTGGTGGCCACCGACAGCTGGTTCATCAGCGCGTCGTCGGCGATCACGTGGATCAGCACGTCCTTCATCGCGCCTCGCGCCACCTTGCCCCCGGCGATCAGCTCCTTGACGAAGTTGATCGCCCTGAGTTCGCGCAGGAGCGACGAGTTGAAGCCGATCTCGTTGATCCGGTTCTGGATCTCGCGCGCCGTGCGCGGCACCGCCTCGCGCCGCAGCGGGTTGATGGCCACGATCACGATGTCGTCGGGAAGCGCGGGGTCGAACAGCGGGAACAGCGCGGGGTTGCCGGTGTAGCCGCCGTCCCAGTAGGCCTCGACGGCACCCGTCCTGGGGTCCTCGACCTCCACGGCGCGGAACAGCGTCGGCAGGCAGGCCGAGGCGAGCAGCGCCTCGGGCGTCACCTCCTCGCCCTTGAAGACGCGGATCTTGCCCGTGCGGACGTTCGTCGCCGAGACGAAGAGCGCCGGACCCCGGCGGTCGCAGACGAGGTCGTAGCGGAAGCGCCGCACGATCCGCTCGAGCGGGTTCACGTAGAAGGGCCCGCTGTCGTAGGGGCTGAAGAGCCGCATCAGCGCGTCGAGCACCGAGAGCGGCGCGAAGGTCTCGATGAGCCGCGCCGCGAGGCCGGGCGCCGGCCCGAGCGAGGCCATCCAGGCGGCCAGGCGCATGTCCTGCACCGCGCCGACCTGGGCCCAGAGCCAGTCGAGCGTCTCGCGCGCGGCCGCGCGCCCGCCGCGGACCATTCCGGCCTTCAGCGCCGCGCCGTTCAGCGCCCCGGCCGAGGTGCCCGAGACGCCGGCGATCTCGATCGAGGTCTCCTCGAGCAGCCGGTCGAGCACGCCCCAGGTAAAGGCGCCGTGCGCCCCGCCGCCCTGGAGGGCGAGATTGATCCTGACGGGCCCGGCCATCGCTTCCCTTCCGTCTCCCCCGCGCCGCCTCCCCCGCGCCGCCTGCGGCCGCGCCGCCCGCTCTCAGAGCGCCGTCCAGCCGCCGTCCACGCTGATCGTGGTGCCGGTGATCTGGTCGGCCGCGGGCGAGCAGAGGAAGGCCACCGTTCCCCCGATCTGCTCGGTCGTGGCGAACTGCTTCGAGGGCTGGCGCGCCAGCATCACCTCGCGGATCACCGTCTCGCGGTCCATCCCGTGCGCCTTCATCTGGTCGGGGATCTGCGCCTCGACCAGCGGGGTGAGCACGTAGCCGGGGCAGATCGCGTTGCAGGTGATCCCCTGCCCCGCCGCCTCGAGCGCGACGGTCTTCGTCAGACCCACGAGGCCGTGCTTGGCGGCGACATAGGCCGACTTGTAGGGCGAGGCGGTCAGCCCGTGCGCCGAGGCGATGTTGACCACCCGGCCCCAGCCCGCCCGGCGCATCATCGGCAGCGCCGCGGCGATGGTGTGGAAGGCCGAGCCGAGGTTGATGGCCAGGATCGCGTCCCACTTCTCCGGCGGGAAGTCCTCGATCGGCGCGACATGCTGGATGCCGGCGTTGTTGACGAGGATGTCGCAGGCGCCGGCCTCGGCGATCAGCCGGCGGCAGTCCTCGCCCTGCGACATGTCGGCCCGGATGTAGCGGGCCCTCACCCCGTGCCGGCGCGCGATCTCCTCGGCGAGCGCGTGGTCCTCCGGCCTGTCGGTGAACGAGTTCAGCACCACGTCCACCCCGGCGCGGGCGAGTTCCTCGGCGATGCCGAGTCCGATTCCCGAGGTCGATCCGGTGATGACGGCGGTCTTGCCCCTGAGGCTCATGGTCCTGCGGTTCCTTCTGCTCCTGCTGCGGCGGCAGCATAGATGCTGCGGATGCAGAACGACAGGGCAGCCGGCAGGTTCCCCGGCCGGGCCCGGGCCCTTCGACCGCAAGGGCGGCGATTCCGGGCCGGGGGTGCGCGGCCAGGGGCCGGTGGCACCGCCCGGCGGATCCCGCGGCGCGCCCGCGGCGGCACGGGTTCAGGTCGGCACGGGCCGCGAAGCGACGCCTTGCGCCATCATCGGAACGGTCGGCCCGAAGCGCCCGATTCTCCTCGGATCAGGCCGCGCGCGCCCGCGCCCCGCCCGCCGCCGCGGGCGCCCGAAAAAAAACGCCCGCGCGAGGCGGGCGTTGAGTTATTGAGGCAGGTTTCATACAGGCAAGAAACCTATCGAGCAGTGCTCTCTATATACGCCGTCCTCCGCCGACGGCCAAGCTAAAAGTTTGAAAAGGCAGAGGCTCCCGGATAGCCTTCCCGGAAAGGAACGACAGGGCAGGAGGCAGAGCGGCAATGCGGAGATGGATCCTGCGCGGGGCCCTTGCGGTGCTGGGCGCGGCGCTTGTGGCCGGGTCGTGGACCTCGGCCCGGGCAGAGCCTCGGCACGGCATAGCTATGTATGGCGAACCCGCGCTTCCACCTGATTTTGTGTCGCTGCCGCACGCCAATCCCGACGCCCCGCGGGGCGGCCGGATCGTGTTCGGCGAGGGCGGCAGCTTCGATTCGCTCAACCCGTTCATCCTGAAGGGCAACGCGCCCTACGGCGTGCGCATCCACACCGTCGAGACGATGATGGGCCGCAGCTACGACGAGCCCTTCACGCTCTACTGCCTGCTCTGCGAATCGGTCGAGGCGCCCGAGGACCGTTCCTGGGTGGAATTCACCCTCCGCCCCGAGGCGCGCTTCTCCGACGGCACGCCGGTGACGGTGGAGGACGTGATCTGGTCCTACGAGACGGTCGGCACCAAGGGGCACCCGCGGTTCCTGACCGCCTGGGAGAAGGTCGCCTCGATCGAGCCGGTGGGCGAACGCGGGGTGCGCATCACCTTCAGCACGAAGGACCGCGAGCTGCCGCTGATCATGGGGCTGCGCCCGGTGCTCAAGAAGGCGCAGTGGGAGGGCAAGGCCTTCGACGAAAGCTCGCTCGAGGTTCCGATCGGCTCGGGCCCCTATGTCATCGAGGCCTTCGAGCCGGGCCGCTACATCACCTTCCGCCGCAACCCCGACTACTGGGGCAACGCGCTGCCCTTCAACCGCGGCCAGCACAACTTCGAGGAGATCCGCTACGACTACTACGGCGACACCGGCGTTGCCTTCGAGGCCTTCAAGGCCGGCGCCGTCGATGTCTTCCGCGAACCGAACGCGGCGAAGTGGGCCTCGGCCTACGACTTCCCCCGCGTGCGGTCGGGCGCGGTGCTCAAGGCCGAGATCCCGCATTCCCGCCCCTCGGGCCTGACCGGGCTGGTGATGAACACCCGCCTGCCGCAGTTCGCCGACTGGCGCGTGCGCGAGGCGATGATCCAGGCGTTCAACTACGAGTTCATCTCGGCCCAGCTCAACGCCGGGGCCGATCCGCGGTCGATGTCCTACTTCGACAACTCGCCCTTCGCGATGGGCCAGGGCCCCGCCGAGGGCCGGGTGCGCGAGATCCTCGCGGCCTATGCCGACCACCTCCTGCCCGGCGCGCTCGAGGGCTACACCTTCCCCGCCGGCGAGCGCGGCGAGGCCAACCGCGCGGGCATCCGCGAGGCCATGCGGCTGATGGCGGAGGCCGGCTGGACGGTGCAGGACGGGGTGATGAAGGATGCCGCGGGCCAGCCCTTCACCTTCGAGATCGTCCTCCAGCAGGGCTCGTCCGAGCAGGCGGCGATCGTCGATACCTATCTCGAGGCGCTCGCGCGGCTGGGCATCCGCCCCACCGTGACCACGATCGACAGCGCGCAGTATACCGAGCGCATCAACGCCTACGACTTCGGGATGACCTGGCTCTCGCGCGTGGTCTCGCTGTCGCCCGGCAACGAGATGAGGCTCTACTTCGGCTCGAACGGCGTGACCGAGCCCGGCACGCGCAACTGGATGGGCGCGAACTCGCCGGCGATCGACGGGCTCATCGACGCCATGCTCGCCGCGCCCTCGCAGGAGGAGTTCACCGCCACCGTGCAGGCGCTCGATCGCGTGCTGACCTCGGGGCGCTACATCATCCCGATCTGGTATGCGAAGGTCTCGAGGCTTGCCCACGACGCCCGGCTGAAATACCCCGAACGCCTGCCGCTCTACGGCGACTGGCCGGGCTTCCTGCCCGACGTCTGGTGGTATGAGGAGTGACACCGAACATGACGCTGAACATGATGCTGAAAGCTGCCTTCCTGCTGTGCGCCGGCCTTGCGCTCGCGAGCTGCAATACCGTGGCCGGCATCGGCGAGGACATCTCGGCCGGCGCCCGGACGGTGCAGGATACCTTCTGACGCGACCGTGCCGGACGGCGACGGTATGCAATCGCATACCGTCTTTTCGGCCTGTCCGAATTCCGCTATGACCCGCCGCGAGCGAGTCACCCCAGGGCGGAGAGCCACATGTCGAAGATCAAGGTAGACAACCCCGTCGTCGAGCTCGACGGCGACGAGATGACCCGGATCATCTGGGACTTCATCAAGAAGAAGCTGATCCTGCCCTACCTCGACATCAAGCTCGAATACTACGACCTGGGCATCGAGGAGCGCGACCGGACCAACGACCAGGTCACGGTGGACGCGGCGCATGCGATCCTGCGGCACGGCGTCGGCGTCAAGTGCGCCACCATCACCCCCGACGAGGCGCGGGTCGAGGAGTTCGGCCTGAAGCAGATGTGGAAGTCGCCGAACGGCACGATCCGCAACATCCTGGGCGGCGTCATCTTCCGCGAACCGATCATCTGCCGCAACGTGCCGCGCCTCGTGCCGCACTGGACGAAGCCCATCGTCGTCGGCCGCCACGCCTTCGGCGACCAGTATCGCGCCACCGACTTCCGCTTCCCCGGCAAGGGCCGCCTGACGATCCGCTTCGTCGGCGAGGACGGCGAGGTCATCGAGAAAGAGGTCTTCCAGGCCCCCGGGTCCGGGGTGGCCATGGCGATGTACAACCTCGACCAGTCGATCATCGACTTCGCGCGGGCCTCGTTCAACTACGGGCTGGCGCGCAACTTCCCCGTCTACCTCTCGACCAAGAACACGATCCTCAAGGCCTATGACGGCCGCTTCAAGGATCTGTTCCAGAAGGTCTTCGACGAGGAATTCGCCGAGGAGTTCAGGAAGCGCGGCCTGACCTACGAACACCGGCTGATCGACGACATGGTCGCCTCCAGCCTGAAATGGTCGGGCGGCTATGTCTGGGCCTGCAAGAACTATGACGGCGACGTTCAGTCCGACACCGTGGCGCAGGGCTTCGGCTCGCTCGGGCTGATGACCTCGGTGCTGATGACGCCCGACGGCAGGACGGTCGAGGCCGAGGCCGCCCACGGCACGGTGACCCGCCACTACCGCGAGCACCAGAAGGGCCGCGAGACCTCGACCAACTCCATCGCCTCGATCTTCGCCTGGACCGGGGGCCTGAAGCACCGCGCCAAGCTCGACGGCAACGCCGAACTCCTGCGTTTCGCCGAGACGCTGGAGCGGGTCACGGTCCAGGCGGTCGAGGACGGCCACATGACGAAGGATCTCGCGCTCCTCGTCGGGCCCGACCAGAAGTGGCTGACCACGATGGGGTTCCTCGAAAAGGTCGACGAGTATCTCAACAGGGCGCTCGCCGGCTGACCACGGCCGACCGCGACAGGCGACCGGGCCGGGGGGCGCTGCCCCCCGGACCCCCCGGAGTATTTGCGACAGGATGAAGGGGGAACGGGCGCCCGGGCCCTCTTTCGAGGCAGCGTCCCCTCCTTCACCCTGTGGCAAATACTCTGCGGGGGTCCGGGGGTGCAAAACCCCCGGACTCCGCCGGATGCGCGCGATGCGGTCTGGCCTTCGGCGCGGCGCTCCTGTAAGGCCGCGGCCTGTCCAGCCTGATCCTGGAAGGCATCCCGATGGAGCTTCGCAACATCGCCATCATCGCGCATGTCGACCACGGCAAGACCGCGCTCGTCGACCAGCTCCTGAAGCAGTCCGGCGCCTTCCGCGAGGGCCAGCCGGTGGTCGAGCGCGCGCTCGATTCCAACGACATCGAGCGCGAGCGCGGCATCACGATCCTGGCCAAGTGCACCAGCGTCGAGTGGCGTGGTGCACGGCTCAACATCGTCGACACGCCGGGCCATGCCGACTTCGGCGGCGAGGTGGAGCGGATCCTGACCATGGTCGACGGCGTGGTCCTGCTCGTCGATGCCGCCGAGGGGCCGATGCCGCAGACGAAGTTCGTCACCTCGAAGGCCCTCGCCCTCGGCCTCAGGCCGATCGTGGTGCTGAACAAGGTGGACAAGCCCGATGCCGAGCCCGACCGCGCGCTGAACGAGGTGTTCGACCTCTTCGCCAATCTCGGGGCGAGCGACGCGCAGCTCGACTTTCCCCATCTCTATGCCTCGGGCCGGGCAGGCTGGGCAGATCCCGGACTCGACGGGCCGCGCCGGGACCTCTCGGCGCTCTTCGAGCTGATCCTGCGCCACGTGCCCCCGCCGCGGCAGATCGCGCGGCAGGACGAACCCTTCTCGATGCTGGCGACCACCCTCTCCGCCGACCCCTATCTGGGGCGCATCCTGACCGGGCGGGTGGAGTCGGGCCGCGTCAGGACCGGCGCGACGCTCAAGGCGCTGGCGCGCACCGGCGAGCGGCTGGAGCAGTTCCGCGTCACCCGGATCCTCGCCTTCCGCGGCCTTGCCCAGCAGCCGATCGACGAGGCCGTGGCGGGCGACATCGTGACGCTGGCGGGAATGAGCAAGGCCACCGTGGCCGACACGCTCTGCGCGCCCGAGGTGGAGACCGCCCTGCCCGCCCAGCCGATCGACCCGCCGACGATCACCGTCACCTTCGGCATCAACGATTCCCCTCTGGCGGGGCGGGACGGAACCAGGGTCCAGTCCCGCGTGATCCGCGAGCGGCTTCTGCGCGAGGCGGAATCGAACGTGGCGATCCGGGTTGCGGACACGCCGGGGGGCGAGGCCTTCGAGGTCTCGGGCCGGGGCGAGCTGCAGATGGGCGTGCTGATCGAGAACATGCGCCGCGAGGGGTTCGAGCTGTCGATCTCCCGGCCCAGGGTGATCCTGCGCGAGGAGGGCGGCGAGCGGCTCGAACCCATCGAGGAGGTGATCGTCGATGTCGACGACGAGTTCACCGGCGTGGTCATCGACAGGCTGACGGGCGAGCGGAAGGGCGAGCTCGTCGAGATGCGGCCCTCGGGCGCGGGCAAGACCCGGATCATCGCCCATGTGCCCTCGCGCGGGCTGATCGGCTACCACGGCCAGTTCCTGACCGACACGCGCGGCACGGGTGTGCTCAACCGCATCTTCCACGGCTGGGCGCCCTGGAAGGGACCGATCCAGGGCCGCCGCCAGGGGGTTCTGGTGTCGATGGAGAACGGCGTCTCCGTCGCCTATGCGCTCTGGAACCTCGAGGAGCGCGGCCGGCTCTTCATCGGCCCGCAGGAACAGGTCTACGAGGGCATGATCATCGGCGAACACAGTCGCGCCGGCGATCTCGAGGTCAACCCGCTCAGGGGCAAGAAGCTCACCAACATCCGCGCCGCCGGCAAGGACGAGGCGGTGGTGCTGACCCCGCCCGTCCGCATGAGCCTCGAGGAGGCGATCGCCTACATCGAGGACGACGAACTCGTCGAGGTCACCCCCAAGGCGATCCGGCTCAGGAAGCGCCACCTCGACCCGCACGAGCGCAAGCGCCAGGCCCGGGCGGGCTGACCGGGCCCGGCGCGGAAGGCCGGGCCGCGGCGCCGGGCGCCGGCCCGGGGGGCCGAGGACGGTGCAGCGGGCCGGACGGGCTGCGCAAACTCCTCTCGGGCGCGGCCGGGGCCGGATGGAGGACGCTCGGGCGTCTCGCCGAGGGTTCGCCGCGGGCGGCGCGGCGGGCAGGCCGGACGACGAGGGTCGTCGCGGCGCCGACGCCGGCCGATGTCTCCGCCCCCCCGGACGGCGACCGGCTCGGCCGGGCCCCGCGCGCTCGACCCGGATCTTCGCGCGCCGCCCACCCGCCGCGCCTGCGCCGGGCGGCGGAGGCGCGTCCGGGAACGGCCGCGCGACGGGGGACGGGCGGCGGGCATCGCCGGATCCGGCGCGCGTTCGCGCGCGGAGGATCGGACCGGCCGCTCCGCCTCGGCGACGGCCGGGCGATGGTCGCGGCCCGGCCGCGGGGCCGGCTGCCGCGATCCCCTCGGGCTGGTCCGACCGGCGCGGGACCGACCTGCCGCCCGCGACCCCGGGACCCCGCGCGCTCGGGCTCCGGCGCGGGGCGCGCGGCCCGGCGGCCGGGGCAGCCCTGTGCGCTCCCGCCGCGTCGCGCGGTTCGGCTGCACCGCCGCACCGATCGTCGCTCCGGGGGCGGTGGCACCCGCCGGGCGCGGACGTCGCGCGCCCGGCCCGGAAGACGCCTCCGACGCCGCCGGGGACCCGCTGGGTGCCGACACGGCCGCTCCCGCCGGACCAGTCGCCGGGCGGTGCGGCCCCGCGCCGGCGCCGGATGCGGTCGTGGCGGCCGAGAGGGGCCGGCCGGACCGCACCACGGGCGAGACCGGCGGCCGGCCCTTCCTGATCGCGACCGGGCACCCCGGCGCCGCCGCAGCCCGACGGGCGCCGGCCGCCCGGGGCGGCCGGATCGCGGGCGCGCGCCCGCCTGCGCTGGCGCTGCTGCTGCGCCGCGTCCGCCCCGGCGGAGGCGCGGGGCCTCAGGCGTTGACGTCCACCACCACCCTGCCCCGCACCTGCCCCTTCAGGATCGCCGCCCCGAGCCGCGGCAGATCCGCCAGCGTGGCGGGCTGGATCATCGCCTCGAGCCGGTCCATCGGCAGGTCGCGCGCGATCCGTCCCCAGGCGCGGACGCGGTCCTCGTAGGGCCGCATCACGCTGTCGATGCCGAGCAGGTTCACGCCGCGCAGGATGAAGGGCGTGATCAGCGCCCCCTCGATCGCCGCTCCGCCGGCGAGCCCGACGGCGGCGACCGAGGCGCGGTACTTCATCTGCTTCAGCACGCGGCCGAGCATCGCGCCGGCCACCGAGTCGATGCAGCCCGCCCAGGTCTCGGATTCGAGCGGCTTGCGGCTCGCCTCGGCCAGGTCCTCGCGCGGCACGATGCGCGCCGCCCCGAGGCCGCGCAGGTAGTCGGCCGTCTCGGGCCGGCCGGTGACGGCGGCGACCCGGTAGCCCAGATGCGCGAGCACGGCGGTGGCGACCGAGCCCACGCCGCCGGCGGCGCCGGTGACGAGAACTTCGCCGTTCTCGGGGCGCAGGCCGTGCTCCTCGAGCGCCATGACCGCCAGCATCGCGGTGAACCCGGCGGTGCCGACCGCCATCGCCGAGCGCGTCGTCAGGCCCTCGGGCAGCGGCACGAGCCAGTCGGCCTTCACCCGCGCCTTCTGCGCATAGCCGCCCCAGTGCGTCTCGCCCACCCGCCAGCCGGTCAGCACCACGCGGTCGCCGGGCCGGTAGCGCGGGTCGTCCGAGGCCTCGACCGTGCCGGCAAGATCGATCCCCGGCACGTGCGGCCAGGTCCGGACCAGGCCGCCGCCCGAGCCGAGGCAGAGCCCGTCCTTGTAGTTGAGCGTGGAATACTCGACCGCGACCGTGACCTCGCCCTCGGGCAGCCGGTCCTCGGCCAGCTCCTGCACCGAGGCCGAGGTGCTGCCGTCCTCGGCCTTCTCGACGACGAGCGCGCGCATCGCTTCCTCCTCAGATCGACTCCGGCATGATGAAGATGTCGGTATCGCCCGGCCGGGCGCCGGCGGCCGTCAGCATGGCATGGACCTGGCCGCGGTGGTGGGTCTGGTGGTTGAACATCTGCATCACGCAGATCGCCCTTGGCCGCGTCACCTCGCGCCCCAGCGCGCCCGAGAACCAGCGGAGGTCGCCCTCGAGGTCGTGCTCCTCGAGGCGGGCGGCCCAGTCGAGGATGCGCCGGTCGGTGGCGCGGCGGCGCTCCAGATACGGCTGCCAGTCGGGGAACAGCGCCGGGCTGTCCTTGATGCCGCCCCCCGGCGGGGCGCCGCCGTCGAGGCGGCTCATCCACGTCAGGTCGCCCCAGAGCAGGTGCGAGAGCGTGCCCGCGATCGAGCCGAAGAAGGCGCCGCGGTCGGCCCGGCGGGCGGAGTCGTCCAGCGTATCCGCGGCCGAGACGATGTTCTCGTTCTGCCAGGCATTGTAGCGCGCCATGGTGTGGCACCAGCCGGGGGTGATCATCCTCGCGCCCTCACGGCCCCGACCAGTCGATCTGGCAGATCTCGGCCGAGCGCCCCTCGAAGTCCCAGACCCGGCCGAAGGCGCGCACCCGGCCGCGCGTGGCCGTCGCCACGGTGATGTCGGGGCCCATCCAGTAGCCGGTGTTGACCGCCACGATGTCGCGCGCGGGGTCCCGGCCCGGCACCGGCACGACCTCGCCCTGGATCTTGCGGCCAACGGTCAGCCGGCGCGCCCTGCCCTCGGTCTCGAAGACCACGGGCGCCCGCTCGGCGCCGAGGAACTCGCTGACGAGGATGCGGAAGAGCCCGGTCGTGCCCTTCGCGCGGCCCGAGAAGATCTGCACCAGCCCGTGGTGGGCGCGGTGGCTTGCGCGATCGTCGATGAAGGCGGCCGCCTTCCAGTTGCCGCGCGCCATCATGCCGGGGATCTCGAGCATCAGCCCGACGTTCAGCCCCGAGAGATCCTCGCCGCCGTAGTGCCCCTTGTCGATCCGCACCCCCGCCCAGGCCTGGCAGATGCCTTCGGTCGGCGGGTGCCTGCCCAGCGAGATCACGCAGGGGCAGAACACCGTGCAGTTGCAGTTCAGGATCAGCTCGCCCCGGATCGCCCAGGGCACCAGGCCGTGATCGGACCGCTCGGCGGCGGGGTGGCGGCTGTCGATCCTCGGCGCTTCCAGCCGCGTGCTCATGGCGCTCCTCCGGCGGCGCGCGCCACGACGGCGGCCCCTGCCCCGAGCAGAGCCCAGCCGAGCGGCCGGGTCAATGGCCGGCCGACCTGCGGCAGCTTCTCGAGCGTCATCAGCAGCGTGCCGAGGCCCATCCAGAGCAGGTTCGACATGCCGCCCGCGAGCGCAAGCAGCATCAGCGCCCAGCAGCAGCCCAGGCAGTCGCGCCCCATGCGCAGGCCGAGGGCGAGCGCGGCCGCCACCCCGGGCCGCCAGGCCGCGAGGAAGGTCGCGACGGGCGAGCGGCAGTGCGACAGGCAGGCCGCCTTCGCCGGCGTGAGCTGGTAGAGCCCGGCCAGGAGGAACAGCCCCGCCGTCAGCGCGGCCGAGAGGCTCTGCCCGTCGGGCGCGAGGATCCCCCGCCGCGCCAGCGCCCCCTGCAGCGCGGCGAGCCCCGCCGCCGCCGCGAGCCAGACCGCGAGATAGCCCGCGACCAGCCCCGCCGCCTCGGCCGGGCGTCCCGCCGGGGCCGGCAGGGCGAGGAAGGCGCGCAGCGCCGGGGCGAAGGTCGGCAGCATCATCGCCGCCGCCATCACCGCCCACATCCCGAAGAGCGCCCCCGGCGCGAGGTCGGCCGCGCCCGCCCGGCAGAGGGCGCGCCAGAATTCCGGGCCGTAGGCGGCCAGGCCGCGCATCTGCTGCCCCATGATCCACAGCAGCACCCAGGCCACGGCGACCAGGCCGAAGAAGGCCGGCCACAGGATGGCGCGCGCGCTCATGCCGCCGCGCCCCGCAGCCGGACGGAGCGGGCCGGAGACCCCGGCGCAAGCTGCGGTCCCTGCCGGGGGCATCTCATGGGCGGGGCCGCCTCGCGCGCAGGTGGTGCGGGCAGTGCTCGCCCGAGGCCAGCACGGGCTGCATCGCCTCCCAGGTGCGGATCTGGCGGGCGATGTCCTCGGCCGAGGTCAGCCGCTCGAACTCGGCCCGCTCGGGGCCGGTCAGCCGCGCGAGTTCGCGCGCGGCCTCCTCGCGATACCAGGGGTTGCGGTCGGTCAGCACCACATCGACGAAGCCGGCGGCCGCGAGCGCGCGGGCATAGCGCGCCGGGCTCGCCATGCCGAAGTCGAGATCCTCGCAGGCGAGGTAGTGGCGCATCTCGGCCGAGGGCTCGCCGTCGTGCGAGGTCAGCCAGTCCGAGGCGGCGAACCAGCCGCCGGGCCTCAGCACCCGGAACACCTCGGCCGCCAGCGCCTCCTTGTCGGCGATGTGGACGATCGAATCCTTCGAGAACACGATGTCGAACGACCGGTCGGGGAACGGCAGCGGGCCGGGCTCCACCTGCCGGATCACCACCCGCTCGCTCACGCCCTTGCGCCGGGCGAAGGCCTCGGCCGCGGCGCAGACCGGCGCCTCGACGTCGATGCCCACCACCTCGGAGGCGCCGTAGCCGTAGGCGAGGAGCGCCGTGATCCCGCCGGCGCCGCAGCCGATGTCGAGCACGCGCTTGCCGCGCAGGTCGAGCCCCTGGAGCACGCGCGCCACCTCGTCGGGGCCGCCGGGCGAGAGGAACCCCTCGCCCCAGACGGCCTCGAGGAAGGTGATCACCGGCCGGTCGTAATGCAGTCCTCCTCCCGACATGCCCTCCTCCCCGGCAGAGCGCGGTCACTTTCGCGCGCATCCTGCAACAGGGCCTTGTTGGCTTTCCAGAGCTAATCTAACTCTGGATCGTCCGTGCCCGAAAACCGGAAGGATCCATCATGCGCCATTCCCGGCTTCTTGTGACCGCCGCCGCCGTCGCGACCGCCCTGCCCGCCCTTGCGGCCGACCCCGAGCTGATCGTCTTCGACTGGGCCGGGTTCGAGGATCCCAACCTGATCAAGGCCTATCACGAGGCGCATGGCACGGGCCCGACCTACGCCTTCTTCGCGGATGACGACGAGGCGTTCCAGAAGCTCGCCTCGGGCTTCAAGGTCGATGTGGCGCACCCCTGCAGCCAGATGATCCAGCGCTACCGCGACGCGGGCCTGATCGAGCCCTGGGACGTGAGCCGCATCCCGCAGTACGAGAACATCGACCCGCGCTTCAAGCAGTCCACCGTCTGGGCCGACGACACCGGCGTGTGGTTCATCCCGACCGACTACGCCTATACCGCGATCGCCTACAACACCGAGACCGTGCCGGCCGAGGACGTGGCCTCGCTCCAGGTGTTCCACAACCCGGCCTACGCGGGCCGGATCTCGCTGCCCGACAACGTGGACGACGTCTTCGCGCTGGCGCTGCTCGCGACCGGCGTGTCCGACTGGACGTCGATGACCGAGGAGCAGTTCCAGGCCGCCGCCGACTGGCTGCGCGTGGCGCACGAGAACGTCCGCACCTACTGGGCCGACCCCTCGGAGCTTGCCCAGCTCATGGTGTCGGGCGAGGTCTCGGTGGCCTGGTCCTGGAACGACGCCGTCGCCCTGATGCAGGAGCAGAACTTCCCCGTCGGCTTCCAGCGCCAGGCGGCCGAAGGCGCCTCGAACTGGGTCTGCGGCTACGTGAACATGAAGGACGCCCCGGGCTCCGAGGACAAGGCCTACGACTTCATCAACGCCTGGCTCGACCCGCAGTCGGCCCAGGGCCTGCTCGACGGCTTCGGCTACGTCCACACCAACGTGCTGGGAATGGAGATGATCTCCGACGACCAGCTCGAGGCCGCCTTCGTGAACCCGATCGACACGACCCTGCTCACGCAGGTGCCGATGGATCTCGCGATGCGCGAGCGGATGCTGGCCGAGTTCGAGAAGATCAAGGCCGGGTTCTGACCCACGGGCCCTCGCGTCGGGCCTTGGGTGCCGCTCCCTGCCGGGGGCGGCGCCGCGGCTTCGGCCGCCCGGCTCATGAAATCCTTGAGCCGCTGCGCTCCCGCTCCTAGCATCGTCCTGCCGGCTGCGGCAGAGAACGACAGGGAGGAGTAGAATGACGCGATCTGCGCTGGTCGCGGGTGCTCTGGCATTGGCCGCACTGCCCGCGGCGGCCGCCGACCCGGAGTTCCTGGTCTTCGACTGGTCGGGTTACGAGGATCCGAACTTCTTCCAGGGCTACGTCGAGAAGCACGGAACGAACCCGACCTTCGCCTTCTACGGCGACGACGACGACGCCTTCCAGAAACTCGTCTCGGGCTTCCGCGCCGATGTCTCGCACCCCTGCAGCCAGATGGTGTCGAAGTTCCGCGATGCCGGCCTGCTCGAACCCTGGGACACCTCGCGCATCGCCGCCTTTGGCGAGCTCAACCCGGCGTTCATGGATTCCGAGATCCTGAAGGACGACGAGGGCGTCTGGTTCGTCCCCGCCGAGTGGGGCTCGACCGCGATCGCCTACAACACCGAACAGGTGCCCGAGGCGGATGTCCAGACGCTCCAGGTCTTCGTCGATCCGAAGTATGCCGGGCGCATCTCGCTGCCCGACAACAACGACGACGTCTGGGCGCTCGCCTACCTGGCCACCGGCGTGACCGACTGGACCGAGGTCACCGAGGATCAGTTCCGGGCCGCCGGCGAATGGCTGCGGCGTGCGCACGAGAACGTGCGCGCCTACTGGGCCGACGGGGCGGAGCTTGCCCAGCTGATGTCGACCGGCGAAGTGGTGATCGCCTGGGCCTGGAACGAGACGCCGACGACCCTTTCGGCCGAAGGCTACCCGATCGCCTTCGAACGCGAGCCGGCCGAGGGCTCGACCTCGTGGTTCTGCGGCTATGTGAACCTCAAGGACGGCCCCGGCAGCGAGGACAAGGCCTACGACTTCATCAACGCCTGGCTCGAGCCGCGCACCGCCGCCTACATCGTCGAGAACTGGGGCTACGGGCATTCCAACACCGGAGCGGTCGCGGCCCTCGACCCCGCGATGGTGGAACGGGTCGGCCTCGGGCCGGTCACGGCGCCGGTCCTCGCCCAGGTGCCGATGGACAACACGCTGCGCGACCGGATGCTCGAGGAGTTCGAGAAGATCAAGGCGGGGTTCTGATCCCGGCGCAGGCGCGGGGGGCCGCCTGCCCCCCGCACCCCCCGGGAGTATTTGCAGACCGAAAGTGAGGGAGAGCGACCCGCCCCGCCACGGGACGGGCCGCCACTTCCGGCCGCGGTCATCGGCACTCCTGCCTGTACCGCAGTCAGGAGAGTGCCCGCGAAGGGTTAAGAAAGCGTTGCACTTTCGGCCCGGAAATACTCTCGGGGGGTGAATGCCCCGGACGCCCGTCCGGGGCAGAGGGGGGCGGAAGGCCCCCCTCAATCCGCTTGCAGCCGGGCGCGGCGCTTCCTATCTTGGAAGTGTTCCGGCGCAAGCCGGGACTATGGCGATAAACGCGCCCGTAATAAGCGGATCGGACCCGGGGGCGGTACCCGGCGGCTCCACCAGATCCTTCGTTGGAGGACCAGGGGGCCGAAACAGGATCGACGAACGTGTAAAGGGGATGGCTTTCGCCCGGTGAGCTACCACCGTTATCGGTGCAGATCGCATAGTTGCCAACGACAACCATGCTCCGGTGGCTCTGGCTGCGTAAGCAGCTCGGGTGACCGAAACCAAAGTCCGGGCGCCCAGCAGCGTTCCGGCGGGGTCCGCAGGCACCTGGCAACAGAAGCCTGCACTTCCACCCCGGCACGCAGCCTGTCCGGCCCGCCGCTCAGCCCGCGGGGTCGAGCGCGCGCAGCCGCGCGATGAGGCTCGAGGTATCCCAGCGCCCGCCGCCCATGGCCTGCACGTCCTTGTAGAACTGGTCGACCAGCGCCGTCACCGGCAGCGGCGCGCCGATCTCGTCGGCGGTCCTGAGGCAGATGCCGAGATCCTTGCGCATCCAGTCCACGGCGAAGCCGAAGTCGAACCTTCCCTCCAGCATCGTCGCATGGCGGTTGACCATCTGCCAGGAGCCTGCGGCACCCTGGCTGATCACCTCGACCACCGCCTTCCCGTCCATCCCCGCCTTCTCGCCGAAGCGCAGCGCCTCGGCCAGGCCCTGGAGAAGGCCCGCGATGCAGATCTGGTTCATCATCTTGGCGAGCTGGCCCGCCCCGCTCTCGCCCAGGCGCCGGCAGATCCGGGCATAGGCGGCCAGCACCGGCTCGGCACGGGCATAGTCGGCCTCCGCGCCGCCGCACATGATCGAGAGCTGGCCGTTCTCGGCCCCCGCCTGCCCGCCGGACACCGGCGCATCGACGAAGCCCAGGCCGAGCCGGCGCGCCTCGGCCGAGAGCTCGCGGGTCACGGCGGCAGACACGGTCGTGTGGTCGACGAAAACCGCCCCCTTGCGCATGCCGCCGAAGGCACCCTCGGCGCCCTTGCAGACCTGCCTGAGGTCGTCGTCGTTGCCGACGCAGGCCATCACGAACTCCGCCCCCTCGGCCGCAGCGGCCGGGGTGGTGGCCACCCGGCCACCGTGCCTGGCGGCCCAGGCCTCGGCCTTGGCCAGCGTGCGGTTGTAGACCGTGCCCTCGTGGCCTTTCGCGGCGAGATGCCCCGCCATCGGGAAGCCCATGACGCCGAGCCCCAGAAACGCCACCCGTGCCATCGGCCCTCCCTCCCCGTCTTTGCATGTCGCCGCGATCGGTTGTAACTACCCGACCTGCCCGCACCGTCAACCGTAGCGCCGAACCTCCCGAGGTCCATGTTCACGCTGTTCCGCTGGCTTCTGCGCCTTGTGACCGCCGCGCTCGCGCTGGCGGTGCTGGCGGTGGTTGCGGTCTACTACTTCGCCTCCCGCTCGCTGCCCGACTACGGGGCCCGCTGGCAGGTGGCGGGAATCTCCGGCCCGGTCGAGATCGTGCGCGACACGGCGAGCGTGCCGCACATCTTCGGACGGACCGACGCCGACGTCTTCTTCGGGCTCGGCTTCGCCCACGCGCAGGACAGGCTCTGGCAGATGACCCTGCTGCGCCGCACCGCGCAGGGCCGGCTTTCGGAGGTGTTCGGCGAACGGACGGTGAAGATCGACGAGCTGCTGCGGCGTCTCGACCTCGCCGGCGCGGCGGCCGACTCGCTGGCCGTGCAGGATGCCGACACGCTCGCCGCGCTCGAGGCCTATGCGCGCGGCGTCAACGCCTGGATCGAGACGGTGAACCGCGAGGCGCTGGGCCGCGGCGCGCCGGAGTTCTTCCTGTTCTCGCGCGAGATCGCGGCCTGGACGCCGGCGGATTCGCTCGCCATCGGCAAGCTGATGGCGCTGGAGCTGGCGAGCCAGGCCGACGCCGAGGTGCTGCGCGCCCGGCTGTCGCTGGTGCTGCCGCCCGAGCGGCTGCGCGACATCCTGCCCGACGTGCCGGGCCAGGGCATCGCCGTGCTGCCCCGCTATGCCGATCTGGCGCCCGGCGTCGCCCCCTCCTTCGCTGCGCTCGAGGAGCGCCGCGATCCGCTCTGGCCGCTGCCGCCGCGCGGCTTCGCGGGCGCCTCGAACGCCTGGGCGGCGGCGCCCTCGCGCTCGGCCGCCGGCGGCTCGCTGCTGGCCAACGACCCGCACCTCGGCTTCACTGCGCCGGTGATCTGGTATCTGGCGCGGCTGGAGCTCTCCACCGGAGGGGTGATCGGCGGCACGATCCCGGGGATGCCGCTCGTGCTCGTCGGCCGCTCGGAGCGGCTCGCCTGGGGGCTCACCACGGCCTATGTCGACGATCAGGACCTGTTCCTGGAGGAGGTCAATCCCGCCGATCCGCGCGAGTACCGGACGGAATCGGGCTGGGAGCCGTTCGAGACCCGCGCCTCGATCATCGAGGTCAAGGACGCCCCCCCGATCACGATCACGCTGATGAACACCCGCAACGGGCCGGTGATCCCCGGCGACTTCTACGACCTCGCCTCGGTGACGCCGCCCGGCCACGTCATGGCCATGGGCTGGACGGCGCTGTCACGGCAGGACACGTCCTTCGGCTTCAGCATGGCGCTGATGCGGGCGGGCGGCGTGGAGGAGGCGCTCGCCGCCCTGCCGCTGGCCGTCGCGCCGGCGCAGAACGTCACCCTGGCCGATGCCGAGAACATCGCGCTCGTCACCGCCGGCGCGATCCCGCGGCGCGACCCCCGCCACCAGAGCCAGGGCCGCATCCCGGCGCCCGGCTGGCGGCCCGAGAACCGCTGGCTGGGCATGTTCCCGGCCAGTTCCAATCCACGCTTCGTGAACCCCGAGGGCGGGCTGCTCGGCAATACCAACAACAAGATCGTGGATCGCCCGTTCCCGGCGCATGTCAGCTTCGACTGGGGCGATACCCAGCGGGTGCAGCGCTGGCGCCGGCTGATGCAGGCGCGCGAGGTGCACACCCGCGAGAGCTTCATCGAGGCCCAGCTCGACACCGTGGCGCCCGATGCGCGCGCGCTCTTGCCGCTGGTCGCCCGCGACCTGTGGTTCACCGGCGAGGCCGCGCCCGAGGGCACGCCCGAGCGGCGGCGCCAGCGGGCGCTGGAACTGCTCGCGAACTGGAACGGCGAGATGAACGAGCACATGCCCGAGCCGCTGATCTACGCGGCCTGGATGCGCGCGCTGCAGGAACGGCTGATCCGCGACGACCTCGGGCCGCTTGCCTCGGCGCTGACCCATGTCGAGCCGGTGTTCATCGAGCGCGTGTTCCGCGACGAGGGCGGCGCCTCGGCCTGGTGCGACGTGATCCAGTCCACGGCGATCGAGACCTGCACCGACATCGCCCGCCAGGCGCTCGACGACGCGCTGGTCTGGATCGGCGAGCACCACCCCGGAACCATCGAATCGCTGCGCTGGGGCGATGCCCACCAGGCCACGCACGATCACCCGACGCTCGGCGAGGTGCCGGGGCTGGGCTGGATCGTCAACATCCGCCAGTCCACCTCGGGCGGCGACCACACGCTGATGCGGGGGCTGACCGCCGGGGCGGGCGAGCAGCCCTTCCTGAACGTCCATGGCGCGGGCTACCGCGGGGTCTACGACTTCGCCGACCCCGAAAGCTCGGTCTACATCATCTCCACCGGCCAGTCGGGCCATCCGCTCTCGCGCCACTACGACGACCTGGGCGAGCTCTGGCGGCGGGGCGAATACATCCCGATGACGCTCGACCCCGAGCTGGCGCGCGCGGGGGCCGTGGGGATCACCGAGCTCGTGCCCCTCGAGGAATGATCGCCAGGCCTCGGCCCGGCCGCGCGGCCGGCCGTCAGAGGGCGGCGAACCCGGCCTTCTGCCGCGGCGTCCAGTGGACGTGCAGGATGTGCCCCTCGTCGGTCTCGCGCTCGGCGGTGACGATCCCCTGGGCATGAAGCCAGGCGCGGCGCCGGCCGTCGGCGAAGGGCACCGCGACGTCCTCCTCGGTGCGCTCGCCGTCGAGCGCGCGGGCGACGGCCGCGAGCAGCGGGCCGGTCCCCTCGCCGGTCAGCGCCGAGACGGCGAAGACCTCGGGCTTGCGGCCGGCCTGCGTCGCGTGGGCGGCGCGCTCGGCCTCGGGCAGCCGGTCGATCTTGTTCCAGACCTCGATCAGCGGCGTTGCGGCATCGACGCCGAGCTCGGCGAGGATCCGCGCCACCTCGGCCGCCTGCGCCCCGCTGTCGGGGTGGGAGATGTCCCGCACGTGCAGGATGAGGTCGGCCTCCAGCACCTCCTCCAGCGTCGCGCGGAAGGCCGCGACGAGCTGCGTCGGCAGGTCGGAGATGAAGCCCACCGTGTCCGAGAGGATCACCTTCAGTCCCGAGGGCAGGCGCAGTTCGCGCATCGTCGGGTCGAGCGTGGCGAAGAGCATGTCGCGCGCGAGCACGTCGGCCCCGGTCAGCCGGTTGAACAGCGTGGACTTGCCGGCGTTGGTGTAGCCGACGAGCGCCACGACCGGATAGGGCACCTTGCGCCGCGCCGCGCGGTGCAGTTCGCGCGTGCGCACGACCTTGTCGAGCTGGCGCCTGAGCCGCAGGATCTGCTCGTCGATGGCGCGGCGGTCGGCCTCGATCTGGGTCTCGCCGGGGCCGCCGACGAAACCGAAGCCGCCGCGCTGGCGTTCGAGGTGGGTCCAGGCGCGCACGAGGCGGGTGCGCTGGTAGGAGAGCGCGGCCAGCTCCACCTGGAGCACGCCCTCGCGGGTGCGGGCCCGGTCGGCGAAGATCTCGAGGATCAGCCCCGTGCGGTCGAGCAGCTTCACGCCCCAGGCCTTCTCGAGGTTGCGCTGCTGGACGGGCGAGACGGGGCCATCCACCAGCACGAGCTCGACGCCGGCCTCGGCAAGGCGGGCCTTCAGCTCCTCGGTCTTGCCGGTTCCGAAGAGGTGGCTCGCCCGCACCTTCGGCAGCGGCACGACCTCGGCCCCCGCGATCTCGAGCCCCGGCAGCGCGGCGGCGAGCGCCACGGCCTCTTCCAGCGCCGCCGCGGCCGGCCGGCGGTCGCGGTCGGCGGTCAGATCGGGATGAAGCACCCAGGCCCGCGTCGGACGCGGGCGGCGGTCGGTTGCGTCCGTCAGTCTTCGCCCTCGTAGAGGTTGATCGGCTGGCCCGGCATGATGGTCGAGATCGCGTGCTTGTAGACAAGCTGCGACTGACCGTCGCGGCGCAGCAGCACGCAGAAGTTGTCGAACCAGGTGATGACGCCCTGGAGCTTCACGCCGTTGATCAGGAAGATCGTCACCGGAACCTTCGTCTTGCGGACATGGTTCAGGAACGCGTCCTGCAAGTTCTGCTTGTCTCCAGCCATCCCACGATCGCCTTGTTTTCTGGTTCGTCCGCCCCCGCGGCGGAAACACACACGCCTAGTGTCCCGAGTATGTCCCGGCCCGCGCAGAGATTCCAGACCGAAAAACAGTCCGTTACGCGCCCATCGGCGTGGCCTCGCCGCGCTGCGGCGGCGCGGGCGTCAGGCGCGCCAGAAGTCGGGGTTCAGCAGCGCGATCAGCGCCAGCGTCTCGAGCCGGCCGAGGACCATCGCCGCCATCAGGATCGCCTTGGCCTCGGGCCAGAGCGTGGCCAGCGAAAGGCTCTCCTCCAGGCCAACGGCGGCGAGCGGGCCGGTCGTGGACAGGGCCGCGACGCTGAGGATCATCGCCTCCTCGAAGTCGAGCCCGGCGAGACCGAGCGCCGCCGAGACCAGCGCGATCGAGATCGCGAACAGCATGAAGAAGATCCAGGCGATCTCGGCGCCCTGGCGGCGCAGCCGCCGCGCCGCCTGCCCCGAGCCGCCCACCGAGCTCGGGTGGACGAGCTTCTCCATCTCGCGCGCGGCCTGGGTGTAGAGCGCCCAGACCCGGAGCAGCTTGACCCCGCCGGCGGTCGTGCCGACCCCGCCGCCGAACACGGCAAGCCCCGCAAGCAGGATCCCCGGCGTCGACAGCCCCGACCAGCCGCGCGCATCGGCCCAGTCGACCGAGACGAAGCCGGTCGTGGTCAGGAACGACAGCACCGTGAACAGCGCGCCCCAGAGCGCCCTGAGCGCAAGCCCCAGGTCGGCCTCCTCGCCGCCGCCCGCCGCCCCGAGCCAGTGGCGCAGGAACAGGACGGCCGGCACCGCCCCGACGATCAGCAGCCCGAGCCTCAGCTCGCTGTCGGTGCGCAGGGCGGAGAGCGCGCCCGGCTGGCCGATCGCGCTGAAGGTGGCCCGCGACAGGGCGAAGACGAGGAACGCGGCGACCGCGAGTTCACCCGCGATGCCCGCGCCCGCCGCCGCGAGGCCGCCGTGCACGGTGATCCCCGAGGTCGAGAGCGTGGCCATGGCCACGATCAGCGACGGCGTGGCGCTGCCCCCGGCGACGATCAGCAGAAGCCAGAGCATGACCGTCAGCCCCAGATACACCGGCCCCAGGCTGCGCAACGCGCGCGCCAGGCGTTCGCTCGTCTCGCGCGGCCGGAAGCCGACCGCACCGCCCGCCGCCGCCCCCTGCCCCGCCGCCCCGGTCGAGCCCACCTCGAAGCCGCCGAGGTTCATCGGCGCGAGCACCGCCACCGCCACGACCCAGACGAAGAGCCCGCCCAGCCAGCCGACCGTCGCGCGCCACAGGTGCAGCGTGGGCGCGAGCCGGCCGGGGTCGTCGTAGACCGTGGCGCCGGTGGTGGTCAGGCAGGAGACCATCTCGAACCAGGCATTGAGGAACGTGGTCGCGCCGAGCGCCTCGCGGAACGGCACCGCGAAGATCGCGGGCAGGATCACGTAGAAGGCGAGCAGCGAGGCGAGCTGGGTCCGCGCCGGGCGCCGCTGGCTGGCCGAGCGCGTCGCCAGCCCGAGCAGGATCGCCAGCAGTCCGGTCAGCAGCGCGGCGTAGAAGAAGGCGCGCGCGATGCGCTCGGCGCCGGTCGCCACGCCATGCAGCACCGGCACCAGCATCGCCAGGGCGCCGATCCCGATCAGGACGACGATGAGCGGCAGTTCGGCGAGCCGGCCCATCGCTCAGAAGAAATCGACCGAGACCTGGAGCAGGCGCTCCACCTCGGGCACGTCGGCCGCCATGGCGAAGAGCGCGATCACGTCGCCCTCGTCGATGCGGGTCTCGGTCGAGGGCTTCACCACCTCGCGCCCCTTCAGCACGGCGCCCACCAGCACGCCTTCGGGAAACTCGATCTCGCGGATCGTCCGGCCGGCGATCGGCGAGGTGGAGAGCACCTGCGCCTCGATCACCTCGGCCTCGGCGTCGCCGATGGAGTAGACGCTGCGCACCCGCCCGTGGCGGACGTGCCGCAGGATCGAGCTCACCGTGGTCGCGCGCGGGTTGATGTAGGCGTCGATGTCGAGCGGCCCCATCAGCGGCACCAGCGTCGGGTCGTTGACGAGCGCGATCGCCATGGCGCTGCCCTCGGCCTTGGCCCGCACCGCCGCCAGCAGGTTCACCTTGTCGTCGTCGGTCACGCAGAGCACCGCATCGGCCTTCTCGACGTTGGCCTCGGCGAGCAGCGCCGCGTCGAGCCCGTCGCCGTTGAGCACGATGGTGCGCTCGAGCGCATCGGCCGCGCGCTCGGCCTGGGCGCGGTTGCGCTCGATGATCTTCGCGCGGATCCGGTCGGTCCGCCGCTCCAGCGCCTGGGCGACCATCAGCCCGATGTTGCCCCCGCCGATGATGACGATGCGCTCCTGCTTGCGCATCGTCTTGCCGAAGATCTCGAGCGTGCGGTTCACGTCCTCGGTGTGGCTCATCACGTAGATCTGGTCGCCGGCGAAGAGCTGGTCCTCGGGCTCGGGGGCGAACAGCCGCCCGGCCCGGCGCACGCCCACGACGATGGCCCGCAGCGTGTGGAACAGGTCGTTGAGCTGCCGCAGCGGCGTGTTCAGCACGGCGCAGTCGGGTTCGAGCGCGAGGCCGAGAAGCTGCGCCTTGCCGCCGAGGAAGCTCTCGGTGTCGAAGGCCGCCGGCGCGGCGAGGCGCTGGAGCGCCGCCTCGGCGACCTCGCGCTCGGGCGAGATCACCACGTCGATCGGCAGGTGCTCGCGCCGGTAGAGGTCGGCGTAGATCGCGTTCTGGTAGGACGGCGCGCGCAGCCGGGCGATCTTGCGCGGCACGCTGAAGATCGAATGCGCGACCTGGCAGACCACCATGTTGACCTCGTCGGAATGGGTCGCGGCGATCACCATGTCGGCGTCGCGCGCGCCGGCCCGCTCGAGGATGTCGGGATAGGAGGCGAAGCCGGTCACGCCCTGGACGTCGAGCGCCTCGGTCGCCCGGCGCACCGCCTCGGGGTTGTTGTCGATGACGGTGACGTCGTTCTTCTCGCCGGCGAGGTGACGCGCGATCTGCCAGCCCACCTGGCCGGCCCCGCAGATGATGACCTTCATGCTTTCCGTTCCCGGCCGGTCTCAGGGCTGATGCTTGGCAGAGCCGCGCGCAGGGGTCAATCCGCGGTCGCCTCCGCCACCGCCTCCTCGTCCTCGTCGCCGTCCTCGACGTAGGCCACCCTGGTCCCGCCCTTCGTGGTCGTGCCGACGCCGAGCGACTTCAGCTTGCGGTGCAGCGCCGAGCGCTCCATCCCCACGAAGCTCGCCGTCCGGCTGATGTTGCCGCCGAAGCGGTTGATCTGGGTCAGCAGATACTCGCGCTCGAACAGCTCGCGCGCCTCGCGCAGCGGCAGGGTCGCGAGCGCCCCGGTCAGGACGATCCTGCCCTCGCCCTCGGGCGCGGGGCCGGCGGTCGGCAGTTCGCGCGCGGCGATCGGGCCCGTTCCGTCGCCCAGGATCAGCACCCGCTCGATGACGTTGCGCAGCTGCCGCACGTTGCCGGGCCAGGGCATCGTCTGGAGCATGGCCGCCGCCTCGTCCGACAGCGCGCGGTTAGGCAGGCCCTGGGTCTTGTGCAGATGGCGGATGAAGTGCCGCGCGAGGTCGGGGATGTCCTCGCGGCGTTCCTCGAGCGAGGGCACGGCGATCGGCACCACGTTCAGCCGGTGGAACAGCTCCTGCCGGAAGCGGCCCGCCGCGATCTCGGCCTCGAGGTTGCGGGTGGTGGAGGAGATCACGCGCAGGTCCACCCGCACCTTGTCGGCGCCGCCGGCGCGCTGGAACTGCTGGTCAACCAGCACCCGCAGCATCTTGGACTGGGTGCCGAGCGGCATGTCGGCCACCTCGTCGAGGTAGAGGATGCCGCCGTGCGCCTGCTCGAGCAGCCCCGGCTCCACCCCCCTGCCCGCGCTCTCGCGGCCGAACAGCAGCTCCTCCATCCGCTCCGGCTCGATGGTGGCGCAGCTCACCGTCACGAAGCGCCCGCCGGCGCGGCTGGAATGGGCGTGGATGTAGCGCGCGGCCACCTCCTTGCCCGCGCCCGGCGCGCCGGTCAGCATCACCCGGGCATTCGACCTGGTGACCTTGTCGAGCTGCGCCTTCATCGCGCGGAAGGCCGAGCAGGCGCCGATCATCTCGGCGCTCGCGACCTCCTTGCGCCTGAGGTCGGAGTTCTCGCGCCGGAGCCGCGAGGTCTCCATCGCCCGGCCGATCACCACGAGCAGCTGGTCGATGTTGAACGGCTTCTCGATGAAGTCGTAGGCCCCCTGCTTGATCGCCGCGACGGCGATCTCGATGTTGCCGTGGCCCGAGATGATCACCACCGGGATGTCGGGGTTGTCGCGCTTGACCGTCTTGAGGATGTCGATGCCGTCCATCTGGCTGTCCTTCAGCCAGATGTCGAGGATCATCAGCGCCGGGGGCTCGGCGTTGATCGCCGCCATGCATTCCTGCGAGTTCGCGGCGAGCCGCGTGGTGTAGCCCTCGTCGCGCAGGATGTCCGAGATGAGCTCGCGGATGTCGCGCTCGTCGTCGGTGATCAGAATGTCGGCCATCGCAATCTCCCTCTCATACCGCCTCGCGCTCCACCGCGGCCGTGCCGCGCACCGGCCGCAGCGCCAGCCGGATCTCGGCCATGGCGCCGGGCCGCGCGCCCTCGGCGAACGGCGGAGCATCGGTCAGCACCAGCGTGCCGCCGTGTTCCTCGATGATCTTCTTGACAATGGGCAGGCCGAGGCCCGTGCCCCTCTCGCGGGTCGTGACATAGGGCTCGAACAGCCGGGCGCGGTCCTCGGGCAGGCCGATCCCGTTGTCCATGATCCGCACCACGGCCTGCCCGCCCTCGACCGACAGCGCCACGCGGACCTCCGGCACATGGTCGGGCGGCGCCCCCTTTTCCTTCAGGGATTCAATGGCCTCTCCGGCGTTCTTGATGAGGTTCGTGAGCGCCTGGGAGATCATCGTCCGGTCGAGGTCGGCCGGCACCGGCCCGGGCGGGATGTCCGCCACCAGCCGCGCCCCGCCCAGCGCGCCCTCCTGCAGCAACACCGCGTCGCGCACGATCTGCGCCAGATCCTCCTCCCGGCGCTCGGGCTCGGGCATCCGGGCGAACTTCGAGAACTCGTCCACGATCCGCCGCAGGTCGTTGGTCTGCCGCACGATGACCTCGGTCATCTGCTCCAGCGCCTCGCCCTCCGCCCCGACCAGCGGGCGGAACTTGCGCCGGAGCCGTTCGGCCGAAAGCTGGATCGGGGTGAGCGGGTTCTTGATCTCGTGCGCGATGCGCCGCGCCACGTCGCCCCAGGCCGCCATGCGCTGCGCGCTGACGAGGTCGGTCACGTCGTCGAAGGCCACGACGTAGCCCTCGAGCCGGCCCTCGGCATTGCGCCGGAGCGCCATCCGCACCAGAAGGTTCTCGGCCTTGCCGCCGCGCGAGAGGCGGATCTCCTCCTGCTGGGTCTCGCCCGGCCCTTCCCGCAGGCGCTGGAACAGCGGCCCGAACTCGGGCACCGCCAGTCCGATCGGCGTCCCGTGCGCCCTGTCCTCCTCGAGCCCGAGCAGCCGCGCGGCCGAGCGGTTCATGAAGTCCACCCGGCCCTCGGCGTCGAGCCCCATCACCCCCGCCGTCACCGAGGACAGCACCGAGTCGAACTGCCGCCGTCGCGCCTCGGTCTGGCGGTGGCCCTCGATCAGCGCGTCGCGCTGGCCCTTGAGCTGCCGGGTCATCTGGTTGAACACCCGGCCGAGCATGGCGATCTCGTCGTCGCCCTCCTCCTCGGGCACCTGCACGTCGAGGTCGCCCCCGCCGACCCGCTGCGCCGCGCCGGCCAGCCGGCCGACCGGGCGCGACAGCCGCTCGGCGAACCACAGGCCGAGCCAGATCGCGGCCAGGATCAGGATGACGGCGAACCCGAGGTAGAGCAGCCCGAACTCGAAGAGCAGCCGGCCGCGGTCGCTCTCGAGCTGCTGGTAGAGGTTGACCGTCTCCTTGGTCTCGTCGAGCAGCGACAGGATCTGGCCGTCGACCGCGCGCGAGACGTAGAGGAAGCGGTCCACGTAGCCGTCGAGCGCGACCAGCGCGCGGAACTCGTTGATGTCCCAGTCCTCGATGATCACGGTCTCGCCGGCGGCGGCGCGGGCGAGGTCCTCGGCGGCGGGCTGCTCGTAGTCGAACAGGTAGGACCGCTCGCCCCGCGCCCGGATCTGGCCGGCGCCGTCGATCACGTAGGCCTCCTTGAGGCCACGCTGGATCTGCGCCTGCCCCTGGGTCAGGAGCTGGCGGATCTCGCCCTCGCCGATCAGCGGCGTCAGGCGGCGGGCGGCCTCGAGATAGCGGGCGAGCGCCTCGGCATCGGCGGCCAGGTCGCGCCGGTGCTCGTCCTCGTAGGCCTCGGCCGCGGCGAGCGAGTTGCCCACCACCGCCCGCACCCGGTCCGAGAACCAGCCCTCGAGCCCGAAGTTGACGGTGATCGCGGCGAACACCGCCACCAGGATCGCCGGGCCGAGGGCGATGCCGGCGAAGATGCTCGTCAGCCGCAGGTGGAGCCGTGAGCCGGCCGAGCGGGCGCGGCGCGCCGCGATCATCTTGGCGACCCGCATCGCCACCAGCGCGGCGACGACGAGGATGTAGACCAGATCGGCCAGCAGCACGTAGCGCAGCGCGCCCGAGGCGGACCCCTGGTCGAGCGGGCCGAGCAGCAGGAAGGTGGCCACCGCCAGCACCGGCCCGAGCAGCACGAGCCCCAGCGTCGCCAGGTTCTGCACCCGGCGCTGCCGGCGCAGACGGTTCAAACGCTCCCAGGGTGCGCTGCGCGCCGGGCTCGCCACCTGTGCCTCACGATCTCGTGCCGCCTGCCGCGGCAACCGCCTCGTCCTGGCGTGGCTCCTGCCGGGGCCTGCGTCTCCCGCGCCACGCTTCTGTTGCGGTTTTACATCAACTTGCGGCGGCGTGTCACGCGGATATCGAGATCGGTGATCTTCTTGCGCAGCGTGTTGCGGTTGATGCCGAGCAGGTCGGCGCATTTCGCCTGGTTGCCGCCGGTGGCATCGAGCGCGATCTCGATCAGCGGCAGCTCCATCTCGCGCAGGATGCGCTGGTAGAGGCCCGGCGGCGGCAGCACGCCGCCGTGCAGGTCGAAGTAGCGCTTGAGATGCTTGGCGACCGAGGCCGAGAGCTTCTCGCCCTCGACGCCCTCGCGCAGCGGCTCGATCGCCGGCTGGTTCGACAGCACCGCCTCGACCTCGGCGCGCCCGATCTCCTCGTCGGCCGAGGTGACGGCCAGCCGGCGGATCGTGTTCTCGAGCTGGCGGACGTTGCCGGGCCAGGAATAGGCCCGGATCAGCTCGAGCGCCTCGGGCCGGAGCCGCCGGGTGGTGCCGCCCGGTTCGGTCCGGCCGAGGAAGTGCTCGGCCAGGAGCGGGATGTCCTCGACCCGCTCGCGCAGCGAGGGCACCGTCAGCGTCACCCCGGCGAGGCGGTAGTAGAGGTCCTGCCGGAAGCGGCCCGCCTCCATCGCCTGCACCAGGTCGGCCTGCGAGGTCGCCATGACGCGCGGCGCGCTGTCGGACAGCGTGTCGAGCATCCGCACGATCCGGGCCTGGGTCGCGGGGTCGAAATCGCCCACCTCGTCGAAGACAAGCGTGCCGCCGCGCGCCCGGGCGAGAACCGCCGAGGGGCCGTCCATGCCCTGCAGGTCGGCGGCCTGGGCGACCACGAAGGGCAGCGTGCGGCGGTCGGAGAAGTCGTGGATCGCCCGCGCGATCAGCGACTTGCCGGTGCCCGACTCGCCCGAGATCAGCACCGGCATCTCGGTGTTCATCACCCGCGCCACCAGGCGGTAGAGCGCCTGCATGGCGGGCGTGCGCCCGACGAGCGGCAGGTCGCTGCCCGCAGCCTCGGTCTCGGCCCGCGCCGCCGGCTTCGCCGCCGCCCGGCGCCGGACCTCGAGCGCGCGGGCCGCGCGCTTCATCAGGTCGGGCAGGTCGAAGGGCTTGGGCAGGTAGTCGTAGGCCTCCTTCTCGGCGGCCTGGATCGCCGTCATGATCGTGTTCTGCGCCGAGATCACGATCACCGGCAGGCCGGGCCGGCGCTCGCTGATCCTGGGCAGGGTCTCGAGCCCGTTGCCGTCGGGCATGACCACGTCCGAGATCACGAGGTCGCCCTTGCCCTCCTCGACCCAGCGCATCAGCGTGACGAGCGAGGAGGTGGCGTGCACCTTGCAGCCGGCGCGGGTCAGGGCCTGGGTCAGCACGGTGCGGATCGTGCGGTCGTCGTCGGCGACGAGAACGGTGCCGTCCATGTCAGCGGGTCTCCTCTCCTTCGGCCGCGCCCCGGGGGGCCACCGGCAGCGATATTCGGAAGGTTGTGCGGCCTGGAACCGAATCAACCGTGATCCAGCCCTCGTGCTCCGAGACGATCTTCGACACGAGCGCGAGCCCGAGCCCGGTGCCATTCTCGCGGCCCGAGACGAAGGGCTCGAACACGTCCGCCGCGATCTCGGGCGGGATCCCCGGCCCGTCGTCGGCCACCTCGACGACGAGCGGCAGCGAGAGCCCGCCGCCATCCGCGCGCCGCAGGCGCAGCGAGAGGTCGTAGAAGGTGCGCAGCCGGATCGTGCCGCCGCCCGGCGACGCCTCGGCGGCGTTCTTCAGCAGGTTCAGGAACACCTGCAGAAGCTGGTCGGGATCGGCCCAGGTCGGCGGCAGCGAGGGGTCGTAGTCCTCGACGATGGTCATGTGCGCGGCGAAGCCCACCAGCGCCGACTTGCGCGCGCGGTCGAGCACGTCGTGGATGTTCACCGCGCGCCGCTCGGGCGGCCTGAGGTTGCCGAACTGCTCGACCTGTTCGAGCAGCTTCATGATCCGCCGCGTCTCGGCGACGATCAGGTCGGTCAGCTCCAGGTCGGCGCCCTTGAGCGACATCGACAGAAGCTGCGCCGCGCCGGTGATGCCCGCCAGCGGGTTCTTGATCTCGTGCGCCAGCATCTCGGCCATGCCGATCGCCGACTTCGCCGCCGACTTGACCGAATGCGACCGCTCCAGCCGCTCGGCGATCTCGCGCGAGGAGAGCGTCAGGAGGATCCGGCCGGGGTCGTCGCCGAGCGGCGCGATCTGCAGCGAGCAGTGGAAGGGTGGACGCTCGCCCGCGGTCACGTCGACGTCGTTGACGAAGATCAGCGCGCGGTTCTCCCGCACGCGGCGGAAGGCGCCGTCAAGCGGGGCATCGACATGCAGCCGGTCCCAGACCGGCTGGCCCGCGACGCTGCGCGCGGAGGCGTTCAGGAACTGCTCGGCGGCGGGGTTGAGGGCCTCGATCCGGTCGTCGCCGCCGATCACGAAGGCCGGAAGCGGCAGCGAGGCCCAGACGGCTTCGGCATCGACGCTCATGCCGCGAGCGCCTCGCCGGCAAGCGCCTGCGGCAGCCGGCGCAGCACCTCGGCGGGGCTCTCCGCCGTGAGGATCCCGGCGCGCAGCGGCGCGGGCGTGCCCGCCGCGTCCATGTACCAGGCGAGATGCTTGCGCGCGAGACGCGCCCCCAGCGCGGCGCCGTGGAACGACAGCATGTCCTCGTAGTGCCCGGCGACCATGGCGGCGAGGGCGGCGCCCTGCGGGATGCGCGGCGCGGGCGCGCCGAAGACCCGGTGGGCGATCAGCGCAGGCAGCCAGGGGCGGCCCTGCGCCCCGCGCCCCACCATCACGCCGTCCGCGCCCGAGGCGGCAAGCGCGGCGCGCGCCGCCGCGGGCCCGGTGATGTCGCCGTTGGCAAGCACGGGGATGCGCACCGCGCGCTTCACCGCCGCGATCGCCTCCCAGTCGGCGCGGCCGCTGTAGAACTGCTGCCGCGTGCGCCCGTGGATGGTGATCATCCGCACGCCGGCCGCCTCGGCGCGGCGGGCGAGTTCGGCCGCGTTGAGGCAGCCCGCGTCCCAGCCGAGCCGCGTCTTCAGCGTGACCGGCACCCTGACCGCGCCGACCACCGCCTCGATGATCCGCAGCGCCAGCGGCAGGTCGCGCAGCAGCGCCGAGCCGGCCAGGCCGTTCGTCACCCGCTTGGCGGGGCAGCCCATGTTGATGTCGATGATCCGCGCGCCGAGCCCCTCGACAAGCCGCGCGGCCTCGGCCATCCAGTGCGGGTCGCGCCCGGCGAGCTGCACCGCCGTCGCCCCCTCGCCGAGGCCGAGCCCGGCCCGCGCCCGCGCCTCGGCCCCGTCGCGCAGGATCTCGCGGCTGGCCACCATCTCCGACACCACCAGGCCGCAGCCGAACCGGGCGACCAGCCGGCGGAACGGCAGGTCGGTGATGCCCGCCATCGGGGCGAGGGCCACGGGCGGGCCGGCGATGAGTTCCGCTGCTCGAATGGACAATTGCCTAATCCTTGTGCGCCTTCGTGACCTAACCCGGCCGGCCGGCGCTTTCAACGCCGACGCCGTCGGCGGCGCGGAGGCGCATGGCGGTTGCCCGTTTTTCGGGCAGCGCGGGCGGGATTCTGCCGCGCACCGGGCAGCACGGCCCGCGCCCGCCCGGCCGTGTGCCTGCGATTCCCGCTGGCGACCACGCCGCGTCCGGTGCAGTCTGACCGGGCCATGCGGAGGAGGCGCGGCCATGAGCTACGTGCAGGGTTTCCTTCTTGCCGTGCCCGAGGCGCGGAAGGCCGAATACATCGCGCTTGCCGAGGCGGTGTGGGAAGTCGCCCGCGATCACGGCTGCCTTGCCCTGCGCGAGAACTGGGGCGTGGACGTTCCCGACGGCACCGTGACCTCGTTCCCGATGGCCGTGAAGCTCGCCGCGGGCGAGACCGTCGTCTTCGCCTGGATGGAGTGGCCCGACCGCGAGACCTGCGAGGCGGCGCACCGCAGCATGATGGAGGACCCGCGCATGCAGGCGATGCACGGCCGCAAGCCGCCGTTCGACGGGATGCGGATGATGTGGGGCGGCTTCGCGCCGGTGGTGGACCGCCGCGCCTGACCGGCCGGGGCCCCTGCCCCGTTGTCACCCCCGGCGGCGCGCCGTAGAGATCGGCCATGACCACCGCCGCCATCATCGTTGCCGCAGGGCGCGGGCTCCGCGCCGGGGGCGGCGTTCCGAAGCAGTGGCGCCCGCTCGGCGGCGTTCCGGTGGCGGGCCGCGCGCTTGCGGCCTTCCGGGCGGCGGGGCTCGGCCGCCTGGTTCTCGTCCACCACCCCGACGACCGGGCCGAGGCCGAGGCCGCTGCCGGCGATGCGCTGCTGGTCGCGGGCGGCGCGACCCGCGCCGAAAGCGTCCGCGCCGCGCTCGAGGCGCTGGCGGGTTCGGGCGTGGAGCGGGTGCTGATCCACGACGCCGCCCGGCCGCTCGTGCCGCCGGGCCTCATCGCCCGTGTCCTTGACGCGCTCGAGACCCACGCGGCGGCCGCGCCCGGCCTGCCGGTGACCGATGCCCTCTGGCGCGGCCGCGAGGGCCTGGTCGAGGCGGCGGTGGACCGCGGCGGCCTCTGGGCCGCGCAGACGCCGCAGGGCTTCCGCTTCGACGCGATCCTCGCCGCGCACCGCGCCCATCCGGGCGGGGCGGCCGACGACGTGGAGGTGGCGCGCGCCGCCGGGATCGCGGTGGCGATCGTTCCCGGCGCGGCCGAGAACCTCAAGATCACCCTGCCCGAGGATTTCGCCCGGGCCGAACGCCTCCTGGGAGGACCGATGGACATCCGCACCGGAACCGGGTTCGACGTGCACGCCTTCGGCCCCGGCGACCATGTCATGCTCTGCGGCGTGGCCGTGCCGCACGGGCGCGGCCTGGTCGGCCATTCCGACGCCGACGTGGGCATGCATGCGCTGGCCGACGCGATCTACGGCGCGCTGGCCGACGGCGACATCGGCCGCCACTTCCCGCCCGCCGACCCGCAGTGGAAGGGCGCGGCCTCGGAGATCTTTCTCGCCCATGCCGCCGGGCGCGCCCGCGACCGCGGCTTCCGGCTGGCCAACTGCGACGTGACGCTCGTCTGCGAGCAGCCGAGGATCGGCCCCCATGCCGGGGCGATGCGGGCGCGCCTCGCGGCGATCCTCGGCATCGAGCCCGGCCGCGTGAGCGTCAAGGCCACCACCTCCGAGCGGCTCGGCTTCACCGGGCGCGGGGAAGGGATCGCGGCGATGGCGAGTGCGACCCTGGTGGCGCCGTGATCCGCCTTCTCGCCTCCTTCCTCGGCGCGGGTTTCCTGCAACCGGGGCCGGGCACCTGGGGCTCGCTCGCGGCGCTGCCCGTCGCCTGGGCGCTGCACACCCTGGGCGGCTTCCCGGCGCTGGCGACCGCGGTCGGCCTCGTCCTCGCGCTCGGCTGGTGGGCAACCGGGCAGGTGCTGCGCACCGACCCCGACCCCGATCCGGCCTGGATCGTGATCGACGAGGTCGCGGGGATGTGGATCGCCCTCCTCCCGGTCTCGGCCGGCGCGGCGCACGCGGGCGTGCCGGTGCTGGCGCTCTGGCCCGGCTGGGTCGTGGCCTTCCTGGCCTTCCGCCTGTTCGACATCTGGAAGCCGGGGCCCGTGGGCTGGGCCGACCGCCGGGGCGGCGCCTTCGGGGTGATGCTCGACGACGTGATCGCCGGGCTCCTCGCCGCTCTGGCGGTGATCGCCGGCGCGGCGATCGCGCACGGGGTGCCGGCCGCATGAGCGCGGCGGCCGAGCTCGTGGCCCGGGCGCGCGCCGCCGGCGCCGTCATCGCCACGGCCGAGAGCTGCACCGGCGGCATGGTCGCCGCCGCGATCACCGACATCGCCGGGGCCTCGGATGTCTTCGACCGCGGCTTCGTCACCTATTCCAACGCCGCCAAGCAGGCGATGCTGGGCGTGCGGGGCGCGACCCTCGCCGCGCATGGCGCGGTCTCCGAGCCGGTCGCGCGCGAGATGGCCGAGGGCGCGCTGTCGCGCTCTGCCGCGACGCTCGCCGTGGCGGTGACCGGCATCGCCGGCCCCGGCGGCTCGGAGGTCAAGCCCGAGGGCCGGGTCTGCTTCGCGCTGGCCGCCGCCGGCCGGCCGACCCGGAGCGAGACGGTGGAATTCGGCGCCGCCGGGCGGGCGGTTGTGCGCGCCCGCGCGCGCGACCATGCGCTGGCCCTCCTGCTCGCGGCGCTGGCGCCCTGACCCGCCCCCGACGCCGCCCGCGAGGCCGGGGCCGGCGTCAGGCGTTGGCCGCCGGCCGGCGGCCGTAGAGCGCGGCGGCGCGCTCCTCGAAGGCCCGCACCACGCGCTGCATCGCCTCGTTGAACACCGCGCCGATGATCTTCTGGAGCAGGGCGTTGCGGAACTCGAAATCGACGAAGAACTCCACCTCGCAGCCCTCCGGCCGGTCGGAGAACTGCCAGAACGACCGCATGTGCCGGAACGGGCCGTCGAGATACTCGGTCTCGATCCGCCGGCGCGCCGGCCAGAGCGTCACGCGGCTGCCGAAGCGCTCGCGGAAGACCTTGAACGAGATGACCAGATCGGCCTCCATCACCTCGTGGTCGCCGTGGTCGGTGCGGCTGCGGATCCGCGCGGCCGCCGTCCAGGGCAGGAACTCGGGATAGCGCGCGACATCGGCGACGAGATCGTACATCTCGGCCGCCGTCCAGGGCAGGACGCGCGTCTCGCGGTGGCTGGGCATCCGGTCTGTCTTCCCCGTGACAATGGCCCGCCATTTCGTAGACTGCGGCCGCGAAATCAAGGGGACGCCATGCCCGACCGGCCCTATGTCGTCGAGGAGATGATCTCGGCCAAGGCGATCGCGGCGCGGGTCGAGGCGCTGGCCCGCGAGATCACCGAGGCCTTCCGCGGCACCGACAAGCTCGTCGTCGTGGGGCTGCTGCGCGGCTCCTTCGTGTTCATCGCCGACCTGGTGCGCGAGATCGACCTTCCGGTCGAGGTGGACTTCCTCGAGGCCTCCTCCTACGGCAACGCGATGGAGAGCTCGCGCGAGGTCCGCATCCTGAAGGACCTGCGGGGCGAGATCGCCGGGCGCGACGTGCTGGTGGTGGAGGACATCGTCGATACCGGCTTCACGCTGCGGCATGTCGTCACCCTGCTGCGGAGCCGCGGGCCGAAGCGGCTGGAGGTCTGCGCGCTGCTCGACAAGCCCGCGCGGCGGGAGGTGCCGGTGAAGGCGACCTGGACCGGCTTCGAGATCCCCGACGAGTTCGTCGTGGGCTACGGCATCGACTTCGCACAGCGCAACCGCAACCTGCCCTACATCGGCAGGGTGCGCTTCACCTGAGGCCGGCGCCGCCGGCAAGCCGCGCCGCGTCGGCCCTGAGCGCCGCGCCAAGCCGGCGGCGCACGGCCGAGAGCCGCGGCGCATCGGCGAGGTCGGCGTGCGAGGCCACCCAGACCGGAACGCTGACCCGTTCGCCGCCCGTGTCGAGCCGCACCAGCCGCGGGTCGCCGTCGCCGAGCACGCAGGGTATCACCGCCCGCCCCTGCCCCGCCGCCACCATCTCGCGCAGCACGACGAAGCTGTCGGCCGCGCCCGCCAGCGCCTGGCCCGCCGCCTGCGCGCGCATCCAGTCCGCCGCGGGCGAGCGGGTCAGCGACCCCGAGAGGCCGAGCCAGCGGGTGGTCTCGGGGCGGTCCGCGGGGGCGTAGGGGGCGAAGCCGAGCTGGGCGACCGCCTCGCCCACGAGCTCGTCGGGAAGCCGCGGCGCCGGGCGCACGGCGATCTCGGCCTCGATCCGCGCGAGGTCGGCATGCTCGTTCGAGCAGAGAAGGTCGATCCGGAGGTCGGGCGCCTCCACCCTGAGCCGCGCCAGCACCGCGGGCAGCACCGCCACGCAGAAGGTGTCGGTCGAGGTCACGCGCACCGCCCCGGCAAGCGGCGCCCGCGCGCCCGCCACGATCCGCGCGACCGCCAGATGCGCCGCCTCGGCCTCGCGCGCCGCCTCGATCAGCCGCGCGCGGTCGCGCGGGACCTCGTAGCCCGTCGCCGTGCGGTTGAAGAGCCGGATCCCGTGGCGGTCCTCGAAGGCCGAGACGCGGCGCAGGACCGTGGCGTGGTTCACGCCCAGCGCCCGGGCCGCCGCGCTGACCGACCCGGTCTCGGCCACCGCCAGCACGAAGCGCAGGTCATCCCAGTTCTCGCGGTGCATCGGCTCGCCGTCACGACATGGCGGGAGGGTGTGCAGCTTTTCGCCAGCTTCATGCAGAATTCGCCTATGGTCACGTTTTTTCTCACGCGGCATCCTGACGCCACGGAACTCGCAGACCAGCAGGGAGACTGCCGATGACCTGGAATTCCCGCCTCCTCGCCGCCGCCGCCGCCGGGGCGCTCGGCCTTGCCGGTGCGGCGGTCGCGCAATCCGCGGTCGATGCCGCCGTGAAGGCGCGCAAGGCGCACATGCAGCTCTATGCCTTCAACCTCGGCGTGCTGGGCGGCATGGCCAAGGGCGAGATCGCGTACGACGCCGGGCGCGCGGCCGAGGCGGCGGGCAACATCGCCGCGCTCGCCTCGCTCAGCCAGGCGGGCTACTGGCCCGAGGGCTCGGCGCAGGGCCAGGTCGAGGGCTCGCGCGCGCTGCCGGCGCTCTGGACGAACGGCGACGACGTGATGGCCAAGGCCAAGGCCTTCCAGGAGGCGGTGACCGCGCTCGCCGCGGCGGCGGGCACCGACCTCGCCGCGCTCCAGGGCGCGATCGGCCCGGTCGGGCAGGCCTGCGGCGCCTGCCACGAGAGCTACCGCGCGCCGGAATAGGCCCCGGCCCGGCTGCGCGGCGGCAGGCACCGCCCGCGCGGCCGGCCCCTGCCCGAGAGAGGGCCGATGCGCCTTCCTGTCGCCATCGCCGCAGTCCTGGCGCTTGCCGTCGCCGGCCTCTGGGCGCTGACCGCGCCCGGCCGGCTGCCCGCGGGCAGCCTCGCGGGGCTCGCCGGCGATGCGGCGCGGGGCGAGCTGGTGTTCTGGGCCGGCGGCTGCGCCTCGTGCCATGCCGCCGAGGGGGCGCGCGACGCGGCGCGGCTCGTGCTCTCGGGCGGCCGGCGCCTGCCCTCGGCCTTCGGCACCTTCGTCGCGCCCAACATCTCGCCGCATCCCGAGGCGGGGATCGGCGGCTGGAGCCTCGAGGACTTCGCGGCGGCGATGATCCTCGGCGTCTCGCCCGAGGGCGAACACTACTACCCGGCCTTTCCCTACACCTCCTACGTCCGCGCCACGCCGCAGGACATCGCCGACCTCTGGGCATTCCTCCAGACCCTGCCGCCCGATGCCACGCCCTCGGCGCCGCACGAGATCGGCTTCCCCTTCTCGATCCGGCGGGCCCTGGGGCTGTGGAAGCTGCTCTACGCCGGCGACGGCGGCTTCGTGCTGGCCGAGGCGGCGACGCCCGAGATCGAGCGCGGCCGCTACCTGGCCGAGGCGCTGGGCCACTGCGGGGAATGCCATACGCCGCGCAACGCCCTCGGCGGGCTCGAGACCGCGCGCTGGCTGGCCGGCGCCCCCAATCCCGCGGGGCCGGGAACGATCCCGAACATCACGCCGGCCCGGCTCACCTGGTCGCAGGCCGACATCGCCGCCTATCTCAGGACCGGCTTCACCCCCGAGTTCGACACCGCCGGCGGGCACATGGCCGAGGTCGTGCGCAACCTCGCGAACCTGCCCGAGGCCGATCTTGCCGCGATCGCGGCCTATCTCAAGGCCGTGCCCCCGGCCGAGTGACCCTCAGGACACGGGCGGGGCCCGATCCCCGCGGGCGGGGGTGGCGGGGGTTCCCGTCGCGGGTCCGCCCCTGATAAGCTCGCCCCCCGGGATGCTGCCTGTCTGCCACTGGGTTGAGTTCATGAACCGGTCTGCCTGTCCGCTCGTTGCCGCGGCCCTGCTCGGCTTTGCCGCCCTTCCCGCAACCGCCGGCGAGGGCCTCGGCGGCCATCAGGGCACCGGCTTCGTCGAGCTCTACTATGCCTCGTTCGAGAATGCCGAGGACGAGGGCGGTCTCTACGGCGACTTCGACCTCGCCTTCCGGCCGGGCGGCGGCGCGCTCGGCTTCGATCTGGGCGCCTTCGCCGCGCGCTCGGACGAGGGCGGCAACGGCATCCTCTACTGGGCGGGCACCTGGTATCTGCCGAACGGCGGCAAGCTCTCGGTCGGCAATCCGCGCTCGGTCTACGACCTGTTCCAGCGCTCGGTCCACAACGACGCTCAGGGCGTGCTCGGCAACTTCGTGCTCAGAAGCCAGATGCAGGTCGAGGAATTCCTCGACGGCGGCGCCCAGTTCGGCGCGAGCTACCTCGGCGGCGCCGGGCCCTTCCGCTACGGGGCGAGCCTGCATGCCTACGAGCTCGACGGCTTCGACATCACCGCGCTCGCCCTCGGGGGCAGCTTCCGCTGGGAGGACTATCTGTTCTCGGCCGCCTACGAGAATTCCGACGCCAACCGCGGCGGCGTCGATTTCCAGCGCTTCAAGGTCGGGGTGGCGGCCGATTACGGCACCTTCGGCTTCGGCACCGCGTACCGCGTGTTCGGCAACGGCACCGACACGGAACGCTCCTGGGAATCGCATCTGTTCTGGGAGCCGACCGGCCGTCTCCGCCTGACGGGCACGTTCCAGAGCTTCTCGGGCGACGCCAACAGCGTCACCGGCCTGGCCGCGAGATACAGCATCACGCGCAATGCCTACGCCCGGGCCGGGGCCACCTTCTCGAGCGACGGCAACGCCTACAGCATCGGCCTCGGCTACGAGTTCTGAGCGGCGGGCCGCCCCCCAGCGTCGGTGCGCGCTTGCGGCGCCGCCGCAACATTCGCGCACAACCCTGAGGTGCCGGCACGCAACATCTCGGCGCGACCGTCCGCTTCCGTTACGAGGAAAGCGGACACACGCGGCTTCTGGAGGATCCGCCGATGACCCGTTTCACAGCCCTGCGCGTTGCCGCCGCAGCCGCACTCGCAGCCGTTCCGGCCGCCGCAAAGGCCGAAGTCAGTTTGGGCTTCGGGACCGCAACCGGTTACGCTGAACTGGAGTACGTCTTCGACGACGACTTCGATCAGACCTTCCTCAACGCCGACCTGTCATTCTCCACCGCCGCAGGTGCCTTCGGCTCGGCCCCGGCCCTTGGCTTCGACGCAGCGCTCCGCGCCTTTGCGACCGAGGACGACAGCTTCCATGCGATCTACGGCGCACTGACCTACACGACAGCTTTCGGCAAGGTCTCGATCGGCGTGCCGCGCCCGGCGATAGCAGACATGATCCGGTTTCCCCCGATCGGGGGCATCCGCACGTTCGAGCTCGAACTCGGCCTGACCGAGAGCATCGCCGAACGGGTCTACCTCACGGACGACACCGACCCGCCGCTGGGCCTGCGCTACGATGGTCGCTTCGGCGACCTTTCTGTGGGCGTTTCGTGGAACCACTTCGACGAAGGCGGAACCGAAGCCGACGTGTACGATGTGGTGCTGCGCTATGACTTCGACAGCATCGCGGTCTACGCTGCCGCCGAGCATCTCGATGTCAGTGGCGGAGCCAGCGACACCGACTACCTGCTCGGCTTCGAGGGCGACTTCTCCGGCGGCTCGGCCCCGATCCGTGCCGGCGCCGCGCTGTTCGACCGGGACGCCTTCATCTTTGCCGACGTTCAGGGCGCGCGCGGCTATCTGACCTACATGCCGACGGACCGAATCGACCTGACCGGCAGCCTGTTGGTCGCGGAGGGTGACGCGATCTACGGCATCGACATGACGTACCGCTTCTACCGGGGCGCCTACGCCGGCCTCGGCGTCGCCGACGGCGACGATCTCGATACGACCTACCAGGTGTCGCTCGGCTGGAAGTTCTGAGGCCGACGCCCCGGCGGCCGCAGCACAGCCCTGATACCCGGCGGCAACAGTCCGGCGGTGCCCGCGGGCCGCCGGACCGGTCGCCGCTCGGCACGGGCGCGGCCGCGCGCTATGCTGCCGCCGCAAACCGTCCGCCCCGCGAGGAATGACCGATGCCCAGACCGCTTCCGGCTTGCGCGATGCCGGTGATCGCAACCCTTCTGGCGGCCCTGCCGCCTGCGGCCGAGGCGCAGACCGATCTCGGCTTCGGCACCCTGACGGGTTATGCCGAACTGGAATACCTGTTCGAGGGTGACGACGACGAGACGTTCCTGCACGCCGACCTCGCCTTCTCGACGCGGACGGGCGCCTTCGGCGCGGCACCCTCGCTCGGCTTCGACGCCGCGGTGCGCGCAACCGCCTCCGAGGATGACCGCGACATGGCGGTCTACGCGGCGCTGACCTGGACGACCGGCTTCGGCAAGGTCTCGGTCGGCATCCCGCGGCCCGTGTTCACCGACATGATCCGCTTCCCGCCGATCGGCGGGATCCGGTTCTTCGAGGCCAGCCCCTTCAACATGACGCAGAGCCTCGCCGAGACCGTCTACCTGACCGGCGACACCGCGGCCCCTGTCGGGCTGCGCTACGACGGGCGCTTCGGCGACCTCTCGATCGGCCTGTCCTGGCACCATTTCGACGAGGACGTCGGCGCGGAGGCCGACATCACCGACCTGGTGCTGCGCTACGGCGTGGAGGCCTTTGGCGTCTATGCCGCGGCCGAGCATCTCGACACCGGCTTCGGCTTCAGCGCGACCGACTACATCGTCGGGGCCGAGGCCGACTTCAGCGGCGGATCGGCCCCGGTCCGGGCGGGCCTGGCCTACTTCGACCGGAACACCTTCCTCACGGGCCTCCGCGAGGGCTGGCGCGGCTACGTCACCTACATGCCCACCGACCGCATCGACCTGACCGGCAGCCTGATGTCGATCGACGGCGATGCGCTCTACGGCCTCGACATGCGCTACCGCTTCCACGGCGGCGCCTATGCCGAGCTGGGCGCGGCCGATGGCGACGGCGGCGATGCGATCTACAACCTCTCGGTCGGCTGGACGTTCTGACCGACCGCCGCGCGCCGGGGCGCCCCGGCGCCTCAGGCCTGCCCGAGCCGCGCCCGGCGCGCGGCGCGAAGCCGGGCGAAGTCCTCCCCCGCGTGGTAGGACGAGCGCGTGAGCGGCGTCGCCGAGACCATCAGGAATCCCTTGCCCCGGGCCGCCTGCGCGTAGGCCGCGAATTCCTCGGGGGTGACGAAGCGCGCCACCCGGTGGTGCTTGGGTGTGGGCTGGAGATACTGGCCGATGGTCAGGAAATCCACGTCGGCCGAGCGCATGTCGTCCATCACCTGGAGGACGGCCTGCCGGTCCTCGCCGAGGCCGACCATGATGCCCGACTTGGTGAACATCGCGGGGTCGAGCTCCTTGACGCGCTGGAGCAGCCTGAGCGAGTGGAAGTAGCGCGCGCCGGGGCGCACCTCGGGGTAGAGGCCCGGCACGGTCTCGAGGTTGTGGTTGAACACGTCGGGCCTGGCTTCAACCACCTTTTCAAGGGCTTCTGGGCCGCACTTCAGGAAATCCGGAGTCAGGACCTCGATGGTGGTCGCGGGGCTGCGGTGGCGGATCGCGCGGATCGTCTGGGCGAAGTGCTCGGCCCCGCCGTCGGGCAGGTCGTCGCGGTCCACCGAGGTCACGACCACGTGCGACAGCCCGAGCTTCTCCACCGCATGGGCGACGCGCCCCGGCTCGAACGGGTCGAGCCCCTGCGGCCGGCCCGTGGCGACGTTGCAGAAGGTGCAGCCGCGGGTGCAGATCTCGCCCATGATCATCATCGTTGCGTGGCCCTGGCTCCAGCATTCGCCCACGTTCGGGCAGCCGGCCTCCTCGCAAACCGTCACCAGCCGGTGCGCGCGGATGATGTCGCGAGTCGCCCGGTAGCCCGCGCTCGTCGGCGCCTTCACCCGGATCCAGGCGGGCTTCTTCGGCTGGGCGCTGTCGGGGCGGTGCGCCTTCTCGGGGTGGCGCTCGCCGGGGATCTTCAGATCGCGCATGGGCAACTCCATCGGTCGGGTTCCTACACGCAAACCGCGCCGGCCGGTAGGCCCTTCCGCCCTGCCCCGCCCTTGCCGCCGGCCGCCTGCGACAGAGCCGCGCATCCCGCTTGCGCCGCTGCCACCATTGTTTAGAATGATTCCAAATCGGTGGCCGGCCTGCGTCGGGCGGGCTGCCGGTTCGAGCGATCCGACAGACAGGTGGAGGCCAAGATGATGGACGGAAACGACAATCCAGGCGCGGGCAAGTGCCCGGTCGCACATGCGTCGCTCGGCGCGCGGTCGAACCGCGACTGGTGGCCGAACCAGCTCAACCTCGGGATCCTGCACCAGAACCCGCCGGCACTGAACCCGCTGGGGAGCAGCTTCAACTACGCCGAGGCCTTCCGCAAGCTCGACTATTACGCGCTGAAGCGCGACCTGCACGCGCTGATGACCGACAGCCAGGACTGGTGGCCGGCCGACTACGGGCACTACGGCGGGCTGTTCATCCGCATGGCCTGGCACTCGGCCGGCACCTACCGGACCGGCGACGGCCGCGGCGGCGCGGGCTCGGGCTCGCAGCGCTTCGCCCCGCTCAACTCCTGGCCGGACAACGGCAACCTCGACAAGGCCCGCCGCCTGCTGTGGCCGATCAAGAAGAAGTATGGCAACGCGATCAGCTGGGCCGACCTGATGATCCTGGCCGGCAACGTCGCCATCGAGTCGATGGGCGGCCCGGTGTTCGGCTTCGGCGGCGGACGCGAGGACGTCTGGGAGCCCGAGCAGGACATCTACTGGGGTCCCGAGGCGGAGTGGCTCGCCACCTCCGACAAGCCCAACAGCCGCTATTCGGGCGATCGCGAGCTGCAGAACCCGCTCGCCGCGGTGCAGATGGGCCTGATCTACGTCAACCCCGAGGGGCCTGACGGCAAGCCCGAGCCGCTCGCCTCGGCGCGGGACATCCGCGAGACCTTCGCCCGCATGGCGATGAACGACTACGAGACGGTGGCGCTCACCGCCGGCGGGCACACCTTCGGCAAGATGCACGGCGCGGGCCCGGCAAGCCATGTCGGCCCCGAACCCGAGGGCGCGCCGATCGAGGCGATGGGCCTGGGCTGGCTCAGCACCTACGGCAAGGGCAAGGGCCGCGACACGATCACGAGCGGGCTCGAGGGCGCCTGGACGCCGAACCCGGTCCGGTGGGACATGGGCTACTTCGACGTGCTCTTCCGCTACGAGTGGGAGCTGACCAAGAGCCCGGCGGGCGCCTGGGTCTGGACGCCGAAGGACATCCGCCCCGAGGACATGGCGCCGGATGCCGAGGATCCCTCGAAGCGGGTGCCGATCTTCATGTCCACCGCCGACATGGCGATGCGCGCCGATCCGGCCTACGAGAAGATCTCGCGCCACTTCCACGCCAACCCGGCCGAGTTCGCCGATGCCTTCGCGCGCGCCTGGTTCAAGCTGACCCACCGCGACATGGGTCCGAAGGTGCGCTACCTCGGGCCCGAGGTGCCGGCCGAGGACCTGATCTGGCAGGACCCGGTGCCGCCGGTGGACCACCCGCTGGTCGAGGCGGACGACATCGCCCTGCTCAAGCGCAGGGTGCTGGACAGCGGCCTGACCGTGAGCGAGCTGGTGTATACCGCCTGGTCTTCAGCCGCCACCTTCCGCGGCTCGGACAAGCGCGGCGGGGCCAATGGCGCGCGCATCCGGCTCGCCCCGCAGAAGGACTGGGCGGTCAACCAGCCGGCGCAACTGGCACGGGTGCTGGAGGTGCTGGAGGGCATCCGGTGTGAGTTCAACGCCAGCGCCCCGGGGGGCAAGAAGATCTCGGTTGCCGACCTGATCGTCCTGGCCGGTTGCGCAGCGGTGGAAAAGGCCGCCCGCGATGCGGGTTACCCGATCGAGGTGCCATTCTCGCCCGGCCGCACCGATGCCACCCAGGAGCAGACCGACGTGGAGTCCTTCGCCGTGCTGGAGCCCTATGCCGACGGCTTCCGCAACTATCTGAAGGCGCATTGCAGCGTGCCCACCGAGGCCCTGCTGGTGGACCGGGCGCAGCTGCTGACCCTGACCGTGCCGGAGATGACCGTGCTCATCGGCGGCATGCGGGTGCTGGGCGCCAACTACGGCGGCAGCCGGCATGGGGTGTTCACCGAGCGGGTGGGGGTGCTCAGCACGGACTTCTTCGTCAACCTGCTCGACATGTCCACCGAGTGGCGTCCGATCGACGCCGACCAGGAGGTCTTCGAGGGCCGTGACCGCGCCACTGGTGCGCTGAAATGGACCGCCACGCGCGCCGACCTCATCTTCGGCTCGAACGCCGAGCTGCGTACCGTGGCCGAGGTCTACGGCGCCGACGACGCGCGCGAGAAGTTCGTGCACGACTTCGTCGCCGCCTGGCACAAGGTGATGAACCTGGACCGCTTCGATCTCAAGCGCCGGCGCTGAGGTCTGGCTTGACCGCAGCGCGCTGAGCGGGCCGCCCGATGGGCGGCCCTTTTTCGTCGTATCATGCACCATTTGAGCAGCGCGACCCGATGTCCAGCCCCGCCATGACCGACCTGCAGCGCGCCGTGCAGCGCCGCCGTACCTTCGCCATCATCTCCCACCCCGACGCGGGCAAGACCACGCTCACCGAGAAGCTGCTGCTGTTCGGCGGCGCGATCCAGCTGGCCGGCACGGTCAAGGCGCGCAAGAGCGCGCGCCACGCCACCTCGGACTGGATGGAGGTGGAAAAGCAGCGCGGTATCTCGGTCACCAGCTCGGTGATGCAGTTCGAGTACGCCGGTCATGTCATCAACCTGCTCGACACCCCCGGCCACCAGGACTTCTCCGAGGACACTTACCGCGTGCTCACCGCCGTGGACTGCGCGGTGATGGTGATCGACGCGGCCAAAGGGGTGGAGGCGCAGACCGTGAAACTGCTGGAGGTCTGCCGGCTCAGGGCCACCCCCATCATCACCTTCGTCAACAAACTGGACCGCGAGGTGCGTCCGCCCGTCGAGATCATCGAGGAGATCGAGGCGGTGCTCAGGATCGACTGTGCGCCGGTCACCTGGCCGATCGGCAGCGGCAAGGCCTTCCGCGGGGTGTATCACCTGCTGCACGACCACACCCTGCTGTTCACCCCCGGTGAGGCGCACGCCCAGGGTGCGGTGGAACGGATCACGGGCCTGCACGACCCGGAGCTCGACCGCCGCTTCCCCATGGAGGTGGGCCCCCTGCGCGCGGAGGTGGAGCTGATCCGGGCGGCGAGCCACCCCTTCGACATCACCGCCTTCCTCGCCGGCCGGCAGACCCCCGTGCTCTTCGGCTCGGCCATCAACAACTTCGGCGTGCGCGAGGTGCTGCAGGCCCTGGTCGAGTGGGCCCCGCCGCCGCAGCCGCGCGATGCCGGCGTGCGCCGGGTGGAGCCGACGGAGGGCGCCTTCACCGGCTTTGTCTTCAAGATCCAGGCCAACATGGACCTGCGGCACCGCGACCGCATCGCCTTCCTGCGCGTGTGCTCCGGCCGCTACACGCCGGGGCTCAAGGTGCAGCACCTGCGTCTGAACCGCGAGATGAAGATCATGCAGGCGCTGACCTTCATGGCCAACGAACGCACGCATATGCAGGAGGCGGTCGCCGGCGACATCATCGGCATCCACAACCACGGGCAGCTGCAGATCGGCGATACGCTCACCGAAGGCGAGCGGCTGCAGTTCAAGGGCATCCCCTATTTCGCCCCGGAGCTCTTCCGCAACGTGCGGCCGCGCGACCCGCTCAAGTCGAAACAGCTCCGACAGGGGCTCAAGGAGCTGGGCGAGGAAGGGGCTATCCAGGTCTTCGAGCAGCCGGGCGGTGCCCTGCTGCTGGGGGCGGTGGGGGCGCTGCAGTTCGAGATCGTCGCCCATCGCCTCAGCACCGAGTACAAGGCCGAGGCGGTCTATACCCCCGCCGACATCCACACCGCCCGCTGGCTCAGCTTCCCGGACGAGGCCATGCGCCGCCAGTTCGAGCGCGAACATGGCCACCGCCTGGCCACCGACGTGGACGGCAACCCGGTCTATCTCGCCAGCAACCGCTACAACCTGGAACTCACCATGGAGAAGTGGCCGCGCGTGGGTTTCCACGCCACACGCGAGCATGGGCAGCGGCTGGGAGGGTGAGCACGAGGGGCGGACCGGTGCAGGCCATCCCTCGCCCCTGATCCCCTCCCGCTGTGTACCCAAGACCGCGCGATAGCACTCCCCCGAACCCGCTGCCTGACGATGAACCGGGACCTCGTGCGCACGCATGCGGCTGACGGCCCTTCGCCGCGCGGTCGACGTAGGTCAGGGTAGCGGC